>JBAYTT010000067.1:0-17315 GCA_041675485.1 Pelobacteraceae bacterium | reverse complement strand
TTTCTGGTTGTACGAAAAAAGCCCCGGAAATTTCCGGGGCTTGCGATGACGTAATCTGCTATCCGGTACAACAATTGTAATGTCCCACCATACCAGTATTGCCGGAGCCGTGTCAAGCAGGCAATCAAGTGGATTAAACGGAGCTGTTGCTGAGTGAACCGCTGTCAGGGGGAAGTAAACGGCTGAATAAGGAGGCGGAACAGGGTAAGGCGCTGCGGATCACGGAACTCCTTGAGACCGATTGTCATATCCAGATGCCCTTTTTCGGGTTGAGGCCGGTAGGTGCCGCAGATACGATCCCACCAGGGGAGGTTGAAACCGAAATTGCTGTTGGTCTCGCGTACCAGCGTCGAATGGTGGACGCGATGCATGTCCGGAGTAACCATGAAGAGCCGCAGCAGCTTGTCAAACGCTGCGGGAAGCTTGATGTTGCCGTGGTTGAACATGGCGCACGCATTGAGTACAACTTCAAAGATAAGCACCGCCAGTGCCGGCGTGCCCAGAAGGACCACCGCTCCCATTTTTATCACCATCGAAATCATGATTTCCAGCGGATGGAAACGGTTGCCGCTGGTAACGTCCAGATCCAGGTCTGTATGGTGCATCCGGTGTAAGCGCCACAAGGCAGGGGTAAAGTGAAACAGGAGATGTTGAAGATAAATGATGAAATCGAGGATTACAAAACTCAGCAGGATCCGGAGCCAGGGGGCCATCTGGAAGACGTTGAACAGTCCCCATCCCCGCACCTCGGCAACCTGTGCAAGCGCAACCGGGAGGACAGGAAACAGAAGCCTGACCGCAACCGTGTCGATAATAACCAGGGAAAGATTGGTAACCCAGCGTTTTTTCTTGTTGTCCAGCAGGGGGCGTCGCGGTGAGATGTTCTCCCCGATAGCAACCAGTAGAAGGACACCCGCAAAAACGGAGAGTCGTATGGTCAGTTCGTTCTGCATGTTGATGCCGCGTTAGCCGCTGCTGTCCATGTCACGGTGGTAAACACCGCTCTTGCCCCCCTCCTTGAAGAGCAGCTTGATTTCGCCGATGGTGATTGATTTATCGCTCCCCTTGCACATGTCGTAAATTGTCAGGGCTGCCAGACTGGCTCCGGTCATGGCTTCCATTTCCACTCCGGTACGTTCATACGCCCGTACCGTGCAGCGTACCGAGATCAGTCCTGAAGGTTCATTCATTTCGAAATCGACGGTGACATTATGAATGGCCAGCGGGTGGGAAAGAGGGATCAGATCAGGTGTCCGCTTTGCAGCCATGATGCCGGCCAGGCGGGCAACGCCCAGCACGTCTCCCTTGGCAACTCCGCCGGATTTGATGACTGCCAGCAGTTCCGGCGACAGGCGCACTTCGGCAGTGGCGATGGCGGTCCGCAGGGTCGGCTGCTTGGCGCTGACATCAACCATGATCGCATGGCCGTGCTCGTCAAAATGATTGAAATTCATAGTTTTTCTCCTCGCCTATGCCGGAGTCAGATACTGCTCAAACTGTTTCTTGTCCACCGCGCAACGGTAGGCCTCTTCGGGATTGACCTTTTTCATTTTCAGCAGATCGAGCAGATGCTGATCCATCAGCTGCATGCCGTCTTTCTTGGCAGTCTGCATGATGGAGGGTATCTGGAATGTTTTTCCTTCACGGATCAGGTTGCCGATGGCCGGCGTGCCGAGCATGATTTCAAGCGCCGCGACGCGCCCTTTGCCGTCGGCAGTTTTTAGAAGCTGCTGGCAGACAACCCCCTTGAGCGATTCCGACAGCATGGCCCGGACCTGCTCCTGCTGATCAGTCGGAAAAACATCGATAATTCGGTCAACTGTTTTTGCGGCGGTGCTGGTATGCAGGGTGCCAAAGACAAGATGCCCCGTTTCCGCGGCGCTCATGGCGAGCTGGATCGTTGTCAGATCACGCATTTCGCCAACCAGTATGACATCCGGGTCTTCACGGAGAGCCGCTTTCAGGGCTGATGCGAAACTTTCGGTGTGTTCGCCGATCTGGCGCTGGTTCAGGAGCGACAGTTTGTTTTCATGGATGAACTCCAGCGGGTCTTCAAAGGTCAGGATATGTTCTTTACGCGTGGTGTTGATCAGGTCGATCATGCCAGCCAAAGTCGTGGACTTGCCGGAACCGGTTGGCCCCGTGACCAGCACCATCCCCTTTTTGAAGGCGGTCATGCGCCGCACCCCTTCCGGAAGGCCGAGGTCATCGGCTGAAAGGATCTTGGTGGGGATAATGCGGAATACCGCGGCAATGCCGCGATACTGCATCATGATATTACCGCGGAAACGCGCTATCCCGGGAACTTCATAGGCAAAGTCAAGATCCTTGGTTTCGTTGAAATGCGCCTGTTGCTTTTCGCTCAGGATTTCAAACAGGATCCCTTTCAGTTCATCATGCCCCAGAGGTTTGTAATTGAGGCGCACCATTTCGCCACGCAGGCGGAAAATGGGCGGGTTGCCGGTTGACAGGTGCAGGTCGGATGCTCCCTGCTCCTTCAGCATGTTGAAAAGTGCATCTATGCGTGCCATGAGCTTTCTCCTCCCGTACTAAAGAACCACGGATGCGATATATTCTTCAGGTGAAACTTCTCCGGCCAGCAGAAGCCGTAAACCCTCTTCCGTCAGGCCTTGGTATCCGACCATTCCGAGGTAGTTTTCCAGCGAGCCGACATCACTGGATTGTTCAAAAATCCGAAGGAATTCATCGCTGAAGATCAGAACGTCTGTCAGGAATTTTCTCGAACTGAAGCCACTGTGGCCACAGGCGTCACATCCGGTGGAGCGGAAGTACTCTGCCGGTGGCTTTGCCAGATTCATTGCGGCCAGTTCCTCGGGCGGCGGGGTGTAGTTGGTACAACATTCCGGGCAGAGCAGCTGAATCCCTTTGAAAGAGACCAGGCCATTGACAAAAAACGGCAGGAAGTAGTTCTGTTGTTGATAGAGCAGTAGTTGCCTCAGGACGTTACGTGTTCCGCGGATTTCGACTCCGGCCAGTATAACCTTGCCTCGCATGGCAGCCCGGCAGGCCGCGGTAAAGGGCATTCCTTCGGTAGCATCTTCAATGACCAGTATGTCCGGAGCATGATCAAGGGCTCTCATGATTGTTGCGGCCCGTTCAGTTTCATCACGCGGAAGAAGAATCCGCGGGAAGCGCTTGTTCATCCGCCCCGGCCCTTCACCGAGGATGATGACATTCTTGTTTGTTGTATCAATCTCCTCGAGCATCAGATCGATAAACCGATCCCGCTCCTGGGTGTTTCTTGAAGCAAAGAAGGTGATCCCCTGTTTCCTGCGCGATAACTGGATAAAATCGGCTTCCTGCCGGGGCGGAAGGTGAAGGTCGGAAAGCCGGTTAGGAACGCTGGCGGACAGATGGGGGCGGATGGTGATATATTCTCCGCCATAGCCGGTCATTGTGGCTATCTGAAAAGTGGTTGGATGAGAACGGTAGCTGAAAGTCAGCAATCCGCCAGAATTGGTGTCACCTGAAGCTGAACTGCCGATACCTTTACGGATCCTAAGCGTGACGTCAGGGTAAAAGGTTCCGGCTAACGAGCCAATCAGACGTGAGACGCCACTGCGTCTGCCGCTGATGGTTACATGTTCCCCCATCGGCTGAAGGGAGAGCGATGAGAGCCGGTTCTGCACCATGAAGATCAGCAGGTAGTCGATCAGTTTTGCGCCGCTCAGATCGCTGTTTATCGTTTCGAGAACATTTTCGGAAAAGACGCTCGAAACAAACCCCAGCTGCTCCTGTCCTCCGCTGCCATAGCACGCTTCGATCATTTCGCGGATTTCGCGGATCAAGGCTACCGAAATGTTAACCTGACAGCCGGTCTGCTGTTCAACCGCTTCAATTGCGGCCTTGTTGAGCGGGTCTGAAATGGCGATACTCAACTCAGCTCCGGCTTTGATGAGTGGAATCAGGTTGAACTTTCTCGCGGTCGCAGCCGGAAGGAGCCGTACCGCATCCGGGTCGATCATGTCCACTTTGAGCCGAATGTAGGGGATGTCGAGCTGGTTGGAGAGTGCCCAGTCGATATCCTCCTGGGTGACGATCCCCAGGCTGATCAGCGCTTCACCCAAACGTACGCCGGTGCGGCCCTGCACTTCCAGGGCTGCTGAAATGTCGTTGTCGTTGATGATGTTGCAGGCCGAGAGAATTGCGCCCAGGGAACCTTTTTTTATCTGCTCTGACATGGCCGACCTCCATAGTTGACGGCAGTTGTTGCACCATTATTCGTTCCGTTCACTCAGGTTCTCAAAACGGGTGTGCTCTCCGAAGAAGGCCATGTTGACCGTTCCGATTGCGCCGTTACGCTGTTTTCCGATTATCAGTTCGGCGTTGCGCTCGTGTCCCTGGGTGCAGGAGCCGTCGCGTTTGCGGCACTGTTCACAGTAGACCGCCTCGCGGTAGACGAACATGATCACGTCGGCATCCTGCTCGATAGCGCCGGATTCACGCAGGTCGCTCATCATCGGGCGCTTGTCGGCCCGTTTTTCCAGTTCGCGGTTGAGCTGGGAGAGCGCTATGACCGGCAAACTCAGCTCCTTGGCCAGTGCCTTCAGGGACTGGGAAATTTCCGAAATCTCCTGTTGGCGCGATTCGATACGGGTGCCGGCTTTCATCAATTGCAGGTAGTCGACAATGATCAGTCCGATGTCATGCTCGCTTTTCAGTCGGCGGGCCTTGGAGCGTAATTCCAGGACGCTGATCGCCGGAGTGTCGTCGATAAAAATTTTGGCGTCATGGAGAATCCCGGCGGCCCTGGTAAGGCGCGGCCAGTCACTGTCCTGGAAGTGGCCGGTGCGCATCCGCCCGAAGTCGACCCGGGCTATGGAGGCCAGGAAACGCATGACAAGGTCCTCCTTCCCCATTTCGAGCGAGAATATGACCGACGCGGTTTTTCTCTTGCTCTCGGCGCTGGCATATTGAGCGATGTTAAGTGCCAGGGTTGTTTTGCCCATCGACGGACGGGCGGCGATGATGACCAGGCTGCCGGGCTGAAAGCCGGCGGTCATCTGGTCGAGATCGGTATAGCCGGTCGGAACGCCGGTGATGTGCTCTTTGCGCTCATTTAACGACTTGAGGATTTTGAAGGCCTCTTTGATAAGCGGCTGGATTGGCACATACTGCGGTCTGAGCTTGTTTTCGCCGATCTCGTAGAGATCTTTCTGGGCTTTGTCCAGAAGTTCATTGACGTCAGTCTGGTCTTCATAGCTCCGGGTCACAATACCGGTTGCGATGGAAATCAGTTTGCGGTTGACCGACTTCTCTTTGACGATTTTGCAGTAATAGGAGATATTGGCCGCGGTCGGGACGTAATCGACCAGCATGAGCAGGTAGGCGGCGCCGCCGATTTCATCAAGCTCCCCTTTTTTTCGCAGAATTTCGGTCAGTGTTACCAGGTCGCACGGTTCACGCTTGTCGGACAGATGCATCATCGCCAGAAATATCTTGCGATGCGCCTCGCGGTAGAAGTCTTCCGGGACGATGCTTTCCAGCACCCGGTTGATGGCGTCGTTGTCGATCAGGATGCCGCCCAGAATCGACATTTCGGCATCGAGATTCTGGGGGGGGAGTTTTGGGTCAGTCATGCGAGAGCTTCCTTGATGTTCGAGTTTCGTTGGTCATGCGGCCCCGACCTTTTCCCGGCGCAGAAGATCTCCCGCTTCGACTGCAAATGGTACCGTCAAAAGTATTCGCTGGTTGGGATTGGCAACTTCCGCTGGAACGGCTGCCCCCCGTTCGGTAAAAGTAGAAAAGTTTTGCAGTGTCAAGGTGTTGCTCCGCATCCCCGGTCCGATAAATTCGATCATGTCCCCCGGTTTGATGCGGTTTCGTACACTGATAAGGAGCGTGCCGTCTTTTTGTACCTCATCGACGACTCCAACGAAATCGTGACTGCGGATGTATGCCGACTGGTACTCCTGCCCGACATTGCGGGGTTGGCCGAACAGGAACCCGGACGTAAAGCCACGATGGCTCAGTTTGGCCAACTCGTCAAGCCATTCGGGTCGACAGCACCACCCTGCGGGGTCTGCCAGATACTCGTCCAGTGCCTGGCGATAAACCCGCAACACTGAAGCCACGTAGTTGATCCCCTTCATGCGCCCTTCGATCTTGAGTGCATGCACACCACTTGTGACAAGAGCAGGGATGTGCTCCACCAGGCAGAGGTCGCGGGAGTTGAAAATAAAGGTGCCGTCTTCGTTCTCCACGACCGGAAAATATTCGCCCGGCCGTGATTCCTCAACCAGATGATAGCTCCACCGGCAGGGGTGAGTGCATTCGCCCTGGTTGGCATCGCGTCCTGTCAGCATGCTGGAAATCAGGCAACGGCCGGAATAGGAAATGCAGAGAGCGCCATGCACAAAGGCTTCAAATTCCATTCCCGGGACTTTTTTCACCGTTTCGCACATATTGTCGAGGCTCATTTCGCGGGCCAGATTGATGCGACGGATTCCCTGCTGCTGCCAGAAACGGGCAGAGCGCCAGTTGATGGTGTTGGCCTGGGTGGAGAGGTGCAGTTCGCGCTCCGGCGATATTTGTCGCACCGCGTCAATCACTCCCGGGTCTGCAACAATATACGCATCGAAAGAGAGCGGAGCAATCTGTGCCAGATACTCTTCCAGCGCCGGCATCGCTTCGTTGCGAGGATAGCTGTTGATTGTCAGGTAGGCTTTAACTCCCTTGTTGTGGCAGAGGTCGAGAGCTGCCCGCATCTCGACAACGGAAAAGTTGTCGGCCATATTACGCAGTCCAAACGCTTCTCCGCCGAGGTATACGGCGTCGGCACCGTAATGTACCGCGATTTTAAGTTTTTCCATGTTACCGGCCGGAGCCAGCAATTCGGGTCTCTGCATGGGGAGTTCCAATAAAATATTGTTGGGCGGTTCGCTTGATTCGCGGGGAATCAATGCTAGCATAATCAGTGTGCCAATAAAACCGAAAAGGCACCTTTCACTTGACAAAGATAACTATATCGCTTTAATTATGAAAAACGTGCGTTAAATGGGGGGATTATGCCGTCAGGCAGCCGATTGGTATCATATCTGTTTTTATCTTTTCTTCTGTCAGGGTGCGCTGCCAATGATCTGATGGTCAAACGTCAGGCCGAGGCCGAAGCAAAAATCGAGCTTTTGATTCAAACTTCGAAGAAGACTGAGCAGCGCCACAACGAACTTTCCGAACACCTGTATACCCAGGATGATCGGCATAAGTCGATAACCGGAGAGATAAAACTGCTGAAGGTTGAGAATCGTGAGCTCAGAACCTCCCTTGATGAACTAAAGATGAGAGTCGCAACTCTTGCTCAGCAGTCTCAGACTCCCAAAGTAGAGGTTGTTAATCAGATGCCGCCGGTAAAATCTGCCAAAGAGTCTGGTCCTCCTGCGGAATATATCAAATCATTCGGTCTGTACAGTGCGAATAATTTTGCGGCCGCAATCGAATCATTCGAATCTTTTCTCAAGAATAATCCCCAGAGCGATTACGCTGCCAATGCCGTGTACTGGATAGGTGAGTGTCACTACACTCTTTCGGACCTTCCCAAGGCAAAAGAAGCTTTTACGAAGGTGGTGGAGAGTTACCCGAAAAGCACCAAGACTCCTGACGCGCTCTTGAAACTGGCCTATACCCTGTCGGCAATGAAGGAAAACGAAAAAGCAATGGTCATATTTGAAAGAATTATAACAACTTATCCAAGCAGTCCCGCTGCAATAAAGGCCCGTGAACGTCTGAACGCACATTGAAGACCTGCTCAACATCAAAGGCGAAGAGGTGCCCTCCATGAAAATCAGATTGCTGCTGTTAGCTCTATTAGCCATGCCGACTGTTGTCTTTGCCGCCGGGCAGGACGAGCCTGCCATCTATACTATAAAGCAGGGTGACACGCTCTGGGGGCTCTCGGAACGGTTCATAAAGGATCCGAACTACTGGCCGAATATGTGGTCAAAAAACGGCCAGGTTACCAATCCGCATTTTATATATCCTGGTCAGAAAGTTCGGATTTTCCCTGACAGGCTGGAGTTTGTCCCCAAAGAGCAAGCGGCTGCGCCCCTGACGCAAAAAAGCGCCAATGCTTCAACTGTTGCTGAGTCACTCCAGGAGGTTGCCGCAGAGAAATCCTACACGCTGTATGGTACTGAAGGGTTCCTGGCGGAAAAGGACTTCAAACCATCCGGTTTGGTGATCGGTGCTCAACACGATCGAATAGTCACGGGTGTTGACGATATTGTGTACACCGATATCGGCGCCGATCAGAAAGCCGGCGGTGGTGACAAATTCTCCATATATCGTAAGGATGTTGCGGTCAAGCACCCCCAGAATAATGAGGAGATGGGATTCAAGATGATCCCGCTCGGGACGCTTCAGTTAACCGACTTGGAGAATAAATCATCCCGTGCCATTATTACAAAATCAACGAGAGAAATCAGCCCGGGTTCTTTCCTGTTGCCTTACAAGGAGAACCGCCGCCGGGAGATTACGCTGAAGAGTGCCAAAAACGATCTCAAGGGGTACATCCTCGAGAGCTACAACGGGGTCAGCATCATCGCTGCCGGAGATATCGTCTATATTGATCTCGGGTCCAGCCAGGGAGCAGAGGCAGGCAACATGCTCTATATTGTCCGGGATGTGACGATCGACCAACGCTATGTGGAGGGGCGCATCGACAAATTGCCCCAGGAGTTGCTGGGGGCCCTGGTAATCCTTGAAACCGGTAATAGAACAGCCACCGCACTGGTCGTCAAAAGTATCGATACTATCTACAGAGGCGACCGGATCGTCAGCCAAACGAAGTAACCGGATACTATATTTACGCTCAAGACCGGCTTCGGCCGGTCTTTTTTTGTCGAACCGGCGGGTGTCGAAATGGAAAATTTTTATTGGATAGGTCTCAAGGCTGTTCCCGGTATCGGAAATGTTGCATTTCGGCGGCTTCTGGAGCGTTTTGACACGCCTGAAGCCGCATTGAAGGCCTCTCCGGCGTCATATGCAGGCATCAAAGGGATGGCGCCCGCTGTGATCGATGGTATCAAAACCGGCGAGTGGCGCCGTTTTGCCGAGGAGGAATGCCGCCGGCTTGAGACAAGCGCTGCTCGCTTGGTGACGTATCTTTCGTGCGACTACCCCAAATCCCTGTTCGAAATTCCCGATCCACCTCCGTTTCTCTATATAAAAGGGGAGTTGCGCTCCCATGAACTTTCAATCGCTATCGTCGGTTCTCGTCGGGCGACATCCTACGGATTGATGACAACCGGGAAACTTGCCGAGGAGTTGGCCAGCCATGGCGTCTGTATCGTGTCGGGGATGGCGCGCGGAGTTGACACTGCGGCCCATAAGGGGGCGTTGCAGGCGGGCGGTAGAACCGTCGGAGTTTTGGGGTGCGGCGTTGACAAAATATATCCTCCTGAAAACCGTTCGCTTTTTGTGGAGATGTCAGACAAAGGGTGTCTGGTCTCCGAATTCCCGTTGGGGACTTTGCCGCTGGCCGAAAATTTCCCGCGCCGCAATCGGATAATCAGCGGGCTTTCGAGCGGTGTCCTGGTTGTTGAGGCTGCCGAAAAAAGCGGCTCACTGATTACCGCCCAGTACGCCCTGGAACATGGCCGCGACGTGTACGCCGTGCCGGGTAATATTTCCTTTGCCACCAGTCGCGGCTGCAATCGTCTGATCAAGCAGGGTGCCAAGCTGGTGGATTGTGTCGAGGATATTCTGGAGGAGCTTCCGGGCGGCTCCCCTGCCTTCTCTGATGCCCCATTATTCCAGCGTCCTTCCCGGACTTTTGCATTGACTCCGAAAGAGGCGGCCATTTTCGAACTGCTGGCCCGCTCACCGCTGCACATTGATGACATCATTTCCCAATCGGAATTGACAGCCGGAGAGGTTTCCTCTATGTTACTGCACCTTGAACTCAAGGGGGCGGTTACACCGCTGCCCGGCACACACTACGCTGTCACTTGACCCGTAATTTCTAACTTACTAGCCCTGCTACGCAGGATACGTGTGTTAACGAAAGTATTTTCTGCTAAAAAATGCAGAAACACTTTCTAACTTACCAATAAGGACTCAATTACTTATGTCGCATAACCTCGTTATTGTCGAATCCCCTGCCAAAGGGAAAACCATAGAAAAATTTCTGGGCCCCGACTTTAAAGTCCTTGCGTCGTTCGGCCATGTTCGTGCCCTCCCGAGCAAGCAGGGCTCAGTGGATATTGAGAAGGGGTTTGAGCCGAAGTATCATGTGCTGCCGGAAAGCAAAAAACATCTCGATGCGATCAAAGCAGCGATGAAGGGGGCGGATCGACTGCTGCTCGCAACTGACCCCGACCGTGAAGGAGAAGCGATCTCCTGGCATCTGCTGGCGGCTCTTGGGCTCGATAAAAAGAACCCCGGCATCAAAATCCAGCGGGTTGAATTTCACGAGATAACCAAGGAAGCTATTCTGCATGCCGTCCAAAACCCGCGCGACATCGCGCTTGATCTGGTTAACGCTCAGCAGGCCCGTTCGATACTGGACTATCTGGTCGGTTTCAACCTGTCGCCGTTTCTCTGGAAGAAAATCCGCTACGGGCTTTCCGCCGGCCGAGTTCAGTCGGTGGCGCTCCGGCTGGTCTGCGAACGGGAAAAGGAAATTCTGGCCTTCAATGAACAGGAATACTGGACCATAGGCGCCCGGCTGGGTATTGCTCCGGGTCAGGAGTTCAAGGCCGGCCTGGTGGATGTCGGGGGCAAAAAACTCGGCAAGTTCGATATTCCGGGCGAGGATGTGGCAACAGCGCTGAAAGCGGCTTTGCAATCGGGCAGCTATCAGGTGGCCAAAATCACCAAAACCGAGAAAAAACGTAATCCATCGCCTCCCTTCACCACTTCGACGCTTCAGCAGGAAGCTTCACGCAAGCTCGGCTTCTCGGCCAAGAAGACCATGTCGACTGCACAGAAGCTCTATGAAGGGATTGATATCGGGGAGGAGGGTACGGTCGGTCTGATTACCTACATGCGTACCGACAGTGTCAACCTTTCTACCCTGGCTTTGAAAGATGCTCACGATGTTATCTCCGCTGCGTATGGCAAGGAATATGCGCTCGCCAAGCCGCGGATTTTCAAAACCAAATCCAAAAATGCCCAGGAGGCCCATGAGGCTGTCCGGCCGACCTATATCGCCAAAACCCCCGTTGAGCTGCGCAAGTATCTGACGCCTGACCTGTACAAACTGTATGAATTGATCTGGAAGCGAACCGTTGCCTGCCAGATGGCCGAAGCGCTGCTCGACCAGACATCGGTTGATATCACCGCCGAGCTGGCTCTGCCTCTGACTGACGGACATTTTGCCGGATCTGGCAGGGCCGGACTGCGTGCCGCCGGCACGGTCATCCGTTTTCCCGGTTTCATGAAGCTTTACATCGAGGGGCTCGATGATCAGGATGAAGAAAAGGAAGGGCTGCTGCCGGCCATGAGCGAAGGTGCAGCGCTTAAGCTTCATGAAGTTCTTCCCGAACAGCACTTCACCCAGCCACCTCCCCGCTATACCGAAGCGACACTGGTTAAGACGCTGGAGGAGTATGGTATCGGCCGCCCTTCAACGTTTGCCTCGATCATGAATACGCTCGTGGAAAGAAAATATGCCCGCCTCGACAAGAAGCGCTTCTTCCCGGAAGATGTCGGCATGGTGGTCAGTGACCTCCTGACGGCTCATTTCCAGAAGTATGTCGATTACAATTTTACCGCCGGACTGGAAGAAGAACTGGATCAGGTTTCGCGTGGCGAAAAAGAGTGGAAGCCGCTTCTGAAGGAGTTCTGGGAGCCGTTTATTGCCCTGCTGAAACAGAAAGAGGGGGAAGTCAACAAGTCCGACCTTACAACCGAGGCGACCGATGAGCTTTGTCCTGAATGCGGCAAGCCGCTGGTCGTGAAACTCGGCAAACGCGGTAAATTTATCGCCTGCTCCGGTTTTCAGGAAGGGTGCAAATATACCCGCAACGTGGATCAGGATGGGGAGATTGTAGAACCGGTCATTTCTGATGAGAAGTGCGAAAAGTGCGGACAGCCGATGCTGATAAAGGATGGCCGCTTCGGCAAGTATCTGGCCTGTTCCGGTTATCCGGCATGCAAGAACATCCAGCCGCTGATCAAGCCGGTAAGCACCGGAGTGGTCTGCCCTGAGTGCAAGGAAGGAGAGCTGACGGAGAAGAAATCGCGCTTCGGCAAGCTGTTTTACTCGTGCAACCGTTATCCGCAGTGCAAATTCGCCCTGTGGGACTTGCCGGTGGAAAGCCCCTGTCCGAAATGCGGGTTCCCGTTGCTGGTCAAAAAGATCTACAAGCGCAAGGGCGAATTTCTGAAATGTCCCAAAGAAGGTTGCGACTACACCAGCGAATAAGCAAAGCTGTTTGAATAAACTACAGGCACGGGGTCAGTGGCATTTCGGACAATGGTACGAAATGCCACTGACCCCGTGCCTCACTGTTTTATAAGGAACAAATCAATGTCTGATAAGAATATCACCATCATCGGTGGCGGATTGGCAGGGTGCGAAGCCGCATGGCAGGCTGCGCAGCGCGGAATAACGGTAAACCTCCACGAAATGAAGCCGGAGCGGTTCTCCCCGGCACACCAGCTCCCCGGTTTGGCGGAGCTGGTCTGTTCCAATTCCCTGCGTGGCATCTCGCTTGATAACGCCGTCGGACTTCTCAAGGAGGAGCTGCGTCGCTGTGGTTCTCTTACGCTTGAAGCGGCCGGTGCCACCTGCGTTGCGGCTGGTGGCGCTCTGGCCGTGGACCGTCAGCTTTTTTCCGATTACGTCACAGCCAAGATGGAAGCTCATCCTCTGATCCGGATCGAACGTGGTGAGTGTACCTCCATTCCCGCCGAGGGGGTTGTGGTCATCGCCTCCGGTCCGCTCACCAGTGACCGGTTGGCGGCCTCGCTTGCGGAACTGACCGGTGATCGGCTCTACTTCTACGACGCTATTGCTCCGATTGTTGCTGCTGATTCGCTCGATATGACGAAGATTTTTGCCGCGTCGCGCTACGGCAAGGGGGATGGTGATGACTACCTCAACTGTCCGCTCAATGAGGATGAATATCTCCGTTTTGTCGATGAGCTGCTGCGTGGCGAGAGGGTTCCGGCACGGGATTTTGAAAAGGTTGTTCATTTCGAAGGGTGCATGCCTGTCGAAGAACTCGCGTCGCGCGGTGTCGAAACGCTCCGCTTCGGACCGATGAAGCCGGTCGGGCTGACCAATCCGCATACCGGCCATGAAGCCCACGCGGTCATTCAACTTCGTTCCGAAAATCGGGAGAAGACCATGTACAATCTGGTCGGTTTTCAAACCAAGCTGACCTGGCCGGAACAACGCCGGATATTCCACATGATTCCGGGATTGGAAAAGGTCGAGTTTGTCCGTCTCGGTTCGATGCACCGCAATACGTTTATCAACTCTCCCGCACTTCTGGAGGCAACCCAGCAGTTGAAGAGCGATGGCCGGATTTTTTTCGCCGGACAGATCACCGGAGTGGAGGGGTATGTGGAGTCGGCTGCCAGCGGATTTTTGGCCGGTATCGCCGCCGCCCGCCTCGTACAGGGGTTGGCGCTTCCGGTGCCGCCGCCTGAAACTGCCTTGGGTGCCCTGATGCATCACATTACCAATGCCGATGTCAAACATTTCCAGCCGATGAATGTGAACTACGGACTCTTCCCCGGGTTGCCGGGGAAAATCAAGAAGAAGGAGCGCCGCCAGAAGTTGGCGGAGCGGGCACTTGAAACAGTTGATATCTGGAAATCAGCTGTACTCGGCTTATAACCACACATGGGGACGCGTAAGATCGGTGTTCTTGATTAAACAGCTTGATAATCATAGGGTTGATTGTTTACTATGAATTGTTGAAGATTCTATTTGTTCCCCGGTTCAAGAAGGAATGTAACATGGCTACCGACACAATGGATCCCCTCAAACGGGTTGAGGACCAGCTGAAAAAATGCGTCAAATGCGGCGCCTGCCGTACCAACTGTCCGGCTTTTGCCACTTTTCAGCGGGAGCCGGCTGTGGCACGCGGCAAGGTGGCGTTGGCCCAGCATATTTTGGAAGACGACATCGAGCTGGACGATCAGACCTACCAGGCTATGTCCAAATGCCTCCTCTGCGGCAGCTGTGTAGAGAAGTGCCCCAATGATGTACCCACCGATGAGATTGTTATTGCCGCTCGTGAATCACTGGCGAATAAGCGTGGTCTGACAACGTTTCATGCCGCTGTCGGCCAGGTAATCAAGAATAGAAGCCGCATGAAGATGGGGGCCAGGATGGCCTCGCTGTTAGGCCCGCTCTTCTTCAAAAAGGTCCCCGAAACGTCCGGATTGCGTTTGCGTTTCCCGGTGCCGTTCGTCGGCAATAAACGCTATATCCCTGAAATTGCCAAAAACAGTTTTATCGAACAGCATCCCGAAGTTATTCCCGGCGAGCCCGGCAAGCCGCGCATCGCATTTTTTGTCGGCTGCATGACCAATTTCGTTTATACGGATGTCGGTGAGGCTGCTCTGGCACTGTTCCGTCAGCTCGGCTGTACGATAATAATTCCCAAAGGTCAGCAGTGTTGCGGACTGCCCGGCATGTCGGGTGGTGATATCGCAACCGTGCGGGAGCTGGCCGAACAGAACCTGGCCGAGTTTGAAAAGTACGAAGTTGATTATGTTATGACGGCGTGCGCAACCTGCGGTGGTGCCCTGCATCGCCTTTATCCGCTCGTGGTGGGAAAACGTAATCCTGAGTTGCGAGCACGCCTCGAATCCCTGGCGAAAAAGACCGTGGATGCATCCCAATTGCTGCAGCAGCTTGGACTTGACCCGTCTGAAACCGGCAGCGGAGAAGCTCTTCGCGTTACCTATCACGACCCGTGCCATCTCCGTACCCGTGGCATAACAAAGCAGCCGCGCGAACTGCTGAAAGGGACTCCCGGAATTGAACTGGTTGAAATGGAAGGTGCCGACAAATGTTGCGGTCTGGGAGGAACCTTCAACGTCTATCACTATGACTCCTCCATGGACATTAACATCGTTAAAAGCGAAGCAATCGTTGCTACCGGAGCCCAGGTCGTCGCAACCGGCTGTCCGGGTTGCATGATGCAGCTGTCTGATGGCCTCAAGCAACACGGCTCAACCGTTGAAGTCATGCACACGTTGCAGTTGCTGGCGCGAGGGCTGAAACGGTGAGATTGTTTTTTATTAAAAGTAAATATATTTTTACCGGAACTGTTATTATTTAGCCAGCGCTGAAGGAATTTTATTGACATTGTAAAGCAAATTGTATACAAACCCCGCACGGAAACTGAGTTTTACTTTTATAGTCAGGGGTTTGGATGCGCGAATTCAACATTGGGGCAAAAATCAAGAAGCTCCGCCTTTCAAAAAAGCTGACCCTCCAGGCAGTTGCCAAAGAGACCGGGTTTTCACCCGCGCTTATTTCCCAGATTGAGAATAATAATGTTTCACCACCGATTGCCACTCTTTCGAGAATCGCAAAATTTTTTGATGTAAAAATCGGCCTTTTCTTCACGGAAGACGAAGAAGAATGTCGCTTTGAAGTCGTCCGCTCGTACGAACGCAAAACAATTCCCCGCGTTATCTCCAAGGCAGGCACCAGTCAGGGCTATTCCTACGAATCACTTTCATTTCACAAGCAAAACAAGAAAATGGAACCTTTTCTGCTTTCCATTACCGAAAAAGCTCTGGAAGAGAACACCTACAGTCATGACGGTGAGGAGTTTCTCTTCATCATGAAGGGAACCGCGGAACTTGTGCTTGATGAAAAGCGGATTGTTCTGGAAGAAGGTGACTGTGTTTATTTTGATTCTTCTTTAAAACATCGTCTGCTTTCAAAAGATGGCGGCGAAGTAAAAGTTTTAGCTGTTGTCACTCGATAGTACGGTCGAAGTCAAACCAACTCAGGTCGTTGATATACATTAAACTGGAAGGATGGTTGAGATGTCAAAAAAAGCGATAAAACCTTCACTGAAAAACCCGTTTGCCCCACCTGAAACTGTTGAATTTACCATTCCCGGCGAGATCCCCGGCAAGAAGGGGGGCTACGAAGAGGCGATGAAGGAAGGTCATGACCTGATTCAACGCCCCATCAAGTCGGTCAGTATTGCCCAGATTGAAAAGCAGCACTTCAAAAAGCGGATGACCGTATGGGAACGTATTCGCGTGTTAACGGAGAATGAGCCGAATATTCTTTTTCAGAACTGGGGCAAGAACCTGGATGGCGCTTCTCTGGTAACCGGAATTCTTAATGTTAATGGGCGTGATGTTGCTGTCTACGGCCACGATTTTACGGTCCGGGCCGGTTCCATTGATGCTACCAACGGCCGCAAACTGGCGCTGCTGTTCCAGATGGCCGGTGAGAAGGGTATCCCGCTGATCGGCATGAACGACTCGGCCGGTGCCTTCGTGCCGGCCGGCGTGGGCGGCCTTGACGGTTATGCCGAAGCCTTTACCGCGCTGCGTAAAATCAGCGGCGTTGTCCCTTCCATCATGTGCATGTTCGGCTTCAATGCCGGCGGCGGCAGTTATCTTCCCCGCCAGGGGAGCTTCCTGATTCAGCCGCAGGATACCTTTTTCGGTCTGACCGGGCCGGGGGTGGTCAAGTCGGTTCTGGGTGAGGATGTGACCCCTGAAGAGTTGGGCGGGCCAAAGGTTCATGGACAGTCCGGGGTTGCCGACATGACGGTCGAGGACGAGGTGGATGCGCTCCGTACGGCTCTGCAGTTGCTTTCCTACCTTCCCGACAACAACAGCGTCATGGCCCGTTTCCGGGAAACGAGCGATCCGCTGGATCGCAAAACCTGGGAGATCAACACCCTGCTCAAAAAAGCCTTCAATTCACCCACCGGGTTTAACACCCCCTTTGACGTCTCCATCATGATCCAGCAGATCTGCGACCATGGCGACTATTTCGAGCTTCAGCGCGACCGGGCCCGCGAGGCGGTTACCGCCCTCGGCCGTCTTGGCGGCAACGTCGTCGGTTTTGTCGCCAACAACAGTGCGGTCGCTTCCGGACAGATTACGGTCGATTCCGCCTACAAGATCGCCCGCTTCAACCGCTTCTGCAACATCTACAACATTCCGATGATCTTCATGGAAGATACCACCGGCTTTCTGCCGGGCCGCGAGCAGGAAGGGCGCGGCATCGTTCAGGCCGGCCGCGCCATGCTGGATTCCATCGTCGATATCAGGACGCCGCGCATCCTGTTGATCATCCGTAACGCCTACGGCGGGGCGTATGCCTCATACAACAACTACCCCACCGGCGCCGATCT
>JBAYTT010000066.1:0-17358 GCA_041675485.1 Pelobacteraceae bacterium | reverse complement strand
GCCGGCCACCATGTTGGCGCTGGTTGTGCCGCTGATGGTCTGGGCAGCGGTCTTGGTGATGAAATCGGTGGAGCTGGTGCCGGTGTCAGCGGAGAAGGCCGATGCTAAGATCGTGGTGGTCGGGGCGGCATTGTCTATCGTGGCATTGCTGGTATCTGCGGTAGTGATAACGTTGCCGGCGTTGTCAATGGCGGTAACGGACACATTGCGATTGGCCACACTATTTAATACCCCGGCAACCATGGAGTAGGTCGCCGTCCAAGTGCCGGCGCTGTTGCTTGCGGCCACGGCTGCGCCGCCGCCGAACTGGCTGAAGTTGACGGTGACACTACTGATGGTGTCGCTGTTGTTGTCGCCCCCTGCGGTATTGTTCCAGGTGGCGGTGACGATGTCACCGGTCTTGAACGTGCCGCCAGTTCCGGTGGCTCCGCTGATACTGATATTGGCGTCGCTCACGGTTGGAGCGACAGTGTCCACCGTGGCGTTGCTGCTGTCAGCGGTGGTGGTGCTGCCAGCGCCGTTGGTTGCGGTAATGGAAACGTTCTTGTTGGTGCCGTCGATGGCGCCGGCGGCAGTGACGTATGTGGCGGTCCAGGTACCGGAGCTGTTGGCGGCAACCACGGCTGCGCCGCCCCCGAAAGCGCTGAAATCGACAGTGACATTGGTGACGTCGGTATTATTGTCGCCAGCCGCTGTGTTGTTCCAGGTTGCGGTGACGGTATCTCCGATCTTGTAAGCGCCGCCGGTTCCAGAAGCGCCGCTGATGCTGATTTTGGCGTCGGTGACCGTAGGAGGTGCGTTGACAGTAACCGTGATCGTCCGGGTAGCGGTAGCCGTGCCATCGCCTACCTGCACAGCGAAGGTCTCCGTGCCGCTATAGCCGTTGGCAGGGGTATAGGTAATGGTGCCGCCTGGAGTGATGTTGGTGGTGCCGGAGGGTGCAGTGGCGCTGGAGAACGTGAGCGTGCCGCCATGATCCGGGGCCGCGCTCTGCGTCCAGGTCTCGGTCTGGCTGGAATCGGTGTCGCTCACGTGCAAGAGGCTCTTGATGTCCGTAGCTCCGGCATTCCGGTTGACCGTAAGGGTGGTGGTACTGCCAACGAATGACGGCACATCATTAACAAAAATCGCGGCACTGCTGTTCAACTTCCCTTCCCCTGGAGCCGGCTGTCCGTCGGAGAGGGAAAAACTGAAGCTGTCCGAGCCTATGTAGCCGCTGGTGGGGGTATAGATAACAATGCCATTATCGATATCCCACTGAGTGAAGGTTGAACTATTCAGGGTGCCATGCCCCGGCCCGGCAGTTACGGTATAGGTAAGACCGGATGAATCCTGCTCTGGATCGGTTGCCTGTAGCCGGGAAGTAGTCAGGGCCAAAGCGTTGTTTTTGCTGGCCAGCAGCCCGAGGTTGGTTGCCATGGCCGGCGCATGATTGACCGTAACCCGGCCGTCAGTGCTAACGGTGTGCAGGGAACTGGCGTTGTAGTTGTTCCAGACATCAACCCAATAGCCGTTAGCCGGGGTCGCGCTGAGCGGCCCGACCGTGCAACTGATAGCAGCCGGGCTCGTGGTGACCGCCCCCTGGGCGCAGACCGGGTTGGACATTGTGCCGACGGCGGCATTGTACCATTGGTATCTGATCGGGTCGCTGCCGCTGGCGCTCCTGCTGCCGACAGTAGCGGTGAGAGTGGCATTCTGATTGGCCAGAATGGTTATGTTGGCCGGATAGGTGACGATGGTCGGAGCTTGATCAAAGCTGTAGGGTTGTCCCGTGAAGGTGAGGCCGAGGACCTGCGGAGTTGTCCCGGTGGAGTTGACCATGTTGAGGCCGAGGAGTCCGGTGCCGGTGCCGGTACCGGCGGTGACGGTCCAGGAACTGCCGCTGCCGCTGACTCCGGTTACGGCAGCGCCGGTCACGCCGCCGGTAAGCTGGAAATTACCGGTGTTGACCCCGGTCACCGCCTGGTCGAACTGGACCTGCCAGCGGACGGAACTGGCCACGGTCGGGTTCGGGTCCATCATATTGATCGACACAACTGATGCCCCGCTGTTGGTGATCAGAATATTGATGGTATCGGCCTGCGAGTCCATGCCGTTTCCCCAGGTGGCGTTGATGGAAACGGTTGTGTTGAGGCCGGTGCCATTGTTGGTGTAGCGGAGCGTGTCGCTGCCATAGTAGATCCGGTTATTGGGACTGGTCCCGTTGAAATTGCCCGTTCCCCATGCATCAACGACGATTCCGCTCATGGACACTTTTGAGGTCGTCCCGTTGGCGAATGGCCCCGCCAACCCGAGATAGGTGAACTGTCCCCAGTTCGCGGTGTGGTCCGGCCGGAAAGGGTCGATCACGATGTCCACGGTCCCGCCCGGGGCAACACTGACATTGATCACGGCCCCGGCAGGCGTGACAGCCGAGCAGAACAGGAGTGCCGCAAGAAACAGGGGGCCCAGCAGTGACCTGAATGAAATAAAACACTTCTTTAACAAAATCATATTACCTCCATTAAATCCATGACTAAAGAGACACATTTTATCTATTTTTGCCGTTTAATTTGACAGGAGTCGAAAAAGCAAGAATTCACTCGTTTGTTTTCATTATAATCGCTCGTACATACTGATCGATTGCATAGCTCAGGGCAATGAAACTGCTGCGAAGGGAATAATGCAAACTCGGGGAAGTGGTCTCAGGATCACATGCTGAACATGAATTTACTATAAGCTAAATAATTTAACCTAACGTTAATGTCAACATGTTTTTGGAAACAGCGTGATAATATTGGACAGGATTTCGTGATTTGGAGATGATGGCAGGTTAAGAAATGTTTGTAGATTTTATGAATATAATCACTTGACGAATGTGTCTACCCCAGCACAAGCGCCGAGACAATCATCTTCCATACCGCAATCAAGGTAAAGAGCAGATAACAGACGAGAGTAACGAAGGCGAGACGACGCTGCATGACGGGGATGATGCGGACCAGGCTGCCGGTTTTCCGGAACGGCATCAAGACCCCGGTTCCGATTCCCGCCACTGCTCCGCCGAAAAGGGTGGCGTACAGAAGATAGCCGATGTAACCGTACTCCTTTTGCAGCAGGCAAAACGGGCAGTGATGGGTGGGTAATTCGTAGAAATAGAGGCAGATAAACGAGAGGACAGAGGCTAGGGAGACCAGAAACGTGGCTGAAGCAGAGAGCGAGAACAGATAGCCGGCGCGCCCCCGCAGGCAGAAGAACACCCCGCTGAATGCGGTAATCGCCATCCCTGAAAAAAAGACAATCTGCATCGGCCTGTGAGGCAGCGAAGCGAGATCACCACTGAAGCTGCTTGATTCGTGACTGAACAGGCTGCCGCAGCAGGAGGTGATGACATCCGGCTTTACACCGGAAAAGTAGGCGAACAACAGGAAACATTCCAGCAGCAGCAACGGCACGGCAAAATTGAGCAGCCTGTACTTGACCCGGATAAGCGGGTAGTCGTACCCCCTGTTATCGGCATGGTTTACAATCAGCCAGACCCCGGCAAGCAGAAAATTGACGATCTTGAGCAGCAGCACCGGATAACCGAAAGAGTTTACCGCCAGGGTCCCTGCCGCACACATGGCACCGGTAAACTGCGTATGAAGGTCGTCCGCGGTGTAAATAAACAGGAAAAAGGAGAGAAGCTCAACAGTGAGGATATAACTCATTATTGTTGATACAAGATAGGTTCTGCGTTCCAGTTCCAGCTGCTGTTCGCTGCCGCTGGCGGTATCCCATCCCCGCACTATTTTTATACCGTAATAACCGGCATACATTCCCATTCCGGAGACCAGCAGCGCGATCAGCAACAGTGCGAGAACGGCGGGATGCAGAATCACCGGCAACTCCGGCTGTTCACCACCGCGCCGTCGCGCATTTCAACCAGAGAGTCGAGCAGCGGCGAGTCAAACACGATCGGGTCGTGGCTGGCAATCAGCACGCCCTTCCCTTCGTCCTTCAACCGGCCGACTATTTCCATGAACTCGTGTGACAATTTTGAATCCAGATGTGCCGTCGGTTCATCGGCGATAATAATGGCCGGGTTATTGATCAGGGCCCGGGCAATGGCGACCCGTTGCAGTTCGCCTCCAGAGAGGAGTTCCACCCGCTGCCCGGCAAGACGGGCAATACTGAACTGCTCAAGCAGTTGCCCGGCCCGGTCACGAAACTCCTTACGACTCTCACCGGTAGGATAGGCGGGGAGCATGACATTTTCCAGTACGGAGATCCCCTTGATCAGGTTGAACTGTTGGAAGATGAAGCCGAAGGTGGAACGGCGAATCTCGTTCAGGAAACGTTCCGGCAGGCTGGTAATTTCAACCGCCTCCGCTCCCTCCTGCTGAAATGGCACTGCTGCAGCTATACCGCGCAGGAAAATGCGCCCCGAGGTCGGACGGGCCATGCAGCCGATCATAGTCAGGAGCGATGTTTTGCCGGAACCGCTCGGTCCTTTGAAAACAGTGATATCCCGCGGGTTAATGGTAAGCGTGACGTTATCCACGGCGGTAAACTGATTCGATTGGCCGCTGTTGAAAGACTTCGTGATGCCTGACAATTCTATCACGTCAATACCTCATGGCGGCATCAGGATCGATTGTGGCCGCCCGCCAGCACGGAATAATTGTTGCGGTCGTATAGGGGACAACCGTCAGAAAAAAGAGCACCGCCAGTTGATACGCATCAACGACCGGCACCAGCTGAAAACGGGGATAGATCACCGACCACCCCTTGAGCGCCTGGACAAAGAGCGGAGCCGACAACAAGAATACATGGCCATAGGCGAGCACGGTCCCCAACAGAAATGCCGTCAGCGAGATTACGCTCCCTTCCCAGAATTTGAGCAGCAATACGTCGGAAGTTTCCCAGCCGATCGACTTGAGGATGCCGATTTCCTTGCGTTCTTCGGCTGAAAGCCCGGTTGCCTTGTCCCAGGCAAAGATAATGAAAGAAAGGAGCGCGGCAGAGAGAACCATCAGCGTCATGCCGCCGCGCCAATCGAAAATGGACTGATAGGTCCGCTGGATCTCGCTTTTCAGGATCGGGCGTGAGCCGGGAAACTGGCTGGCAATCTTGGCCGCGACGGTTGTCATCTCTTTCGGGTTGCGCACCGTTACCGCCAGGTCGGTCGCCTGGTTGCCCGGAAAATTGAACAGCCGACGAAAGTCATCCGGTGATGTGATGATCATGTCCGCAGCAATGAGGTCGGAACTGCTTGAAAATATCGTACTGATCTCCAGTATCACCGGAGATTTATCGTAGCTTATCAGTGGCAGCAGATCGCCGACTGCCAGGTTGCGGGCTTTCGCAACCCCTGCGCCGACGGAAGCCCGTTCCGGCTTTGCATCGGAATCATTTCCGGCCATGATTGTATAGTTGGCACCGTTCAGTGCATCGTAATAATACCCCCACAAGCGGGGCCGGACCTCTGCAACCCCTCTGATCCCGGCGATTTCGGCTGCATACCCGACCGGTATCAGATCCTGGCGTCCCGCCACCAGACGCTGTACGATCATGTCCGGTGCGTCATTCAGAATAATGGCCGCCTCCCGTTTGAGCGCCGTCACAAAGAACTGCAGCGAGGCCAGCATGAAGATAACCAGCAGATACATTGCCAGAAGGGACAGGTTCTTTGCTTTTCTGCGCAGTAATGATGCGAGAGTGAATTCAAGTATATTCAGATGGCGCTCAACGGTCCGTTTCATGGCCTGTCTCCGTTCGGAAGTTTCGGTAAATCAACGAACCGGAAGGGAAATGTTCCAGCGCCAACGGATGTTCCTGAAAAGGGGCATGACGATCGGCCATGGCCGGGTGGCGGGTGTAGCGGGCTTCGGTTGAAAGGGAAAGATCCGTCACATGCAGGTTCCGCAACTGTTCCTCCTGCGGTCTCACCGCACCAACCTGCTGCTGTGCATGACGGGCATGCAGGGGCAGCAGCAGGAAGATGGTCAGGCTTACAGCGGTAAACAGCAGGAATTGCACTGAGCGGCGCATGATTCTCTTTTCGATCCTCCAGCACAGTGGAGGGAACTGAACTCAATTGAGTGATTGTATGGTCTGTCGCGTAATTTCGTTGAAGCGAAGAATACGCTTCCCTTTGTGATCTGTTTTAAAGGAGAGAGCATCTTTTTCATTCAGAAACGGGATCAATTCACTACCCATCGGTCCGTAAACATCACTTCCGATAACAAAATACGCAGTGCGCGCATCAATGGCCGCCAGAGAATAATACTCCTTTACGGCCAGCGCAACGATGTCTGCCTGACGTTTTCCGGGGGTATAGCGGGCAGTATCGAAATAGTGGCTGAACATATCCTTCGGACCGTCGTAATAGGAGGTTGTGCCATCCTTGAAGCGGGCAGTCGCACTCCAGTCTGGATATTTGGCAACAAACATCCCGCAGACAGGGCATTTGGCCCCTGCCGGGATGGCAACAACTCCCTTGTCGGCAGCCAGGACTGTCACCACCGCTATGAGGCATGTCAGGACAACCGCCGCGAGGATACGGTTCATGGGTTCTCCACTCTATTTCAATCTTTCTCGGCCAGAGCAACTGCTTCCTTGTAGGTAGCCACTCTGCCGCCGTTCTTTTTGATAAATACTTGTGCGTCATCCTTTTTTGCAAAAGCCCATTTCGCGAGCCGTGTCATGACCCCTCTTCTGCTCCCGCCAAGCACCCAGATCGCCTTTTCAGCGTCAACCAGTATTTTTGTATTAACATCGGCAACCTCGACAACTTTAACTGATTTGACTTTGTTGGCTTTCAATTCGGTGACAGCACAATGAAGGCTGCACACACCGACCGATGAACCATCCGAATAGGTAATCAGCATTCGTGAGTACGCAAATTTCTCACGATCCATGCCGCAGTGCGGACAGGCCTTAAATTTGACAACATCAGCATGGTTTGATCCTGCTGAAGCTTCAATTGTGTGCTCATGCCCCATATGACCGGGCATTTGATTCGCCAGAGCAACACCTCCACTCAGAACAAGAGCAACAAGAGTAACCGGTAATACGTTATGTATCATGTTCGCACCTCTTTTCTGTTATTATAATTTTTGCCAACATACCAGAAATCGCCCAACCGTGCAACCCCGCCAGACAACCATGTTTATTCACTATTATCAGGAGAGTTCCTCAATATATTGGACAAAAAACCGTGTGAAATGGTAGCCTGATATTTTTTCACCAGCATAGCCATACATACAGACATTCAACGGAGATCTTTTGTCACGCATGAAAATCTCACCCCCTGAAAAACCTGCCTGGTCCGATTCCTCCTGGTATATCCTCACCATTATTGTTTTTATCACTCTAGTTTCCACTGCCGGATACGGGTTGATACAGCAACAGAAACGGTTTCTGTTGAACGAAAAGCAGAATGAACTATCAACCATTGCCGATCTTAAAACATTTCAGTTGGTACAATGGCGCAAGGAGAGATTTGCCGAAGGCACCTCCATTCGCGCAAACGCCATGATGGCCCACCGCATCAATGCCTGCCTTGCAGGCAGGGACAATGCCACGATCCACCGGGAAATCAATCGGTGGCTGGCAAACCTGATCGACCTTGGTGAATACAATGAAGGGAGTCTCTTTACTCCTGATGGAGTGATAATTACTTCAAACGCAAATCAGAAGTTATCACCATCAAAGCACGACCTCGAACTGGTTGAAGAAGCTGCCGAAGAGCACGAAATAATATTGTCGGATTTCCACAGGGACTATATCGGCAAGCCTTTTGATATAAACCTCGCCATTCCGATCATGAATCTTGACGGCTTACACTCTCGTTGCGTCGCCGTGCTGGTGCTTGATATCGATCCGACCAAGCGGCTTTACCCTCTCATCCAGTCCTGGCCAACATCCAGTTCGACTGCGGAAACGCTCCTGGTAAAACGTGAAGGGGACTCGGTCATGTTCCTGAATGAGCTCCGACACCGCAAGAAGACATCCACACCGTTCGAGCGCCCCCTCGCTGATAAGAACATGCCTGCGGCACGTGCAGTCCTTGGTCAGGAAGGGAGCTTTGAGGGGATCGATTATCGCAACGCGCCGGTTCTTTGCGCGACCAGGGTAATTCCGGGCACCCGGTGGGGGATGGTTGCCAAAATCGATATGAGCGAGGTCATGGCACCGCTTTCAAAGAGCATCATGATGGTAACGTTAATCGGGTTCGTCGTAATTATCACCATGATTCTGGGGCTGTTCCTGTTTGGAATCCGCCGAAGGGCCGAGACTCTTCGCAAGATGTTTGAAATTGAACAACAGCATAATATTGAACTCCAGAAATCAGAAGATTCACTGATCCGATCACGCGACTATCACATGAAATTACTGGAGATTTTCCCTTCCCTCATCTGGCGTTCCGGTACCGATGGCCGGTGCAACTATTTCAATCAAACATGGCTGGCCTTTACCGGTCGCACGATGGAGGAGGAGATCGGAGAGGGATGGGTGGACGGGGTCCACCCGGATGACCGGGAACGGTGTATTGCATGTTACACGGCAGCATTTCAAGCTCAACAAGCATTTACCATGGAATATCGCCTCCGCTTCCATGACGGCAGTTATCACTGGATCAATGACCACGGCTGCCCTTACTATGATTTGGATGGTGATTTTGCCGGCTATATCGGCAGTTGCTATGACATTACTGTCCAAAAAAGTGCCGAATCCGAGCTTCAGGGCATCCACGCGAGACTGGAGCGACAGATTATTGAACGGACCAGCGATCTGTCCGAAATCAACTCGCTGCTTCGATCAGAAATCGAGGAACGAAAACAGCTCGAGCAGCAACTTCTCAGCGCCAAGCGGCTTGAGGCGATCGGCCAGATTGCCGGCGGCGTCGCCCACGAAGTCCGCAATCCGTTGAACGCCATTCTGACCATAACCGAGGCCCTGTTCAGGGAAAATGAAGTCGCCTCCAACCCTGAATTCGAGCCCTTTATTCTCCATATCAGGACGCAGGTCAATCGCCTGGTTCACCTGATGAACGACCTCCTCGACCTGGGTCGAACAATACCGACGGCAAATTTGCAGCCGGTAGCACTGTATGAATTGTGCCGTGAAACTCTCGATCTCTGGAAATCCACCGGCATGTCACATAACAGGCGGGGACTTCTGACCTCCGACAACAACAACACATCGCTTCAGGTCCTGGCTGATGCTCACAAACTGCAGCAGGTATTCTTTAATCTTCTTGAAAACGCCGGGTATTACACCCCTGAAGATCACAACATTGTGATGAAAATAATACACAGCGACAGCAACAAGCCTGAAAACATGGCGATAGTACTGGTAGGAGATCAGGGAACCGGAATACCTGAAGAAAAGCTCAGCCACGTTTTTGATCCATTCTATACTGATCGCAAAGGGGGCACAGGCCTCGGACTGGCGCTCGTGAAACACTTTGTTGAAGACATGGGAGGAAGCGTGCAGATATGGAATAACAACCCGCCACCAGGATGCACCGTGGAAGTTCGCATCCCGATCTACCGGGAGGAGACACAATGATACCGAATGTTCTGTTAATTGAAGACAATGCATCTACCCGTTTCGGCTTTGTGCGCTATTTTTCCAAGGAAGGGTATGAGATAGCCGAGGCGGCAACCCTTGCTGAAGCCGCTGCTTCACTTGCTGCACGGCGCTTTGACATCATTATTCTCGATATTAACCTGCCTGACGGAAACGGCATTGATTTCATCGAGACAGCACGGGCAAATGACCCCTGTATCCCGATCATTGTCATAACCGGCGAAGGCGACATCCCCTTGGCGGTCGAGGCAATGCAGCGGGGAGCGGACAATTTCCTGACCAAACCGGTGGACAACGCCGCACTGGCCGTTTTCATGAGCAAAACACTCGAAATTGGCGTTCTAAAGAAGCAGCAATCAGCTCGAAAACGGCTCGAAAAAAAGGATGAGTTTTTCATCGGTGAAAACAAAACCATGCATGAGATCCATGAGTTGGCGCTGGCTGCCGCAGCCAGCGATATTCCGGTACTTCTTACCGGTGAAACCGGCACCGGCAAGGGCATGCTCGCACGGTGGATTCACCAGCAAAGCTCGCGAGCAGCAAACGAATGCGTGGAACTGAACTGCTCCGGATTGCGGGGAGAAATGCTCTCCCGTGAAATTTTCGGAAATATCAGAGGCGCCTTCACATCCGCCGACCAGGACCGGAAAGGATTGCTCGATATTGCCGATCGAGGCACGCTGTTTCTGGACGAAATCGGTGACATGAGCATTGATGTCCAAGCGCAGTTCCTTAAGGTACTGGAAGATAAAAGTTACCGCAGACTCGGCGATGTAAAGCTTTTGAGAAGTAATTTCCGCCTGATATGCGCAACGCATCATGATCTGGATGCATTGGTCGGTTCAGGGGAGTTTCGTCAGGATCTCATGTATCGGATCAACATGATGACAATTTCACTCCCTCCGCTCAGAGAGCGCATGAACGACCTGCCGGCGCTGGTCGATTATCTGCTGCACGCACTCGGTTCAACCTCGGCTGTTCTTACCGACGAAGTTATGAACATCTTGCGTGACTACCACTGGCCCGGAAACATCCGCGAACTGAAAAATGTTCTTGAGCGGGCCCTGCTGCTGACTCCACGCGGCGGGAAACTTCGGCAGGCGCAATTTTCAAGCCTTGCGCAAAATCGTCCTCACCCTCCCTCTCCAAACAACCGCACTGTTCAGGAGGTCGAAGAAGCCCACATCAGGGCCGTTCTCGATCAAATGGGAGGCGACATAGATCAGACTGCAAAATGCCTCAACTTATCTCGAGCCACGCTCTATCGGAGGCTTAAACTGATCAACAAATGACTTTCCGGGACTGGCGTTATATAAATAAAATCACATAATAGATTTGACACTGATGTTTGTCTGTATATAATACTGCAGACGATCATCTGGTAATATCATGACCCCAAGAACAACTCCAAGGAGGCTGAACCCATGAAAACATCAATGTATCACTACGGACTCGCTCTGGTTATGGCAGCCATGATTACAAGCGGATGTGGAGAAAGCAGAAAAAGCGAGAGCAGCCCTGCACCGGCTACGGTATCACAAAACACGGCCGTAACGCCCTCTCAAGTTACTGCCGCACCTTCGAGCGCTCCAGCCGGGTCAATTGCTGTTGCTTCCCAGCCTCTTACCGCTGCGGCACCGGCTCAAACCGGCGCCACGAGGCCCGTAGTAGCTCTCATCATTCCCGGCGCCACAACTGTTATACCCCCGGCGGGCGTTAGCTTTAGCACAACAAGCCCACCAGTGTTAACGCTGTCTACGCCTGTGGACAACACGACCACTGCACGAGCAGGCGTACCGAGGATTACATCGTCTACCGGAACCCCGCTGACGGTAGAATCTTCATACGGAGCATTGGATGTTTCCATTTCAGGAGCAAACTCATTTTCACTAAGCACAGCTGCCACTGTTAATATCCCCGTAAACAGGGCGTTGTCAAACCCTGTCCCCGTATATAGCGTTAAGTATAACGGGTTGACACAATTGCTTTACGGCACTTACTCTGTTGATGCCGACGGCAACAAAATTGTTACTGTTTCGACTTCGGATTTCTGCTGGTTTATTGTTGATCCCAGGATTACAAATGCCACCGGTTCTACCGGCGGCACCAGCGGCTCACAGTTCTGATCATTATTGTAATCGCAGTACACTCCACCGGTGACAGCAACAGGTGGAGTGTACTGTAAAATCATGTTGTCGCATGTTCAAGTTTACCGATTAATTCCAACCCTTCCGTCTCGTTTTGAGACAAATTTCTCAATTAAAGACAACACAAGTCTTATTTAATCCCCTAACCCCTCTATTTTCCAAGCATCAAATATCAAACCAGCATCGGCACGATTCTTGATGATAAGGTCATCATGACTTCTCACGAGATCCAACACGCTTCGGCATCGAGCAACAACAGGGAAACGGAAACCCACCGGGTTTTAATCGTAGATGATGAACCTGCAATCTGTTTTGCATACCGAAAACTGCTTGAAAGCGAACGCTTTGGTTTTGATATATGTGAACACGTTGAGGCTGGAATTGCTCATTTGAGTAGGACTGATTACTTTGCCGTTATTTCTGATGTTCGTTTTGCAGGCTCCGAAAATGAAGACGGCGTATATTTTATGTCAGTAGTACGAAAAGCCCAGCCGCAGGCAAAAGTGATTCTTGTAACCGGTTATGGCAGTGACGAATTGAAAAAGACTGCCCACGAACTCGGCGCATACCGCTATTTTGAAAAACCGGTGAATCCTTCAATGATTTTGTCGCTGTTAAGAACATTGCATCTGGCAGCAGATGAAGACGAGGAAATACGATTCTAATAAAGAGCCAGCCATTGACCATATTTCATAGCATGATGATCTTTGGCAGTATCTAATGAGCTGAAAATAAAATTCACCACTGGAGGATGTACTAATGAATGTAACCACCACGTCGCGTAACGTAAAATATTTCACGAGAGTGACCAGCCTGGTCGCACTACTGCTGACCGGCACGACACTGTACGCAGCAGAACCTCCCGCAATGACGGAAGAGCAGAAAACATTGTATGCGGTCGGTCTTTCCGTTGCACGCTCACTGTCGGTTTTCGACCTTACCCCGGCAGAATTCGAGTATGTCAAGCTGGGATTGACGGATGCCCAGGCGGGAAAAAAGAGCGCCATAGAATTACCTTCCTATATCGGCAAAATACAGGAACTAGCCAAAACTCGCCGCAAAATACTGGGAGAAAAACAGGTCGGGGCAGGCAAGGATTTTCTGGAGAAAGCAGCCAGGGAGAAAGGAGCAGTAAAAACCGCTTCCGGCATGGTCTATACCTCACTTGCTGAAGGAAAGGGAGAATCACCCAAAGCCGATGATGTTGTGAAAGTCAATTATCGCGGCACGCTGGTTGACGGCAAAGAATTTGACAGTTCTTACAAACGCGGCAAACCGCTGGAATTCAAACTCGACAACGTCATCAAGTGCTGGACCGAAGGTGTTCAGAAAATGAAACCGGGCGGAAAGGCAAAGTTCGTCTGTCCGGCCAACCTTGCGTACGGAGACAACGGTGCCGGAGAACAGATTCTGCCGGGTGCCACTCTGGCATTTGAAGTGGAACTTCTGGAATTCAAGTCGGGTGCACCAGCAAAACCTGTCAACACCACACCAGTAAAACCTGTCAACGCTACACCGGCAAAACCTGTCAACGCTACACCGGCAAAACCGGCAGATCCGGTAAAAAAATAGATAACCACGTCAAAACACTCTTGGAGATTCTCCACGATGAAAAATACGTTTAAGACAATCATATCGTTCTTTCTGATCGTCCTCACTGCAGTAGCCTTGTCAGCCACTTCAGTTCAGGCCGCAAGCGGAAAATATAAACGTACTGTCGAGAAGTACACCATCCCTGATGTTGTTCTGGTCAATCAGGACGGCAAAAAGGTGCGGCTCCAGTCACTGTTGCAAGGAACTACGCCGGTTGTTGTAGACTTCATCTATGGTACCTGCACAACGATCTGCCCGGTACTTTCGGCCGGTTTTATCAATCTGCAGAACAAACTTGCCGTCTCGGGCACGAATGTCCGATTGGTGTCAATCACAATCGACCCGGAAAACGACACCCCCAAGGTAATGAAAGAGTACCTGAAACGTTATCGGGCCAAACCGGGCTGGGATTTCCTGACCGGTAACCGGGCCGACATCGATGCAACTATGAAAGGGTTTAATGCATACATACCTGACAAAATGACACACTATCCGTTGAACCTGATCCGCAATCCAAGAGACGGCAGTTGGGTCAGGTTATTCGGCATCATGAGCTCCCGTGAATTTATGGATGAATACAAGGGAGTGGCGGGAAAATAAACTTCATACATCCGGAAGCAGGAAGAATACAATGAAACACTTTTTCTCAAACGTTCATGTACTATTCGGGTTTGCTGCACATGTTGCTCTCGTTGGCGTACTCAGTGTAACGACGCTTCAGGCTGCCCCCCCGCCTCCGGCTGACCTCTCTAAAGCAGAAATCATGCGCCTGGGCGCTCGCATGTACCGTGAGGGAATACTGCCATCCGGCGCCCCAATGCCCGCCTTCATCAGAGGAGATGTGGAAGTTGACAGCAGCGCTTTTTCCTGTTCCAGCTGCCATCTCCGTGCCGGACTCGGCTCTTTCGAGGGAGGAGTCGTCACTCCGCCAACAACCGGAAACAAACTCTACAAACCATATCGCCGCCCCCCATCCCTGGGCGACATTTCGGATCAAGCCGGTCGCTACATATATGCCAAAACCGTACAGGAGCGACCCGCCTACACCCGCGAAAGCCTGGCAACCGCCCTGCGCTTCGGCACCGATCCCGCAGGACAGGTTTTTAATGATGTCATGCCGCGCTATCCGCTGACGGACCGGGACCTGTCGATCATGATCAGCTACCTGGAGGCGCTCTCCTCAGACCCTTCTCCCGGAGCCGGAAAAAGCGAATTCAGATTTGCAACAATCATCACCGACGATGTCAACCAGGAAGATCGTCAGGCAATGCTGGAGCCTCTACAGAAATTTATTGCCCAGAAAAATCAGCAGATGGGCATGTATAATGACTTCATAAAATTCGGCTATACTCCTACCGCGGATATGAAATATGCCTTTCGCCAGGCATCGCTGGATATCTGGGAATTGAAAGGCCCCCCCGAAAACTGGCACACCCAACTTGCCGCATACTACGCAGCAAAACCGGTTTTTGCCGTACTCGGGGGCATTTCCAACAGAGAGTGGCGCCCCATCCACGAATTCTGTGAGACCGGGCAGATTCCCTGCCTTTTCCCTATTACCGAATTTCCGGTACTTTCCGAAACCGGATGGTACACGTTTTATTTCAACAAGGGGTTTGCCCAGGAAGGAGAAGCGGTCGCGCGCTATCTCAACCGGTCGGACATTCTTCGCACTGAGCCCTCCATCCTCCAGATTGTTCAGGACTCTCCGACCGGCAGAGCCCTGGCGGCCGGTTTTCAGAAGAGCTGGAATGAGCTGGAACGTCCCGCCGTAACCACCCTGACTCTTACTGATAAGCAGCTCCGTGACCAGACCGGGATGGCTAAAATTTTGAAGACACACAAACCGGGCGTGTTGCTGCTCTGGACGGATGCAGAGCTGCTGCCGCACCTGCCAAAACTCGCCAGCCGACTCCCGTCATCCGGGATTATCTTCGTTTCCTCGGGTTATCTGGGCAACAAAACAGCAACGCTTGCTGAAGACGTTCGCAACAAAGTGTACATCAGCTATCCCTACCGCCTGACACCCTATGTCGGCTCCAAGAATGGCGGCTTTGACGCCAAGGTCCCGCTCCTGACCGGCGCAAGAGATTTTGGCGACCGCAGAATTACGTCGCGCAGCACCACCGTACTGAAACAGACAACCCTGCGCGGGCTCAATTTGCTCTATGACGACCTGTACCGGGATCATCTGCTGGATATCATGAGTATGCAGATGGACCTGACCGTGCGTGATTATGAGAGACTCAGCTTTGGGCCGGGACAGCGCTTTGCCTCCAAGGGATGCTATATCATTCAACTCGGCCCGGGGGCAGACCCGGCCCTGCTGCCCAGAAGCGAATGGGTCATACAGTAACAAACAATCGAACTGCATCCGGAAGCAGCGATTTCAAGACAGGACTATTCGCAATGAATAGGTGTGTCACACCTTAAACGATCGACATTAAAAGGAGAATGACTATGCGAATCCATGAAAAGTTCATTTTTCAAGCCTTGATGATAACAATGCTCATGGTCATGTCCGGCTGCGGCGGCGGTTCAGGCGGCGGCACGGATTCAGGAGGTGGAGGTGTCACAAGCTATACCATAACAGGCACTGTTACCGCTAATAACGCTGGATTGTCCAGCGTCACCGTCACTCTTTCCGGCAGCGGATCGACCACGACAACCACCGACACCAGCGGCAATTACACCTTCAGTGGCGCTCAAAACGGCAGCTATACGATTACACCCGGTATGACCGGCTATACCTTCACCCCTGCCAGTCAATCCGTCACGGTCAGTGGCGCGAATGTAACCGGCGCCAGCTTTACCGCAACTGCCATCCCGGCCAACACCTACACTATTTCAGGCACGATCACCACTGGCGGCACTGCCTTAGCCGGCGTCACCGTCGCCCTTTCCGGCAACGGATCGACCACGACAACCACCAACGCCAGCGGCACTTTCACCTTCAGTGGCGCCCAGAACGGCAGCTATACAATCACACCGAGTATGACCGGCTATACCTTCACTCCTGCCAGTCAATCCGTCACGGTCAGCGGCGCGAATGTAACCGGCGCCGGCTTTACCGCGACTGCAACGGGCGGCGGCCCCGCCACCGCAATTCAACTCCCGCAAACCGGCCAAACGTTCAGCGACGGATTCGGTGACGATGGAAACTTGAAAAGAGGGGCTGCCTGGCCGATCCCACGCTTTACCGACAATTTGAACGGCACGGTCACAGACAATCTAACCGGCCTCATCTGGTTGAAAAACGCCAACAGTTTTGGCGCACAACCCTGGGCATCGGCCCTGACTCTGGCCAATACCCTGGCAAGCGGCAGCCTTGGCTTGAGCGACGGTTCCATCGCCGGTCAATGGCGTTTGCCCAACATCAATGAACTGGAAAGCCTGTTGGATATATCCCACTTTACCCCGGCTCTGCCGGCCGGCAACCCCTTCACCGGCGTCACAGGCAACTTTTGGTCGTCCAGCAGCCTCTCCAGCAACGCGATGTCCGCCTGGTATGTCGATATGAATACTAGCGGAGTGGGATACAATGACAAGAAATTCTACAGTTATTACGTGTGGCCCGTTCGTGCGGGACTATAGATTATTGCCCATCTAAAAATACTGCCACAATGGAGGCATCGCCATGTTAAACGCACGCACAATTCTGCTTCACACCCTGCTCTTCACATCAATACTGATGCTGGATTCAGCAGTCGCCGCTACAGTTGCAATCCCCCGAACAGGTCAGACCGCCTGCTCCGACTCAAACGGCGTCGCTATCGCATGCGCCGGCACCGGACAGGACGGCGACACACTGAAAGGAGCACCCTGGCCGACCCCGCGTTTTACCGACAACAACAACGGCACCGTCAGCGACAACCTGACCGGAATGATCTGGCTTAAAAACCCTAACTGCTTCGGCCGGCAGACATGGGTAACAGCCCTGAATTCAGCCAATACCCTGGCCAGCGGCGCCTGTGGCCTGACCGATGGATCGGTCGCAGGTCAGTGGAGTCTGCCAAACCGCAGGGAGTTGGCAAGCAAGGTGGATCGTTCAAAAAACAACCCG
>JBAYTT010000065.1:0-17711 GCA_041675485.1 Pelobacteraceae bacterium | reverse complement strand
TAGAACTGGCCGACCAGCTTCCTGGCGCTGCCGAAACCTGCGCGTTCAAGAAAAAAACCCATGCCGATGCCGATTGCTACGGCCAGCCACAAACTGTAGTCAGAGGAAATCACGTCATTGAGTACAAGAGGAGCTGTCATAACCATTGCCTCCTTACGAACCAGGCCATAAGGTACCCCCCGCCAAATACGCACATCATGAACATCCAGCTCCCCATATTGAGCAACGCGCCACCGGAAAGCGCCTGGCCACTGGTGCAGCCACGGGCGAACTGAGCGCCGATAGCCATCAGGATGCCGCCAATAAATGCCATCACCAATCGAGCCGTAGTGCCGACCTGCGGGCCCCGGTCGATCGAAAACCTGACTCTACCGGCAATCAGCCCGGAAAAGAGCCCACCCAGCATGACGCCAATCACTTCAAAGACCAGCCAATCCTTCAACGGATGCGGCGCACGCTCCGGGTCGAGATACTTCTCAAAAAATCCGTTGCCTGCAATATGGTCGGGAGCAACGTGACTCATGACCCAGGATACAAATGAAGCAAACGCTCCGGAAGCACCTAACCCCCGCCCCATGAGCACATAGGCTGACAACAGAATCATCCCGAGGCCGAAACCGGCCACGTAGGGATTCATGTAGTTTTTTTTCAACTCACTCGACATCTGAATATTCCTCTACAAAATTGTAATATAAATCCGTGACGGCGTAGCGCCCAAATGCGCAAAGCCATCACGGATTCAGCTGATTTCAATCCATGGTTATTTCGTATGCACCGTTTTTCTCAATCTTCAGTTTTGCATTCAGATACTTCACATTTTTTAAACCGAGTTCCTTCGAGGTGTGATACGCCATCTCGGCCAGGGTTCCGGTATTGCACTGGAACACGACCAGCTTGTCCTTGGGCAGTTCTCCAACCCTCTCACGCAGCTCAGTCAGCGGCAGCGCCTTGGCATTCTTCAGCATTCCGGCGTTTGTCTCTTCCTGCGGCCTCACGTCCACTATCATGACGTTATCCGGCAATGAAGCAGCGTACTTCTTGAATTCGGCAACCTCAATTTCGCCAGGACGCAGAGTTGGAACAAATACTACCTTGGTAGCAGGTTTTCCCGAAGCAACCATGTACTGTGCCCCCTTCCAAGCATCAAACCCGCCGGTCATAACCTTGACATTGCCATAGCCTGCCTTGACAAGTTCTTTTGCCACGGCTATCGCCTGCACGCCACCTTTATCGTCATAGACGACAATCGGCGCCTTTTTCTGTTTCAAGACCATTTTTTTTATCAGAGGCGCAGCATTGTGATGGGAAGGGAATGATACCGCACCTTTTATAAAACCTTTGGCAGAATCCCTGGCTGGACGCACATCCAGCAGGACATGACTGATACCCTTGTCCAGGAAGGCGTCTTTAAACGCCTGAGCCGTCAGCACGCCGTAATGTTTCTCGGACCATGCCGGCATTCCTTCTTTATACACCTTGATATTTTTGTACCCCAGCTTTTGAGCTTTGGTAGCAGAACCTGGACTCATATTGCAGGTAACCCCTGAGCAGAAGAAAATAATAAGAGCGCTCTTATCGGCGGGGAGAAGTTTTTCAGCCAGTTTATCAAAGGCTGGAAACGGCAGATTGACTGCAGTCGGAATGGTACCTTCAAGGAAACGCGGTGCTGGCCTGGAATCATACAGAAAATACTTACCTTTTTCGGGACCGAGCGCCACCAGTTTTTCTACTACGGCGGTGGAAGCCAGCAGGTCTTTCGGCAGTTCGACCGGAGGTTTGGCAGTCAGCTTGATCGCGGTCTTAACACCGTTTGCCACACTGTAATCAACCTTTATCTCGTGTCCCTTTTTCAGCTTGTTGTTTTTAAGAAATTCAACATCACCGGATTGTTTTTCCTCATTGATAACGGCAAGTGTCTTTTCGTCAAACTTCAGCAATTCAACGGCATCGTCAATTTTGAGCTGAATCGTTTTTGTTTTGAATGAAATGTTGTCAAAATTTCCGCGCAGCGTGTTCTGCTCGGCTTTGTGGCAGTTAGTGCAGACTTTGGCAATTGTCGGTCGTGCCGTTGGCATTGGTGCGGATGCCGGTTCAACCGCTCCGGCAACGGCACAAAGAGAAAGAGAAATAGCGCCAGACAACATCGAAATCGAACGAAACTTCATAACTACCCTCCTTTGTATAATAACCCTATAATATACAAATCGATTGACGAATACAGTCAAGGGGTGACAAATTTGCCACCCCTTCGCTGAAATCTTGAATATGTGCAAATCCTTCCAACATTCCTAAATTTCAGTATGGCTGGAAAATGGAGCTCCGGTTTTATAAGATGTTACAAATTCTCCTTGACCCAGAGAACCTGTGTCACATTATTAATCTATTCGTTTTCCTGCTGTAATTTGAATAATTTGCCAAAGTAAATTTCAGGATTGGTAAGTTTCTCATTCTCTGTGGAGCTATAGCCCAACTCCTTGAAATTCAGAACGCCATTCAATGCATGACAACTGGAGCATATCAGAGCTTTATTCTTTGGAGTCACCTGATGGCTGCTTGCAAAGTAGACCGTTTGCCATCCCGGCACCGGCTCATAATCCTTGATGCCAAGTATTTTTGCTGCCGACGCTACCCCGGCAAGTGCATCACCATTTGATGTGGGCGGGGCAAAATCCATAGACATCAGCATGCCGTTCTTCTTGTTGTAATAGCCTTTCCCCTGAAATATCTTGAAAGGATAAATCTTACTTTTCCCATCAGTACGACTCCCTTTTGGTCCGATATAATGCGGAGTATTGCTGACCGTCAGATTGTACCAGGCGTATACCGGATTGGTTTCGTTTGTTTCATGCTTCAAGGTTGACGGCTCATAGAAGCCGTTTTCCTGTTTTGCCCATTTGGTAAAGTCCTTGGAAGAAGCGCCACCCGTTTTGGGGATATGACAGGTTTGACAGGCAATCTTTGCGGTATGATTGTTATAGTCAGCATCCTTGTGCGGTTTATCAGTATGGCACTCACCTACACACGTCATAAAAACACCGTCATTTGCCCAGTTGTTGGGATCTTTGCCTGTCGGAAATTTATGATTTTTCACCTGATGGCAATCAACGCAAATGATCCCTTTGCTAACATGAACCTCATCTTTGGGCGACATGGAAAAGCCTCGTTTAATCAATGCGCCGCCGCCGGCCGAATCGTGGCAGATCATGCAGTTTTTTATACCTGGCTTACCAATATTAGCTGCCGCCTCAGTACTGCGATCCTGAGTCATCACCACATTGCCGCTCTTATCTTTCGCCGGTTTTCTTTTGCTATAATCATATTTGCTCGAATGGCAGATCAGACAATCTATCGCCTGTTCAGCAGCTGGCCCCGTACTCCCGACATCATTGATATGATCGCCGGGATGGCAGGTATTACAACCGCTGAATTTTGTTTTTCCTGCAGCATTTGCGGGTACTTCTTTAAGGTTATTGACAATATCATTGCCGTTACAGAGCGTATAAATTCGATTTTTCATCCCGTACTCTTCATTGGGATTAATATTATCGACATGATCAACCTTTGATGCATGCTTCCAGTGCACCGTTCCGAGAAATTCCTTTGCCTTGCCAGCATGGCACTCCTCACAGGTTGAAGGCCCCTTATAACCGTTCTTCAAAATATACTCTTTGCCTGGATGCTCCTTAGAGAAACCAACAGCAGCTGTCATAACTACAATTACCAAGGCCAGAACTGGGATTCTTTTAAACATATTCATTCCCCTTATTATATACTACACATATATTTATATAACTTTACGGATGTATATTGTTTGAGAATAGGTGCCATTGTAAACAAGGCACCTTTATTTGCTCATCGCGGATGAAACCTCTGACTTTTGAAAGCAGAGACTCAACAGCCGGCAGTCTTCTTGAACATCTTGCTGGTGTTCTTGTCGCCTTCCTTGTCATACTTGGTGCGAATCTCGTCACCTTCCACAATGCGCTTATCCTTGAACTTATCGAGGGTTAGCTCATCAATGATGGTAATTGTGACCGATTGCTCAGTCTTACTGTCTTTAAGGACCGCAATAGCCGACAGGCCATCCGCGGCAAGCTCGATTTTTGTTATTGTACCGGTCATTTTCACCTCTTCCGCACTGGCTGTTTTGACAACAGCAAGCGAAGAAAAGAGCACAAGCGCCATAACCATTAGGATTGATACTATTTTTTTCATTGTGAAGACTCCTTTCAAAATTGTGTACCGTGTGTGTAAAACAAGATTAGACGATTTTTTTCACTATTCAATCAACTGCTGAAAAAATGCCGGAGGAATCAAGCCAGACTCCCCCGACATCCTGTATTTCTAGAATTGCACCTCAAAGGTTCCGTACACGTTGTGGGCACTTTTCAGCGGTGTCATCAGCATGAGATCGGTTGGCTTGATCTCGGAAATCTTTTGGGGAGCGCCAACCCAGTTATTGCTGCCGGTATATTCAAAGTCGTAATACTGGTAGCCCAGCTTGACGAACGCTTTGGCAAAATAGCTGGAAAGCGGTTTCAGGTTCAACTCCTGAATGACGTACGGTTCATAGACGTTACCGCGCGTACCGAGTTTGCTGGTCCACATGTCGTCGGCTGAAGGTGCAAACGTGATCCAGTATTTTGAACCGTGGTTAAATTCGAAGCCGATCTTTGTCTTGGACGGGAGATCGTAGCGGATCCCGGCATATGCTGCCCAACCGGTACGATCTTTCGGGGCAAAGTCCTGTGCAAAGAATTCGCCGCTCATCAACCCCTGGAATCCGGCATTCTGGGAAACATTGCCGTTTGGATGGGTGACGCTCAGGCCGACGTCGCCGAAAAGCTGAAGTGTGCCGGGGCCAACATTTTTGAGGGTGCTCAAGACTCCTGTACCGTACCAGTCAATGTTGCCGAGGTTGATAGCGGGTGCCGTATTGCCGAATACCGTGTTATTCATGGACGGGAAGTCAAAGATGTCATAGCCACGATTCCACTGCAACCAGACACGGAGTGGATCGGTATCAATCGGGATCACGGAGATTCCAAGCATGTCGGTATCGTTGAGACCATTGGTTTGAGTCGTCATACCACTCTCGAACCCGCGACCATAGCATACCTTGGCGGAAGCGCCCGGCAGCATATCGATATCCGGTGCGTAACCTAACACCACACCATCAAAGGCATAATCTACCAACAGCGCCGGAGTGCCAGTACTACCGGGACTTGTTTTATTGAGACGCAGATGCGCAGGAACACCATTAGTTGAAGGACGACGACCGACCGAAAACCAAACAGGTTGATCGGCAATATTGCTCCAGGTGGCATAGGCACGATCGACATTCAACTTGCTGTCGGTTGGAATATGCCCAACCGTACCGTCAAAAGCGCCGACGCGATCAGCAAAGAAATTGCCTGTGGTAGCGGAATCGCTCTGAGTTCCGAATGCTTTGTAGATACCCAGCCTGGCATGGACGGTGATGTCCTTAATCGGCTTGGCCGTAAGATCAAGACCGAATTTATTGGTATAGAGTGAGGCATTTTTGGGTTTATATGCTGCATTTTGCTGCAAATAGGCACCGTTCGAACCGAGGAAACCCTGCATCAAAAGATTGTTTAATAATTTTGCCTGGTCAGCACTGAAGGCACCGCTGTTAAACAATTGACCGACTGTCATACCGGGTGCGCCAAATGGAGCAGCGCTCATTCCCATAACAGTCGGCATTACTTTGGAGGAAAGCGTATTCAGAATACTTTGCTGCTGCGGCGTAAGTGCAGTCGCCTGCAACACGGCAGCAGGAACAGCAGCGCCTGGCGCGAAATAAGGCTGCATCGGATTAGCGGTCGTAATTAATTGCTGCATGCCGCCGTACATCGCCTGCGGCATATACTGGTTAAGAATTATATCAAACTGGGCAGGAGTAAAAAGGCTGCCGGACTTTCCCTGCATTATGAATTGTGTCGCATTCGGGCTGGTAAATGCCCCGCCAATGTTTGTTCCGGCAACCCCGCCTGCAGTCGCAGGAGCGGTAAATCCGTTAACCATATTCATCATGGTCCCGATCGCATCCGAATGCGCTGCCGTCTGGCCATGCAGCGAATCAACACGGAAGCGGTATTCTCCGCCGATGGTCAGCCATTTGCCGATTGACTTGTCCTCGACCTTCTTGACCGAACCCTTGAGGTCGGCGACCTCTTTGCTCAGTTTGTCGATCTTCAACTGCAGATCTTCGTCCGCCGCCTGAGCAGCCAGAGGGAACATCATGCCAACAACCGCTATACAAAGTAGCTTTTTCGCCATTCCACGTTTCATACTACCTCCAATTCAGTTTTTTTACTGCCACCCTGGATACAACCCAACAAATCTAACAGACTATTATTATTACAAAAACCTGCTCACCTCCTTTTGCATCCGCTATCGTTCACCTTTCAGTCATTCAACTTGATGCAATATGCTTACCCTACTATTTCACTATTATAATATATGGTGTTTTGAATATAGTAAGCGAACAGGCAAAAAATAAAACAGGGTGGTTACACACGCCCTGCTTCAGGCACGGGCAATTCTGCCGCAGAAAAAAGGCTTGTCAAGCGGGAGAGTTGATTTTTTTGTTTAAAACAGAGGAGATCTGCTGCTGTCAGCGCTGGATGGGAAATCCGTTGCGGTACCAACCGACAATGCCGTCGGTCATGTTATAAACATCCTTGTATCCCTGCTGTGACAGGAAGTTTGCCACCGGCTTGGAGCGGGACCCGACGGCACAATACACTACAATGGTTTTATTTTTAGGTACTTCGCGTGTTCGACGTTCAAACTCGCCGATCGGAATCAGGACAGAGCCGGCCAGCTTGCCCTGGCTGTATTCCTGTGGCGTACGTACATCCAGCAGATAAATATTTTTATTCGCATCGAGTAACGCCTTTGCGTCACGCGCCGAAATATTCTTCTCGGCGGCCCAAACCTGCGTCACAAGCGACACCATAATCAATACTATCAGTGCAATCTTTTTCATTCTGTACAGCTCCTTTTGGAATAGGTAACAAGCTAAACTTCAAGAGTATAGCCAACCATGGCGGTCTGAAACTCCTTGGGCATCTCTCGTGACAGGCGCGCAGAAGCAGCAAAACCGGTGCAGTGGCTTGCGGCCAGTTTTTTAATTCCCAGGTTTCGAAGTGCGGCAACCGTCATCCCGATCTGCTCCTGGCTGCAGAACCCGAGATGCGTACCGCCGATCACGGCATGGATATCGCGCCTGCCGGTCATATAGGCGACATGCTCCACGGTATTTACCAGGCCTGCATGGCAGCATCCCAGCAACAGAACAAGGCCCATTGAAGTCTCAAGTACCAGTGACTGATCATCGGGAGTAGTGTCGAGATCCTGACCGGTGCAGTCGCAGTACAGCCCCTGGTCTCCGGTCTCGAAATCGGTAACTCGCGGCACCTCGCCCGTCAGGTAAATCCCTGGAGCAATGGCCCGGAATTCCTGAGCAAGATCAAAGGAAGCACCTGCCGCCTCCAACTCCTCGCGGCTGAACGGGATTCCTATAGGATTACAATCACCGGTATCCTTGACCCGAAAACGGGATCTGAACAGAGAGGGGTGACTATAGACCTGCTTCGGGCCGCACTCTTCAAGCAGAGGCTTCAGACCGCCGGCGTGGTCGTAGTGACCATGTGATATGACTACTTTATTGACAAGGGAAAGATCCTTGTTCATCCGCCGGGCGTTGTGTAACAGGGTCAAACCCTGGCCGGTGTCGAACAGGACCGGATCTCCGTCTGACTGCTCGATCAGGGCGGAAAAACCGTGCTCGCCCAGCGTGCCTGAGAGAGGACCGACCGAGTTTTCGCAGAGGATGGTGATGCGGCCTTTCATTTACAGCAGGAGCTCTTCGGGAATCTTGGCACTCCCATCTTCTGCAGGATGTTGAACATCGGACAAAACTGGGTAAAACCGGACTGAAACAGATTCAGGCCGACGAAGCCGGTGAACCAGAGCCAGTTTGGTGAATGAAAATGGGCCAACAGCAGCGAGATCATCACAAATGATCCGGCTACGATGCGCACAATGCGCTCGATGTAAAACTCTTCTTTCATGGTGTAACTCCTTTACAAATAATTCGTTTAAGCAAAACCTTTTTCAGCCTCGCGATTACTTCATGATTACTTCAAGATTTCGTTTTATCTATCAAGCACATAAGCCTTTTTGAGTACTCCTGGTTTTAAGGCTTATAATCCTTGAAATCATGGGGTAATCATGAGGCTAAAAGATGGCTAATTGAACTTGAAACTCACTTATTCTCTCGCTCTGCAGTGCCGCCGGATCTGTTGGGCACGCTCTGCTTTGCCCAACCTACGAAGTTTTGGACGTTACAAGATACTACTCTTCTTTTGTCTCTTTCTTTTTACCCCGGTCCCCGAGGTCACATGAATCGGACATTCAGGTGGACACCCCGAGGCGGGGCAGGATGTATTTCTGCAGGACTATCCAGAAGATCAGGATTCCAATCAGCAGCAAAATATCTTTCATGTACTTTCCTTTCTCGAAGCTATTTGCGTGCCAGCATCTCTGCGATCTTTCCCGCCACTTCGCCGGTCAATTCCGGACAGACCCCCTTGTGCGTCTGACGGATGGTCTTGCAGCAGGTCACGCCGTACGATTCCTTGAACCAGGTGTGCAGTTCCTTGGTTTGGTGAGTTGTTTCCTTCTTGTCTCCCAGCACCAGGCCGAGCGCCACGGTGCCGCCTGAAACCGCTCCGCAGATGCAGCCTGAGCTGGAACCGCCGCCAAAACCTGATACCGTGCCGACTATCGACTCAGGCAGGGCCGGGGCGAAGTGCCTCCGTATAACCTCAAGAACCGCTTCCGCACAATGATATTTTCCCGAGCGGTACAACTGCTCGGCTTCAACCTGACATTGCTTACTCAACTCCAACTCCTCCTGTGACAGTTTCTTGTTTTTGCTCCAGAACATTACTACTTCTCCTTACGAGTTAATTATTTCAACGGTACACGGCTTTTTTCTGCGTTGCACAAGAAAATAGAGGATCGGAATCGTGATCTGGGACAGAGTCGTAGCAGCTATCTCACCACACATCAAGGCAATGGCCAATCCCTGAAAAATCGGATCGAACAGGATCACGAAACTGCCCACCACAACTGCGGCAGCGGTCAGCAGCATGGGACGGAATCGAACCGCTCCGGCTTCGATGATCGCTTCATCCAGCGGTAATCCTTCTGCTCTGCGCAACACTGCAAAGTCGATCAGAATAATCGAGTTTCGAACGATGATACCCGCCAGAGCAATGAAGCCAATCATACTGGTGGCGGTAAAAAACGCCCCGAACATGGCATGCCCCGGCAGGATACCAATCAGTGTCAGCGGAATCGGAGCCATAATCACCAATGGCGTAGTAAAATCCCGGAACCAGGCTACGACCAGGATATAGATCAACACCATAACGGCTCCAAAAGCCACCCCGAGATCACGAAACACTTCAAAGGTGATGTGCCATTCGCCATCCCACTTCATGCCGAGATGGTCTTCACTCCAGGGTTGCTTCGACGCCAGCACTTCGATCTTTCGCCCGTCAGCCGAAGCGATGGCATCGATTTCCTTTTGCATCTTAAGAATCGCATACACCGGGGCCTCGATCTGCCCCGCCACGTCGGCGGTCACATACACGACGTTTTTAAGATTCTTGCGATAGAGGGTTTTGTCCTCACTGCCGTTCGTGACTCGCACCAGTTGCGAGAGCGGGATGTTTCCCTTCGCTCCGGTTACATATACCGACGATAATGCCGCAACGGAACTGCGCTGGCCAGCAGGAAGGCGCAGATTGATGCTCACCGGTTCCTTCTCTTTGGGGAGGTGCAGCAACCCGGCATCCTGCCCATTCAGGGCGATGTGCAGCGTCTTGGCAACGTCATCCACGGCAACACCGGATAAAGCGGCCTTCTCACGATCGACGGTAAACGTCAGTTTGGACTGATTTTCTTCACGATACCAGTCAACATCAACGACGCCTTCGGTTTTGGCCATGATCGCCTTGACCTTGGCGGCCGATTCAGCCCGCGCTGCGTCATCAGGACCGTACAGCTCGGCAACCAGTGTTGCCAGCACCGGAGGACCCGGAGGTATTTCGGCAACTTTTACCCGTGCGCCATATTTGTCGGCAATAGCCTTCACCAACGGACGGATTCGCTTGGCGATAGCGTGAGACTGATCCTTGCGTTCTTCCTTGGGAAGCAGGTTGACCTGAATATCGGCCAGACTGGAACCTTTGCGTAGATAATAGTGGCGTACCAGGCCATTGAAATTGAACGGAGCATTGGTGCCGATATACTCCTGGAAATCCGTTACTTCAGGAACAGTCCGCAGGGCATCACCCATCTCTTTCGTCATGCGGGCAGTCTGTTCCAGCGGAGTGCCATCAGGAGCATCAATGATAATCTGCAGCTCGTTCTTGTTGTCGAACGGAAGCATTTTCACGGTAACCGCTTTGAAATAAATCAGCGAGCAGGAAGCAAGCAGCAGCAGTACCACTCCCGCCAGAAACGCACTCCGCATTTTCGGGTTGTGCAGAAAAGATCCCATCAAACGGCGATAGAAGGTGGTAAGTTTCGAGGCCTTGACCTCATCATCGGCGTTGAAATGCGCCTTGCCCCTCATAAAACGGAAGGCGAAGTACGGGGTAACGATAAAAGCAATGAACATGGAAAGCAGCATCGCCGTGCTGGCGCCAACCGGGATCGGCCTCATGTACGGCCCCATCAGGCCGCCGACGAAACCCATCGGCATAACAGATGCGATGACGGCAAAGGTAGCAAGGATAGTCGGATTACCGACTTCGTCCACCGCTCTTATAGCCGCTTCCAAGGGATCCATCACCTTGGTGGTGAAGAAGCGGTGAATGTTTTCTACAACGACAATTGCATCATCAACCAGAATACCGATCGAGAAAATAAGCGCAAAGAGGGTAATCCGGTTGAGGGTATAGCCGATCAGATAAATCACCAGCAACGTCAGCGCCAGTGTGACCGGGATCGCGATCGCCGCCACCGCTCCGGCACGCCACCCCATGAACAGCGCGATCAGGATGGTGACCGAGATGGCCGCCAGGAACATATGAAACAACAGCTCGTTGTTCTTTTCCCGGGCGGTCTCACCGTAATTGCGGGTGATTGTCACCTGAACATCCGAAGGGATGGTCTTCCCTTTCATGAATTCGATCTTCTTCAAAAGGTCGTCTGCAATCCAGGTGGCATTGGCTCCGGTGCGCTTGGCAACGGAGATGGTTACCGCAGCGTAGTCCTGCTTGGGATTTGCAGAAATGCCCTTGTGTGCGGCACCAGGCCCCATGCCGAAGAAAACATAATCTTCAGGCTCATTGAGACCATCCTCCACCCTGGCCACATCCGACAGATACACCGGCTTGCCGCCATAAACCCCAACTACCACCCTTTTTACCGATTCAGCGTTATCAAACAGGTCGCCGGTCTGCACCAGCATTGATTTATTGTCGCTGGAAAAACTGCCGGACGGCAGGGAAGCATTTCCCTTCTGGATTGCTCCGGCTACCTGCAGCGGAGAAAGTCCAAATCCGGCCAGACGCGGCGCATCGAGAGTGACACGAAGTTGCCGTGAGAGCCCGCCGGTTATGGTCGTTTCTGCGGTATTCTCACTTTTTTTCAACTCATCGGCCACTTCACGGGCCAATGTCCGTAATGTTCCATGGTCATAGCGTTCCGACCAGAGCGTCACGGCCAGAATAGGGACATCATCAATGGATTTCGGCACCACCAGAGGATCGAAAGCACCAGGAGGAAGCAAGGTACGATTGCTCATGACCTTGTTGTACAGCTTGACCAACGACTCCTCCATCGGCTGTCCCACCTGATAGCGGACAGTGATGATCCCCATGCCGGGACGGCTCATGGAATAGAGGTATTCAACACCCTTTATTTCCCAGAGCTTGGCCTCAAAGGGCTTGACCACCCGTTCCTGAACCTCTTGCGGAGATGAGCCGGGCATCGGCAGGTAGATATCCACCATCGGCACCACAATCTGCGGCTCCTCTTCGCGAGGGGTCATTTTGACGGCAAAAAAACCGAGCAAAAGGGATGCACCGACAATGAGGGGGGTCAGCTTGGAATTGATGAAAGAACGGGCTATTTTTCCCGCAAAACCGAGGTTATTCATGGTCTACTCCACCCGTGCCCCTTCGGTAACCTTCTCGGCTCCGGCGGCAACCACACGATCGCCCTCTGACAATCCGGAAAGGATCTCGACCCGCTCACCGGTCTGTCTCCCGACCTTGACTATACGCATACGGGCAACATTCTCCTTGTCCAGAGTCCAGACCGAGGTTAATGCTCCGTGATCGACAACAGCCTTTTTTGGCACGGTGATGCCGTTAACAGAAGTGCCAAGAGTGATCGCGCCCCGACCGAACATACCGGACTTGAGCCCCTTCTGGTTCAGGGCTATCTTGGCCATAAAGGTACGACTGCCCGGATCGGCTGTCGGCACGATCTCGGCAATTTTTGCCGGGAAGGAACTCCCAATTGCATCGAGAGTCACCAGCAGCGGCGAACCGGGTTTAACCTTGGTCGCCACGTTCTCGGGCAGGGCCAGTTCCAGCTGATAGCTTCCGTCATCCTCTATGGTCATCAGCGGCTGCCCCGGAAATACGCTGGCACCCAGGTCAGCCTGCTTGCTGGCAATGATTCCCGAAATGGGGGCGATGATGCGGGTATAATCGGACATCGTAGTGGAAGCTTTTGCCCCCTCCTGAGCCTGCCTGAGCCGTGACTCGGCACGCGCTACCCCCTGGGTCGCCATATCTTTTTCCGCCTGCCTGACATCAAATTCCTGGCGGCTGATCGCCTGCTCCTTGAGCAGGTTCTGGTAGCGGTCATACGTCGTATCGGCCAGCTTTTTTCGCGACATCGCTTCGTCCACACCACGGCGGGCTTCATCGATTCCGGCTGTTGCCATGGCTGCGGTGGCCTGGTTTTCCTGGGCATCCAGCTGGGCCAGCAACTGCCCCTTCTTCACCCGGTCGCCTTCACGGACCCGAAGCACGCTGATGCTGCCGGGGATGCGGGTTGAAACAACCGCGCTGGTACGCGCACGCACGCTTCCGACGACATCCAGCAACTCCGGCACTGCTACGATTTTGACGGTTTCCAGAGAGACACCCTTGACGACCGCAACCGGTGCGCTTTCAGTTTTTCCCGCTTCGTGCTTTTTGGAGCATCCGGCAGCGGCTGCAACAGTCAGCACTATTGTGGCAAACAGTACATAATTCCTCATTTAAGCATCTCCTTCACGAATGTTCCCGTCATGTAATAGACCCGTCCACCTGCCAGCGCGTACCCCGCCTCGGTTTCCACGAGATTGGCCCTGATCTGGTTAAGTGCCGTCTGGGCGTCAAGCAGTTCAACCATTGTTGCCAGCGAATTTTCATACCGTTTCGTGAGAAGCCTGACGGTTTCCTCGGCATCCAGTACCGCGTGTCTGGCCACCTCAAGTTGTTTTCCCGCTTCTTCACGCCGCAGGTAGCTTTCCTTGAGTTGATACCGCACATCCTTCGTTGCCGATTCCAGCATCTCGCGGGCAGCCGATTGGCCGGAAAGCGCCCTTTTGCGCTCGCTGCCCCGGCGGAATCCGTCGAACACATTCCATTTGAGAGATACGCCGGCGGTCCAGGCATCATTATCCGAAGTAAAGGGAGCATCCTTGGCATTCAACTGATATGAGGCAAACGCTCCCACTGTCGGCAGATATTCGCTCCGGGCAAGCCTGAGCGCCGCCTCCGACTTTTCAATATCAGCATGTGACTGCTTGATTTCAACCCGATTCAGGAGCGCTTCGCTGATGATCTGATCACTCATGGAAGGGACCGCAACGCTCTCAAGCAATCCTGAAACCTCAAAATTGCTCTCTTCAGTCATGCCGGTCAGCATCGCCAGCTTCATCCGCGCAAGGGTCAGGTTGTTGTTGGCCGAGATCTGCTGCTGCTCCACCATTGAGAGATGGGTGCGAGAGCGCAGTTCATCCGATCTGAGGCCGACCCCCGCCGATGTCCTGACTGTTGCCAGACGCATGTTCTCATGGGCATCGGCAACCGCCTTATTTGCTGCCACGAGCCTGGCACCGGCTTTCTGCACATCGAGATAGGTAAAAAACACCTGGAAGGCGATACCCTGGCGGGCAGCTTCCAGTTCCAGTTCGGATTTCTGCGCATCCTTGACAGCCATCTCCCTGAGCGGAGCAAGAGAAGGGACAAACAGCGGCTGCTGAAGCGACAGTGCGGTTTTAAAGTCATGCGCGGCAGAGGGGTTGTTGAGGCTGCTGATCTGGAAATCGTTCTGGGTAAAGCGCCCTTCGTCGAGCTTCATCATAAACGTGTTAGTCGGCGAGTTAGATGCGGCAAGGGTTTCCTCAAAAGAAACCGCTGGTAAATAGCGCGAAGTGGCACTCACAACACCTTGCCGGGCGGCATGGGAGGTATGGAGGGCTGCCTTGACCTGGTTGTTGTTCTCAAGGGCCATGCTTATCGCATCCTTGACCGACAGTTTCAGCGTCTCAGCTCCGGCAGCAGCAACCGAAACCAGCAAAACCGCACATGTAAGTAACAATCGATACATATTTCCTCCGGCACATAAATATAATTCATTATATATATAAACTTGAATATGTCAACGCATATTTCTAAACATTTAAAAGAGAGTTTAGCAGATAAAACGGGAAGGTAAACAAGGATGGGGTAACGCTGTATGCGTTACCCCATGAAGCTGTAAATTATATACGGTGGAACTTATTTTTATCTCGAACTGGCGAGAGGGCAACGCCGACAATCTGCAGTGCCGCCTCTCCAGTTGTTTGTTGCAATCCTGCCCTCTCACCTCAGGCCAGATGACCCTTTTTCTCGGAAATGGCTTTTATCATCGTGCAAATCATCGCTTGCATTTTGACAGGGTCTGTCTCGTAGTCTACCATTTTGTACATTCTCGCGCGTTCGCCAAAACCAAACCTCTGATAGATCGCTTTCTCTTCTTCGGGCAACTGTTCCAGTATGGCATGTATCTTATCAAGATGTTCCGCCTGCTGTTGTTGATTTCTGGGCTTTGCCTCGGCTTCGACCGGTGCGACTGTCTCGGGTTTCTGGGGTTGATATAACGTTATAGCCTGCCGAAGGTCTTGTGCCAATTCAGCGAAATACTCGGCTGCGGCCCTCATTTTGTAGATGCTCGCGGCATCGTCCCCGGAATCGAGCGGGATAATGCCGGTGAAACCTGATTCCGATAGTGTGAGGAATTCACTGTTTACATTGAACGTAATCCGGTTGCCGGCTACCTCGACGAGTCCGCAGACAAATTCCCGATTGCTGACGTAGGTTTGGTTTTTCACTGCTTCGTTATCTGCCTTTACCATGGTTCGTCCTTTTCATTCTGTTGTGGGGGAGTTTTGTCCCGTGTCCAGGGCTGACGCCTCCGGGCTGTAGTTAGATGGAAAACAATAATCCCTTTTCAGGATAATGTTTCACGTTTCTGGTAGCTACCTTATATCCATTAACAAGTGCCGTTGCTGCGATCAGGCAGTCTAGTGAAGTAAGCGTAACTCCTTTGGCGCGATACTTTCGGTACAATTCCCCACCCTTGAATGCAATCTCCGGAGTAATTGGCTCAACACCGCAGGCCTCTATAAAATTATGCGTCACAACCTTCTCCGCATCACGCATACCAGCTGTCAACTCATACGCAGTCAACACACTTATCATCGCCTGACCATCATTCCACAAACCACTCATCAGAGGTTGTGTGTAGGCAGCTCCACGTAGAAAATCAATGGCAATATCAGTATCAATGAGAACGCCCGGCATAGTCGCGATCCCCCTCTTTTCTTAAGGAGTTTACAATGTCTGCGCTTTTGTCTTCTCTACCTTTCCAGCTGCCAAAGGATTCCATCGCCTTCTGCACTTTTCGCTGGCGGATGTGTTCCCGCAATGCCTCGGTGATAAAGCTGCTTACGTTTTTCGACATCGTTTTGGCTTCTTGAAGGAGATCTTCGGGTATGGTTATTGAAGTTTTTACGAGGTTCATATGTCCTCCTTGTTGGTAGTACATAAATATACTACCGAGGAGTGTGCATAATGTAAAGGATAGTTTATGTCAGCGTTGTCCGGTTTGGTTTGTGCATCTAGTCAAAAGCGTCCCTCAGGGATGGTTTAGCTCGTCGGAGTTTGGTCTGGCACACGTCAGAACCGGAATGAAATGCCTAACAGGACATTATGTATTGAAAGGTCGGTTTTTACATTTCTGGCTACATTGTTGCTATTCCATATTGAACCAAAAATTTGAGTAATGTAGTTTTGTTCAACGTCAACCTTGCAGAACGCATAGCGGTACTCGCTAAAGAGCGCCACACGACGCGATAGTTGGATAGCAACACCGGCCGGCAGCTGAAAACCGACAGCTTTGCCGCCGCTGCTGGTGCCGCTTATGTCGCCGGTCGGCGGGCCTAAGTCTGCGTGAGCATACGTGTACAATGAGATGCTGGGTCCAACCCCAAAGTAGGGCTGTAACCTCCCTTGAGGAATCTCTTCGTCAATGAAAAGCGGCAAACGAAACATTGCCATTGGGGTAATCGGAATAATATCGAACTTCATGTTTTTTCCACTTGCATGTAAAGATGAAATGTCACCGGCAATTCCAAGCCAGGGCAGTTTTTTCAACCAGTACCCGCCTCTGATGCCATATGTTGCATCGCTTTTAAAGCTAACATCGCCGCTGGTTATAGCAACATTGCTGCTTATTTTCACCGTTGCGGTGTCTGTAAAAGAGCTCCCTGCATATAAGTCTAAAAAACCTTCGGCAAAAACGGGGACAGAAGCAGACACTAAAATATATGCCATTACACCAGCAAAAGACTTCCTCACAAAGACCCCCGATAAATCACACAATCAATAATCATGTCATAAATTCAGTCAAGGCGCTTATTCAGCCTCAATAGCCGATGTCCTTCAAAAACGGTAAGTATATCGATTCGATCACCATTCAATCGGTAGACAATGCGATATCCTCGGTAAATAAGCTCTCGAAAATTAGGATTACCAATTTCCGGCACAGTCCTTCCGCTTCCCGGATTTTCAGCCAACATTGCCTCAGCATGATCAATCAGGTCATCGACAAACCGGATAGCACGCTCCACACTGTCACGCGCAATAAACTCCTCAATATCGATCAGATTTTCGCCAGCTTCCCTTGACCATGTTACGCTCATGGATTGCCCACACTTCTTCGTGCTTGTAGAGATTTCCTTAGCTCGTCAGTCGTTTGGGCTCGCCCATTTTCTGCGTCAGAAATTCCCCGTTCAACAGAATCAAGAAATGATTTCCGGTACACCAGTTCGTCGTAATCTGAAGCGGACAACAACACTCCTGCAGGTTTGCTGTTTTGGGTAATGATAAGCGGGTGTCTCGATGTCTGGAGGGTTTTGAACCACTTGGAAATATTGGTTTTAAATTCTGCAATTGGGACAATGTCATTACTGATTGAAATAGTTCTCATAGTTTTGACTCCTTATATAAATCTTTATTATAGCCAAAATATAGACCAACAAAGAGATCAAAGCAATAGCTCGGTTTTATTTGTTCATATCGTCCAGAGGCGAGTCAACCGTGCACTTAAACCGGAGAAGC
>JBAYTT010000064.1:0-17719 GCA_041675485.1 Pelobacteraceae bacterium | reverse complement strand
GTGCTCAAAAGTATGACAGGATTTGGAAAAGGGGAAGCATCCACCCCGAATGGTAATTTTTTGGTCGAAATTCGTTCCGTCAATCATCGCTATGGTGAAATTTCAGTGCGAATGCCTCGAACGTTCTTTCTGTTTGAAAACGATGTAAAACGTCTGGTCGCTTCGGTTCTGAAGCGGGGCAAGATTGATATTTCCGTGCAGTGGGAAGAAGCAGCGTCTGCACATGCGGTTCCACAACTGGACCTGGTTGTTGCCCGCGGCTATTATGACGCCTATATGCGCTTGTCAAAAGAACTGAATCTGCCGCAGGATGCCCCGCTTTCCCTGATCATGTCGCAAAAGGGAGTGGTAAAAGAGGTCGCCGCGCAAATTGACGAGACCGAATTGCAGCCGCAGCTCATGACTGCCGTGCAGGCCGCTGTTACCGCGCTTGAAGGTATGCGAAACAGGGAGGGGGAAGCTCTTGCCGATGACCTTCAGGCCAGGCGGACACAGGTTGCCGAGTGGTCTGCGCTGATTGGGGAGAGGACACCGTTGATGGTATCGGAGTATCGCCAGAAATTGAAAGCCCGCTTGGATCAGTTGCTTGAGGGGGCTGAAATGGACGAGAGCCGGCTGGCACAGGAAGTGGCGCTGCTGGCTGATCGTTGTGATATTACGGAGGAACTGGTACGGCTTGCCAGCCATTTCAACCAGTTTGATGAGGCGCTTCACAGTTCGGAACCGGTGGGTCGCAAGCTTGATTTCCTGATGCAGGAGATGAATCGGGAAGTCAATACGATCGGCTCGAAATCGAATGATTCCGGCATTACCGGCCTGGTCATCCAGATCAAGGCGGAAATGGAAAAAATGAGGGAACAGGTTCAAAACGTGGAGTGATTTGTACTACTCATTAAGTATTTTACAATTATCCAACGTACCATTTTGAGAGGCATACCAGATGAAACGTGAAGGTTTGATTCTTATTCTTTCTGCCCCGTCGGGCGCCGGTAAAACATCTCTTTGTCGGGAGCTGTTTAAAACATTTCCCGATATGAAAGAGTCCGTCAGTTACACAACCCGTGCACCGCGACCGGGGGAAGTTGAAGGTGAAGCGTATCATTTTGTCAGCCATGAAGAGTTTGAAAGCATGGTAGAAAAAGATGCGTTTGCCGAGTGGGCGTTAGTACACGGCAACATGTACGGAACCGCCCTGACTACTCTTGAGGAAGCTCGAAAAAACGGGATCGACCTGGTTCTGGATATCGACTGTCAAGGTGCCCGCAAGTTGAAGGAGCAGTTCGATGGGGGGGTGTATGTCTTTATCATGCCACCCAGCATGGCTGAGCTGCGTCGCCGCCTGGAGAGCCGCTCGTCAGATGCGCAGGAAGTCATTGAGCGTCGTATTGCCAGGGCGGCTGATGAAATCAGGGAAGCGAGTTGGTATGACTACATAATATTTAATGACGATTTTGATGTTGCGTGCCGTGAACTGGAGGCAATAGTAATTGCCCATCGCCGCAAAACCTTCAGAATGATGGAGAAGGTCGGAAAACTGTTTGATATATGATATAAAATAAGGTACAAAGACCGTTCATCTAAAGTTGCAGGAAGGAGATATATATGGCTCGAGTAACCGTTGAAGATTGTCTGGAAAAAGTCGAGAACAGATTCCAGCTCGTAATATTGGCCTCAAAGCGGGTCAAACAGCTCTATAAAGGGGCACAGCCGCTGATTGAATCAAGAAACAACCGCCAGGTTGTCACTGCTCTTCGTGAAATCGCTGCCGGTAAAATCGGTTTTGAAGTAACAAAAAAACCGCGCGCCTAACCTGCCACCTCGGGTGAAACTGGAAATTTTCCGGTTTCACCCTTTTTTTATCTACTCTCCGTACATTCCCGAATTTTTATTACAGGCGACGAATAGCGTATGATCCGGCTCAACGACATTCTCGATAAGGTTTCAGCGTATAATCCGACTGCTGATCATAATCTGATTCGCAAGGCATACGTATATTGTGCCAAGGTGCATCAGGGACAGACGAGGTTGTCGGGCGAGCCGTATATCATCCATCCCATGGAGGTTGCCGGACTGCTGGCCGATCTGAAACTGGATGTTCCCAGTATTGTGACCGGCTTTCTGCATGACACGATCGAAGACACTCTGGCGACATCGGAGGATATCACCAGGATGTTCGGCAGTGAAGTTGCCGCCCTGGTCGATGGCGTCACCAAGATCAGCAAGATCAATTTCAAAACCAAGGAAGAGAGCCAGGCTGAAAACTTTCGCAAAATGTTGTTGGCAATGGCCATCGATATTCGCGTCATTCTGGTCAAGCTTGCCGACCGGCTTCACAATATGCGCACCCTGGAGTTTCAGGATGAAGTGAAACAGCGGCGGATTGCCCGCGAAACGATGGACATTTATGCCCCTATCGCAAATCGGCTCGGGATTTCGTGGGTGAAGGTAGAACTGGAAGATCTGTCGTTTCGTTATTTGCATCCGGAGATTTACTTTGATCTGGTAAAGAAAATATCCCAGAAAAAGCAGGAACGCGAAGCGTTTGTCGAAGAAGCCAAGGCAATCATTTTCGAGAAGCTGTCATTTTACGGCATTAATGGCGAGATTTCCGGCCGGAGCAAACATCTCTATTCGATCTATCGAAAGATGGAAAAACGCAATGTTGAGTTCGAGGAAATTTACGATCTGATTGCAGTACGGATTCTTGTTGATAGTGTTCGCGAATGTTATGAGGTGCTGGGGGTTATTCATTCGGCATGGAAGCCGATTCCGGGTCGTTTCAAGGACTACATAGCCATGCCCAAGGGGAATATGTACCAATCCCTGCATACTACCGTCATTGGGCCGCACGGCGACCGCCTGGAAGTCCAGATCAGGACTCACGAGATGCACAGTGTTGCCGATGCCGGGATTGCTGCGCACTGGAAATACAAGGAAGGGAAGGGGTATGACGAGAAGGAGGTCAAACGCTTTGCCTGGCTGAGACAGCTTCTGGAGTGGCAGCAGGATCTGCAGGATTCCAAGGAGTTCATGGATTCGGTAAAAGTCGAGCTGTTTACGGAAGAGGTCTATGTATTTACCCCCAAAGGAGATGTGAAGGGGTATCCCAAGGGGTCTACTCCGATAGACTTTGCCTACAGCGTTCATACCGATATCGGGCACCGTTGTGTTGGCGCCAAGGTCAACGGCAAGTTGGTGCCACTCAAGTACGAGCTGAAGAATGGCGACATTGTCGAAGTCATAACCTCGCCGCACCATACTCCCAGCAAGGATTGGCTCAAAGTTGTAAAAAGTTCTCGTGCCCGTAATAAGATCAGGGCCTGGATCAAAATTGAGGAACGCAAGCGGAGTATCGTGCTGGGACGTGAAATCTGTGAGAAGGATTTCCGCCGCTATTCCATCAATCTCCAAAAAATCCAAAAAAGCGGTGAGTTCAAAAAGATCGCTGCCGAATTCGGCTATGCAGCTGACGAGGATCTGTTGGCGGCAGTCGGCTATGGTAAAATATCCAGCAACCAGATTGTTGCCAAACTTCTTCCTGAAGAAAAGCTGAAAGAGCGTGCCGAGCACAAGGAATCAAGGCTTGAATCGGTCATCAACAAGCTGAAGGGCAAATCTAACAGCGCCGTTGAGATCGGCGGCCTGGATGATGTGCTGGTGCGTTTCGGCAAATGCTGCAATCCGGTTCCGGGGGATGATATTATCGGTTTTATTACCCGGGGAAAAGGCGTCACGGTGCATACAGCGGATTGCCAGTTTGCAATGGAAAGCGATCCCGAACGGCGTGTCGATGTGGCCTGGAACAAGGTCAAAACGGCCGTGTTGCCGGTTAAAATCAGGGTGTTATGCCATGACGTTAAAGGAATCCTGGCAACAATCACTCTGGCAATCACGAATGCCGAGGCCAATATTGCCAGTGCCCAGATTCAGAGCACAATTGATCAGCGTGGTGAAAATATCTTCGAGGTTAACGTTACCAACCTGGCGCATCTTCAAAAAGTAATGAATTCACTCATGAAAATTAAAGGTGTCATTAAAGTGGAAAGGATAAAACATTGAAATTGGAAATTTTGTCTACCAATAAAGCTCCCGCTGCGATCGGGCCGTATTCACAGGCAGTAAAATTCGGGAACATGCTGTTTTGTTCAGGCCAGATACCGCTTGACCCTGTTTCGGGAGAGATCGTGGCGGGTGACATAACTGTTCAGGCTGACCAGGTGATGAATAATATCGCTGCGGTTCTGAGTGCTGCGGGCGTGGGGTTTGACGATATCATCAAATCAACTATTTATCTCGTAGACATGGCAGATTTTGCGGCTGTTAATGAGGTGTATGGCAAATGTTTTCCAACGCATAAGCCGGCCCGATCCACTGTGGCAGTAAAATCCCTGCCTCGCGGCGCACTGCTTGAGATAGAGGTAATTGCCAGTTTGTAAGTCGTGGCAACGAAAAAAAGCCGCATCCTCTGGAGGGTGCGGCTAATTCATCTGCGTTGCTCTGAAAACGGCTTAGAGTGATTTAGTAACGAATCCCGAACGGATGCAGCGGGTACAAACTTTTACGGTAGAGATGCTGCCGTTGTTTTTGACAGCTTTGATCTTCTGAAGATTCGGATACCAGACCGTACGAGTTTTGTTGTTAGCATGGCTGACATTATTTCCGAAGCTGGGGCCTTTACCGCAAATTTCACATTTTCTTGACATATTGTTGTCCTCCGTTGATTGCTGAAAAAAATCTTATAGCAGACTGATGTAACAGTTGCAAGAAAAATATGGGACAAGGTATGAATATCGTCAAGGCATTCCTCACAGTATGTATTATTGGACTGGTTGTTATTACAGTACTTTTTATTGATTTCAGCTATAAGACCTTTTCATATCGCCAGAATACGCTGAAGGCGGATGCAATAGTCGTTTTAACAGGTGGCAAGGGTCGCGTAGAAGAGGGTATTCGTCTTTTTCGTGAGGCTCGTGCTGAGTATCTCTTTTTTGTGGGCGTTGACCCGTCGGTCAGAAAAAGCGACCTGTATCGACCCAAGCTGGGTGATCCTTCGGCTGAAAACGTTACTCTTGAGAAGTCATCCCGCAATACCCTGGAAAACTCAATCTTCGGGCGAGATGTAATCGTACGCAGCGGCGTCCACTCCGTGCTTCTCATCACGTCGCGTTATCACCTCAAGCGGGCTTCCATCCTGTTTCGCCATTCTCTCCCCAAAGACATAACAATTATTCCATATCCTGTTGATTCGGTAAACCTGAAGGAGTCCTGGTGGAGGCATGGCGGCAGTTTTCATCTGTTGTTCAGCGAGTTTTATAAATATTGCATGTTACGAATGTTTTTTCTGCTTGCTCCAGAAGAGTTGCGGGAGAGTGTGATGCCATCAGTTTCAGGAGGGTGACTCCCCCTTTCATATTCGACAGCTATCTGCTATAGTTCAACATTCATTTCACAGCGAAAGGCTTTTTATCATGCGTTATATTAGTACACGCGGCGGCATCGCCCCCATTCCCTTTAAAGATGCGGTCATGATGGGGTTAGCCTCCGATGGTGGTCTCCTCCTGCCCCAGTCGTATCCAACGGTAACAAGAGAACAGCTTGAATCCTGGCGCACTCTCAGTTACCAGGAACTTGCTTTTGAGGTTATCTCACGATACGTTGACGATATCCCTTCCGAAGACCTGAAAAGCTTGATTACTCGCTCGTATGCCACGTTTACCCATCCCGATGTGACCCCGCTGGTCAAGCAAAATGGCGTCTATATTCTTGAACTGTTTCACGGAGTGACTCTGGCCTTCAAAGATGTTGCGCTCCAGTTTCTGGGGAATATGTTCGAATATATACTGGCGGAACGAAAGCAGACACTGAACATCATCGGCGCGACATCGGGTGATACCGGAAGCGCCGCCATCCACGGTGTTCGCGGCAAAAAGGGCATTTCGATCTTCATTCTCCATCCGCATGGCAAAACCTCAGCAGTTCAGGCGCTGCAGATGACGTCCGTCACTGATGCAAATGTTCACAACATTGCCGTGCGCGGCACTTTTGATGATTGCCAGGATATGGTAAAAGAGCTCTTCGGAGACCTTGAATTCAAGGAAAAATATTCGCTGGGAGCGGTAAACTCGATCAATTGGGCTCGGGTGCTGGCGCAGGTTGTGTACTACTTCTATGCCTGGCTGCGGGTCACTGACGAAACTGATGCTCCGGTACACTTTTCGGTACCTACCGGAAACTTTGGCGACATTTTTGCCGGCTATGTGGCAAAGCGTATGGGGCTTCCTGTCGGCAAACTCCTCCTGGCGACCAACGAAAACAATATTCTGACCCGCTTTGTCAACTCTGCCGATTATTCGCTGGGAGAGGTCGTCTCAACGGTGTCCCCCTCGATGGACATCCAGATTGCTTCCAATTTTGAGCGCTATCTGTTTCATCTATTTGTTGAAAATCCCGCACGAGTTAAGGAAGCGTTCGCCGAACTGAAGGAGCATGGCCGCATTTCATGTACGTCCGACGAAATGGCGCAGGTGCGCACGGATTTTTGTTCCGTTTCGGTCGATCAGGCTGACACGCTTCAGGAGATCCGTAATTTTTACAATAGTACCGGCTATCTGATCGATCCTCACACTGCTGTCGGCATCAAGGCCGCGCTTGACCTGCTGCCCCCTGATTCCGCCAGAATATGCCTCGCTACCGCCCATCCGGCAAAATTCAGCGAAACCGTGGAGCAGTCGCTCGGCTTCAAGGCACCGGTACCCGCATCAGTCAGTGAGCTGTACGGAAAGCCGACCCGGTGCGAGATTATGGATGCCGATCTGGAAGGCATTCGCGAGTTCATCGTCGCTCATATAGACTGACCGACCAGCGCTATGTCGGAAAAAGGGAATATAGCCCGGGCGGCTGGAATTCTGGGTAGCGCCACGATGCTTTCCCGTATCATGGGGATGGTTCGGGATATGGTGGTGTCGCGTTTGTTCGGCGCCGGCCTGGCCACGGATGCTTTTTTTGCGGCATTTCAAATCCCCAACATGTTGCGGCGTTTTTTCGCGGAAGGTGCTCTGACGTCCGCATTCGTCCCGACCTTTTCGGCGACCCTCTCGAAAGGAGGGGAGGAAAAGGCACGGGAACTCGCCAATATCTGCTTTACTCTGCTTACTATCGTCATGGCGTCCATCACGCTGGCCGGAATACTTTTTTCTCCCATCATTGTCGGATTGATGTTCCCCGGCTTCAAAGCCGTACCGGGTAAATTCGAACTGACGGTACTGCTTAATCGCCTGATGTTCCCCTACATTTTCTTTATCAGCCTGGTAGCCCTCTGCATGGGGATTCTCAACACGCTGCGGCACTTCTTCACACCTGCCATATCGACCGTGTTTCTGAATATCTCCATGATTATTGCCGCCCTCTGCCTGCGCGTTTTCTTTGAAGTTCCCATTACCGCCCTGGCGGTCGGAGTACTGATCGGTGGCTGTATTCAGCTGATCCTTCAACTGCCGGTACTTTGGAGCAAAGGGTTCCCTCTTAAGCCGAACTTTTCCTTCAGCGCTCCAGAAGTTCGCTCTATTGCACTGTTGATGCTGCCGTCCGTTTTCGGAGTAGGGGTCTACTATCTGAATATTGCCGTCAGCGCCATCCTGGCATCCCTGTTGCCGCAGGGGAGTGTTTCCTATCTCTATTATGCGCAGCGACTGTTTGAATTTCCTCAGGGAATATTTATCGTGTCGGTAGCACAGGCTGTTCTTCCGTCGATGAGCAGGCAGGCGGCCAGTGGTGATATGGCCGGCATGAAAGAAACACTGTCTTTTGGCATGCGCTTGACTCTTTTTATCACCATTCCTGCCATGGCGGGCTTGATGGTCTGTTCGACGCCGATTTTCAGCCTGATATTCATGGGGGGCGCTTTCAATTATGATACCGTCGTCAATTCAGCCCTGGCGCTGTTATACTATTCCGGAGGACTTTCGTTTGTTGCATTAACGCGAGTGCTGGCGCCGGTGTTTTATGCGCTTCATGATACAAAAACCCCGGTGTTTACAGCACTTATCGCCTTTGTTGTTAACCTCTGCCTGAGCCTTGCCTTGATGGGGCCACTCAAACATGGCGGTTTGGCTTTTGCGACAACGTTATCGGCGTTGTGCAACATGCTGCTGCTGCTCTGGCTTTTGCGGCGGAAGATAGGTCCTTTTGGGGGGAGGAGCATCGTGACGACCGCACTGAAATCGAGTGTGGCATCCGTTCCGATGGCTGTTCTGGTATGGTACGGCTGTTCATTTATTGACTGGTCGCAGTCCGGGCATAAGCTTCTGAAAGGTTCTGTCCTTGGAGTCGCGATTATTTGCGGTGCTGCGGTATATATGCTGATGGTGAAATTATTACGGTCCGAAGAAGTACTTGAAGCGATGTCGTTGCTGCGCAGGAAGGTAAAGAAAGGGTAGACTCAAATGTTTAATTTTCCTTTTTTGAAAAAAACAAAGGAGCGTTACTGATGATGGAAGGTGTTGAATTCAAAGGGTTGATGGTCGTTACAAATCAAATGGTTATACACAGGGAATCAGGATGGTAAAAAAAGAAAAAATATTGATAAAAGAACTTGACAGCGCAACCCCCTATTTTTACTGAATACGGTTATAACTTATTGAAATAAAACACAAAACCAGTTGTATAAAAAAAGGGCATTTCGGACAAAAGGCTTGCAAAAATATCACTTTTGAATATCGTCAACATCATTCTCCACAGGTTATCCACAATTTTTGTGGATAAGAATAACAACTGTTTAAAAACAGTTACATCGCGTAAACTAATTAAATCCTTTTGTTGCTTTCAGCGCGTTTTGCCTTTTCCCATAAGACATCCATCTCTTCAAGAGTGGCGTTTTGCATCGTTACTCCTTGGAGGAGCAGTTCCGCTTCGACGTAGCTGAAACGCTTTTGAAAACGGGTGATGGTCTTTCGAAGGGCCTCTTCCGGATTGAGCGATAGAAACCTTCCCAGATTTGCGATGGAAAACAGCAGGTCACCCAACTCGTCTTCCATTCGAGACAGATCGCCTCCCGCCCATGCTTCTTCAAACTCGTGCAGTTCCTCCATAACCTTTGCGAATACCTGATCGGCATGTTCCCAATCAAAGCCTACACGTGAGGCCTTTTCACTTATCTTATGAGCTTTGAGGAGTGCCGGAAGATGATCGGGAACACCGGAAAGGGCGGATGGCCGCTCATCTCCCTTTTCCAGGCGTTTGATACTTTCCCAGCTTTCAACCTGCTGAGCGCTGTCCTTGATCTCAAGATCGCCAAATACATGAGGATGGCGTCTGATCAGCTTATCGCAGAGGGTGGTGATGATGTCGTTAATGGTAAAATCACCCGATTCCTCGGCAATGGCGGCATGAAAAACCGGTTGAAGCAGAAGATCTCCCAGCTCTTCTTTAAGGTGCTGCGGAGATTTTTCGTCGATAGCTTCAATGACTTCGTAGGTTTCCTCAAGTAAATAACGGGTAAGGCTTTCATGGGTTTGCTCCGCGTCCCATGGACAACCGCCCGGCGCGCGCAGTTTTTGCATGATATTTACGAGTTGTTCGAATGTGTAGTGTGAGTTCATGACGGTTCCTTTTGGTAACTATCTGTAAGTGATGGTTCCTGTTCTGAAGATATGCCTGCTCGGAGTATTCTTGTCAATGAAACAGGTTGAAAATATGTGGACAATATGTGGCAAGAATATTATGTTTACCCGTCCAACCCTACTTTGTTCCGGTTCAGGAATGTGCATGTCCACTGTTGAACTTTCCGAAAACAATTCAATCAGCATCCCATCCGAAATTCTGAAAAAACTGGGTCTCGTGCCGGGTGATTCACTTGCCGTCGAAGAGGTAAATGGTGAACTTGTATTTCGCCCTGTGCGCCCTGCAATCGTTTCGTCATCGTCTGCAGCTGAGAACAAAAGTCTTAACAATGCCATTTCACGCAAGAATTTGCAGATCGGCATCCAGTTTATCAAGGGGATAGGCCCCAAAATGGCGGCTCTTCTTGAAAAACGGGAGATCAGGACCGTCGAGGATGCTCTCTATCTGATGCCGTTGCGCTACGAAGACCGCCGCCGGCTGATACCGATTTCTGCTCTTTGCCCCGGAAAGAGCGCCGTGTTTTCCGGTACGGTGATTGCTGCCGATGCGACAACGACCAGGGGGGGGCGGCGTGTGTTTGAGGTATTGGTGCGTGATGAAAGCGGCACGATTGCCTGCAAGTGGTTTCATGCCAATGCCACCTGGATGAAACGAACATGGAAAATCGGACGTGTCGGAGTGTTCAGCGGTGAAGTGAGCCAGTTCGGCTATCAGCGCGAAGTGCATCATCCGGACGCCGAGTGGCTTCCTGAAGGAGGGGAACTGCAGTCGCTGCTGGACTCTGATCCGGCTAATTTCGGTCGTATTGTGCCTGTCTATCCGCTGTCAGAGGGGATTCATCAAAAAACGATGCGCCGGGTTATGCGCGAAGTCGTGGATAGTTTTCTGCCGAATATTGACAGCGTTGTGCCCGCCGGGCTCTGCCCCGCGGCATTTCCACCTCTCCGTGAAGCGCTCGGGCATGTTCATTCACCGCCTCCCGAAGCAGATTTGTCCGAACTGAATAATGGCGCTACGCCGGCACATCAGGCTCTGGCTTTTGACGAATTCTTCTTCTGGGAATTAGGACTTGCCTTGAAAAAACGCGGGGTCGCGCTGGAAGAGGGAATAGCCTTTCAGGTGACGCACCGCTATACAAAAGAGCTGGCCCGATTGCTCCCGTTTGATCTGACCGCTGCCCAACGGAGAGTGTTGGCGGAAATTAAAGCCGATATGATGTCTCCACATCCGATGCACCGCCTGGTTCAGGGGGATGTGGGGAGCGGCAAGACTCTCGTAGCGTTGATGGCGGCTTTGATTGCGGTTGAGAATGATTACCAGGTTGCCGTCATGGCGCCAACTGAAATTCTGGCTGAGCAGCACTGGCACACCATGCACCGCTGGTGTTCACAAATGGGGTTGGAAATAACATTGATAACGGCCGGTCTTAAGGGAAAAGCTAAAAAAGAGGCTCTTGAACGGGTAGCTAACGGCAGCGCCCGAATTGTAATCGGTACCCACGCGGTTATTCAGGAGAAGGTTGAATTTGCGAAACTTGGCCTTGGAGTTATCGATGAACAGCACCGTTTCGGCGTGTTGCAGCGCGGCATTCTCAGGAAGAAGGGTGCCAATCCAGACATTCTGGTTATGACCGCAACTCCGATTCCTCGTACTCTTGCCATGACGTTGTTTGGTGATCTCGATCTGTCGGTAATCGATGAAATGCCTCCGGGCAGAATTCCGGTTGAAACGAAGATTTTTTTTGAGTCACGTCGCACGCAACTCTATGATATGATCCGGGATCAGGTTCGATCTGAACGACAGGTTTATATCATCTACCCGTTAGTTGAAGAGTCTGAAAAAATGGACCTGAAGGCTGCCAGTCAGATGGCGGAGCATTTACAGGCAGATATATTCCCCGACTTCAGGGTGGGATTGCTGCATGGCCGGATGAGTCCTGTAGAAAAGGAGGCGGTCATGACTTCCTTTACCTTACGCGAATTCGATATTCTTGTTTCAACTACCGTCATCGAGGTCGGCATTGATGTTTCGAATGCCACGGTAATGGTTATCGAACATGCCGAGCGTTTCGGACTTTCACAATTGCATCAGTTGCGGGGCAGGGTAGGGCGCGGCACAGAGAAGTCGTACTGTGTTCTGATGACGACCGGCAAATTGTCTGAAGACGGAGAAAAACGCCTTCGGGTGATGGAGTCAACCGGAGACGGGTTCCGGATTGCCGAAGCTGATCTTGAAATCAGGGGACCGGGCGATTTTCTCGGCACTCGCCAGGCGGGCATGCCTGATTTTCGTGTTGCAAACATTTTGCGTGACGGAACATTGCTGGAAAAAGCCCGTCGGGCGGCCTTTGATCTGCTGGATTGTGATCCGGAGCTTGCCACTCCGGTCCATGCGCCACTCTATGATGAACTGCTGCGGCGCTGGGGTAAGCGGCTGGAACTTGCGACAATAGGATAGGGGCAGGGATGCAAATTGTAACAGGTACTAATATCTACGAAAAAATCATCGATGCTTCCATTGTCACCATTGGTAATTTTGACGGTGTTCACCGCGGCCATGCAGAGATTTTTGCCCACTTGAAGAGGAAAAGTCTGGTCCATGGTCTCCCCTCGGTTGTGGTCACCTTTGAACCACACCCGTTAAAAATTCTGGCACCTGAATCCGCGCCTTCCCTGATAACAACATTTGCACAAAAAACAGTATTGATTGCCGAGTCGGGAATAGATTTGCTGGTTGTTGTACCTTTTTCTAAGGAATTCTCCCAGGTTTCGGCGAATGATTTTGTACTCAACATCCTGTGCAGTTCACTCGGAATGCGGCATATAATTATCGGGCACGATTATGCCTTTGGCAGGAATCGGGAAGGAAATTTCAAAACGTTGGAACGCCTTGGAATACGGAACGGATTTTCACTCGAAGATCTCCCCCCGATTGGCGAGGACGGAGTTGTCTTCAGCAGCAGCCTGGTGAGGTCAGCTGTTGCTGGTGGTGATATGGTGGCAGCAGCTCGAATTCTTGGGCGTTATTACCAGATTTCCGGAACCATTGTGCATGGTCGTGAGATAGGTCATTCGATCGGGTTTCCGACCGCGAATATCGCTACGTCTAACGAACTCTTGCCTCCTGATGGTGTATATGCCGTGATGGCCACTGTTGATGGCCAATGCGTCAAAGGTGCGTGCAACGTAGGCTGTAATCCAACTTTCGGCGGCAATGTGCGGACGATCGAAGTGTTTTTGCTTGATTATTCCGATCAAATTTATGATCACGAGATTACTGTCCAGTTTGTGCAGAGATTGCGCCAGGAATTGAAGTTTCCCGATGTTGCCGCATTGAAGGCGGCAATAAGCCAGGATGTAGAGAACACCCGCATCATTCTGGAAAATGTGAATAAAAACTATCTGAGACTCAATGGTAGATTGGAACCTTGTGCGCACAAAAATTGATTTGAAATTCTGGTTTGGGATCGCTATCAGTCTGTTTTTTATGGTATTGCTGTTCAGAAAAATTGATTTCAATTCACTCTGGTCAGCTCTAGTCAGGGTAGATTATCGTTATATTTTGCTGGCGGTAGTATGTACTTTTGTCAGTTATTTCTTGCGGGCGATTCGCTGGCACTACCTCCTCATTCCTGAGAAGCGTATTCCTCTTTCCTCTTTGTACCCAGCCACGATTATTGGTTACATGGCCAACAATCTTCTCCCGGCGCGGCTTGGCGAATTTGTACGTGCATTTGTTCTGGCGCAACAGGAAGGATTGCAAACGCCGACTGTTTTCGCTTCACTTGTGATTGACCGACTCTTCGATGGTTTTACGGTCATGCTGATACTCTTGTTCACACTATTCACTTTACGGTTGCCACAGGGAATGTCGGAAGCAGAGACTGTGCTGCGAACCGGTGGAGTTGTAACATTCATTTTATATGCAGGGGTAGTTGTTTTTCTGTTTGTTCTGAAGCATCAAACCATTCGTACCCTCGCGTGGACGGGAGTACTTTTGAAGCCTTTTCCGCAGCAACTATCTAACCGTATTATCCCCTTACTCGGTTCATTTATCGGCGGTATTCGGATTTCTTCAAACGGGGGACACCTTGCAGCGATACTGGTATCTTCCATAGCTGTTTGGTTATTTTGTGTTATCCCCGTGGATATGGTGCTGCAGGGGTTTGGTATCCATCTCCCCATTACCGCTTCCATGTTTATTCTGGTGTTGCTTGTTTTTGCAGTGATGGTTCCAGCTTCACCCGGATTTATCGGTACGTACCATTATGCCTGTTTTAGGGGGCTTTCTGCGTTCGGAATCCCGGAGTCAACTGCCGTAAGTATTGCGCTAGTCCTTCACGGTACCGCATTTTTTCCGGTGATTATTGCAGGGTTTTACTATCTCTGGCAGAGTAAGATGAGTTTCAAAGGACTGAGGTCTGCTGGCTCAAGGGTGGGTAATTAAATGGAATGGTATCCAACACCAAGTTATCTGGTAAAGCGTCGCGTAATTCTGGAATTTTTGACAACGTGTGACGGTAAGAACATCCTTGAGGTTGGGTGTGGTTGCGGTGATCTGTTGCATGTACTGGACCGTAGAGGGTATTCAGGATTGGGTATCGATATTTCGGAAGATGCACTGGGTGTTGCTGGAGCAGGACTTTCCAGTCATCGCATCAAGGTAGCGCGCTGCACACCTGGAGATCTCCAGGAAAAATTTGATATAGTGATCGCCTCAGAAGTCATGGAACACTATCAGGATGATGAGTTTTTCCTTTTGCAACTGTGGGAACGGTTGCTAGATGGGGGGCATGTGCTGTTGACTGTTCCTGCGCATATGAAAGATTGGGGGCCCAATGATGATTTCTGTGGTCATGTTCGGCGCTATGAACGCACACAATTGTATGCTGCTTTGAAGGCGGCTGGCTTTGATGATATCGTCATATGCTCCTATGGTGTTCCCATATACAATGTCATGAAACCTTTTTACGACTGGGCAATTCGTACCGAGACAGCTCCTGCGGACGCTCCAATGGAAAAAACCGCTGAAAGTGGGGGGATGTGGCTGATGAAAGGTGCGGGAAGATTGTTCCGAATACTGTTCAACGATTTGACCATGTATCCAATGTATGTATTACAACGACTATTTTATAGTACCGACCTGGGGAAGGGCTATTTTGCTATAGCCCGGAAAAAGGAGCAGAAGTGAAACACGAGAGAAGAATTAATTTCTATAGACCCGATCTGTTTATAATCCTCTCGTTTATAATTCCATTTGGTATTTTTATTCTAACGTTGGCTCCTTCGGTTACTTTTTTCGACAGCGGCGAGTTTCTGACTGCGACGGCATCACTCGGGTCTGCTCATTCGCCTGGATATCCACTTTTTTTGATGTACGCCAAGCCGTTTACCTGGATTCCGTTGGGAAATATTGCGTTCCGAATCAATATGGCGACAGCCTTTTCTTCTTCTCTAGCTTGTTTAGCTGTCTACCTGTTAACGCTCAAGCTTTTAAAAAAAGAGCAACTGGTTGAAAACGAATTTTTTTCGAACTTCGCTGTCAAAGCGTCTGGATTGGCGGCGGCACTCTCTTTTTCGTTTACCCCGCGTCTCTGGTTGCAATCAAACCATGACAAGCCTTATCCGCTTCTTGCTTTTATTTCGGCTGTTATTTTTTATTTGTTGTTAACGTGGCGTGATCATTACAAAAGCGGAGATGAGCGTCCCGCGTATGTGTATGTTTGCACGTTTCTGGCCGGTCTATCTATGGCGCTTCATCAGTCGGTTGTACTACTGCTACCAGCCTGGTTTCTGATGATAGTATTGGCCGATTGGCGAATGATAACAAGAGGTAAGGAACTTGTTCTTGCTACGGCTTTTGCCTTGCTTGGGTTCTCAGTTAATCTTTATCTTCCGCTTCGGGCGCTGAGCAATCCTCTGCTTAACTGGGGTGACTCCAAAACATCGGATCAGTTTTTGTGGCACTTTTTGCGCAAAGGATACCCTAGCGATCCGCATCAACGCGACATTTCATTGTTGTGGGCTCAAGTCAAGGCGTTTAATGTGCCCCATGAGTTTACATGGGTAGGAGCTGCTCTCGTACTGTTTGCATTGTTCGGTCTGTGGCGGCGGCAACGGGACATCGTTATTGCTTATCTGGCTGGAGTGATTGCCTTTCTTATGGTTATCGCAGGCTACTTTAATGCACTGCCTGATTTGATTTTTCTTACCGAGGAGTTTTTTACTCCGCTCTATCTTTTGTCTGCCGTTTTGATCGGAGTTGGACTCTTCAATGTCCTCAAGTATGCTATCCGCAATGCCCGTATACCTGAAAGATATGATTTAAAGGTCTACTCTCTGGTTGTGATTATGCTGTTTTCACTGCCCGTTTCGCTCTGCGCTGTTAATTATTACGAGAATGACCAGCACGACAACTACATCGCTTTTGATTATGCTTCGAATTCACTGCGTTCATTACCTCAGAACGCAATCATGTTCACGTGGGGCGACAGTGGCGCGTTTCCTCTCTGGTACCTGCAGGGTATTGAACGGATGCGCGAAGATGTTGATTTGCCGCACACTCCCCATCTTGTCTTTGACTGGTATCTTGACTCAATGCCTCGCATCTTTAAAGACAGCAACCTGAGAAAGTTTGATACGTCCTCATTTGGCCCCGAATCCGCCCTGCGTATTGCCATTACGGAAAATCTCGGCAACAGGCCGGTTTATATCGATTTTTCAACTAGATATTCAGTGGAATTCAAGGATTACCAGCCGATTCAACGGGGAATCGTATACTGCGTTCGGAAAATAAATGAACCGTCAGGATTGCCGGATGTTACAGTGTGGGATAATTATAACAATCGGGGAATTATGGAAAAACAGTCCTTCCTTGATCTTGATACCGGAAAAGCAATCATGATTTATGCAAACAGTTACTTGGAAGCAGGCGAGTTTCTTGCGGGAATTAACAGGCAGCAGGAAGCAATCGTGATGTTGAAAAAGGCCGGTCAGATTTCGCCTGAAATGCTGGCTCCTATCGAACAAGTTCGAATGCGTTATGGTCTGGGACGCTAAGCAGGTTTCAACCGCTCTGCTTGTTTTGCCGGTACGCCGCTTATCAAGATAGCATCTGCATTGGGTTTACAAACTTTCAAAGAATTTGGCATTGGTTGTCGCGCAGGGTGTTTGAAAAATTGAGCAGATGAAAGCGCCTGAAGGTGTTATGGATCAGGCTTTAGACCGTATTTGTTGACCTTAACTACAGCTTGACAATAACCGACATTCTCCCTAGTATGGCGATTTAGACACGTAAACGGAGCAATCATGCAGTCAAACAGGCTGGGAGAAATCCTTGTAAAAAATAATCTGATCAATCGCGATCAGTTAGGTCTAGCATTAGAAGAGCAAAAGCTTTCCGGCAACCAGCTTCGGCTCGGAACCATTCTGATTAATCAAAAACTTCTTACCGAGGAGCAACTCACCTCATTTTTATCCAAGCAGTACGGTGTACCAAGTGTCAATCTTGCCGATTATGAAATAGATCCCTCCGTTATAAAAATCATTCCGCCTGAAGTTGTGCAAAAGTATCAGTTGCTGCCTGTCAACAGGGCCGGTGCAACCTTGATTATCGCGGTAAGCGACCCGTCAAACCTGTTTGCTCTCGAAGATATAAAATTTATGACCGGCTACAACATTGAAATGGTTGTGGCATCAGAACGGGATATTAAAACTTCGATAGACAAGTATTATGATCAATCAGCTTCGCTTGCAGACGTCATGAGCGATCTGGATGTTGAGGATATGGAAATTGTCGGCGATGAAGAGCAGGTCGACATCAGTTCTCTTGAACGGGCGACGGAGGATGCTCCGGTTGTCAAGATGGTAAATGCAATATTGCAGGATGCAATTAGGAAAAAAGCCAGCGATATCCACATAGAGCCGTATGAAAAACTTTTCAGGGTGCGTTACCGGATTGACGGAGTTCTCTATGAAGTCATGAAGCCTCCTTTAAAACTGAAAAATGCGATTACATCACGTATCAAGATTATGGCTGAACTTGACATCGCCGAGCGCCGACTTCCGCAGGACGGACGTATAAAAATCAAGCTTGGTGGCGG
>JBAYTT010000063.1:0-18249 GCA_041675485.1 Pelobacteraceae bacterium | reverse complement strand
TGATTCTGATCCGTACCTACGAACCAAATCTCGTCCACTATCCACTTATCGGCATTGATGACGACGAATTCCACACTTCAAAAAAACTGATTACCAAACAGGAAGTACGGGCGGTTACCCTTGCCAAGCTTCAGCTTCAGGATGACCTGGTCCTGTGGGATATCGGCGCCGGAAGCTGCTCCATTTCAATTGAAGCGTCCAACCTGATGCCGGGGGGCAAAATTTTTGCCGTCGAAAAAAACCAGCAATGCATCGGCTTTATCAACGAAAACCTGAAGAAATTCTGTACGCGCAACGTAAAGCTGATCGAAGCCTATGCTCCCGACGGTCTTGACGACATGCCTGATCCGGATCGCGTTTTCATCGGCGGTGCAGGCGGCAAACTGGACGAAATCATCGACGTCATTTCCCAGCGCCTGAAACCGGAAGGGGTTGTGGTTATCAATGCCGTAACTCTGGATACGCTCACCCGCGCGGTGGAATTTCTTGAAGACCACGGTTTTACCGTTGAAGCATCCTGCATCAATGTAGCCAAGACCCGCAACCTGACCGAATACAAGATGTTTGAGGCACAGAATCCGGTCTATGTTATTTCTGCGCGGAAGGGTGGCGAATAGTGGCGACTGTTTATGCGGTCGGAGTCGGCCCGGGAGATCCGGAGCTGTTAACCCGCAAGGCTGAACGGGTCCTGCGGAGTGTCGATGTCGTCCTCGCCCCGGTTTCGAATCCAAGCGAGGCAAGTGTCGCACTGGGGACCATCAGGGAATTCATCGACGAAAACCGTCAGGAGATTGTCGTCCACCAGTTTCCGATGACCTCCGACCAGTCCCGGCTGATACCAGCCTGGCAGGAGGCGGCATCTCTGATCGCCGCTCACGCGGAGGCGGGACGTTCGGTGGCCTTCATCACCATCGGCGACCCCCTGTTTTACTCGACCTTCATCTATCTATTGCACATCCTGCGCGAGCAGTGGCCACAGCTGCCGATCGAGATCATTCCCGGCATTTCAAGCATCAGTGCTGCAGCGGCTGTAGCGGCTCTCCCGCTGGTGGAAGCCGACGAAAAGATGGTCGTCATACCAGCCACCGCCGGGATCGAGCAGATCAAAGCGGCACTGTCCAGCTATGAGACGGTCGTGCTTCTGAAGGTCAAGCCGCTCTTTTCCGCAATTATTGATCTGCTTCGGTCAACCGGCAGGGAGCAGAAGACCGTTTTCGTCGAACGGGTCGGCAGTTCGCGCCAGAAGGTGCTGACCGACTTCAGCGAAATCGTCGCCCATACCCCCGATTACCTGTCGTTGATGATTATCAAATAATCTTCTTCACGATCAGCACACCACAAAAAATGTCCGTTCAGCCCTGCTTCAACAGGAACTGAACGGACTTTTTTCATTGCGACGGGATGGCGCAGTTTTCTGCGTTATTTTCCGTCCAGAACCGCGTGGGCAGCCGCCAGACGGGCAATAGGCACCCGGAACGGTGAGCAGGACACATAATCCAGCCCGACATTGTGGCAGAAAATGACCGATGACGGATCGCCGCCATGCTCGCCGCAGATGCCGAGCTTGATATTCGGACGGGTAGCACGGCCCAACTCGCAGGCCATCTTGACCAGTTTGCCGACGCCGTTCTGATCGAGCGACACGAAGGGGTCTTCCGGAAGAATGCCGTTATCGACATAAAACGGCAGGAACTTTCCGGCATCGTCGCGGGACAAGCCGAAGGTCGTCTGAGTCAGGTCGTTGGTGCCGAAGGAGAAAAACTCCGCCTCGGCGGCAATTTCATCGGCGGTCAGGGCAGCGCGGGGCAGTTCGATCATGGTGCCGATCAGGTATTCGACCTTGACGCCATAACGAGCAATCGTTTCGTCGCAGATTGCAACCGCATTTTGCTTGAGGACCGACAACTCCTTGACCGTCGCGATCAATGGAATCATGATCTCCGGCACGATGCTGAAACCTTCATTCTTGACCAGTTCACAGGCCGCTTCCATGATCGCCGTGACCTGCATGTTGTAGATCTCCGGGTAGGTGATGCCCAGACGGCAGCCACGGTGTCCCAGCATCGGATTGAATTCGTGCAGTGTCTCTATCTTGTGCTTGAGGGCACCAACCGGCACCTTCATGGTCTTGCACAACTCCTCGATATCCTTATCTTCCTGAGGCAGAAACTCATGCAGCGGCGGATCGAGCAGACGGATGGTCACCGGCAACCCCTTCATCTCGCGGAACAGGCCGATGAAGTCCCCTTTCTGCATCGGAAGAATCTTGGCCAGGGCGAGCTCACGCCCTTCAACATCTTCGGACAGGATCATCTCACGTACGGCAGCAATCCTTTCGGCGTCGAAGAACATATGCTCGGTGCGACAGAGGCCGATCCCTTCGGCGCCGAACTCGCGCGCCACCTTGGCGTCATGCGGCGTATCGGCATTGGTCCGCACCTTCAGGCGGCGGATGCCGTCCACCCATCCCATCAGAGTGTTAAAATCACCGGTCAATTGCACCGTTACGGTCGGCACCACACCCAGCATAACCTCGCCCTGGGTTCCATCCAGGGTGATCATATCCCCTTTTTTGACAACAACACCGTTCTTGGCGGTAAAGCACTGGTTGGCGTAATCCACCTTGATGTCGCCGCAGCCGGCGACGCAACATTTGCCCATGCCGCGGGCAACGACCGCCGCATGCGACGTCATGCCGCCGCGTGCGGTCAGGATACCCTGGGCGGCATGCATGCCGTGAATATCTTCCGGAGACGTCTCAACTCGGACCAGAATGACTTTTTTACCGGTTTTGGCCTCGGACTCGGCTTCATCGGCAGTGAACACGACGGAACCTGAAACGGCACCCGGAGAGGCGGGCAGACCTTTAGCGATGATGTTCTTGACCGCTTTCGGATCAAGCGACGGGTGCAGCAGTTGATCGAGCTGTTCCGGCGCGACACGTTTCACGGCGGTTTTTTCGTCGATCAGACCTTCGGCAACCATGTCAACGGCAATCTTGATCGCTGCCGGCGCCGTGCGTTTGCCATTTCGGGTCTGCAGCATGAAGAGCTTCCCTTTTTCGATGGTAAACTCGATGTCCTGCATATCCTTATAATGCTTTTCGAGGATATCGCGTATGGCAGCAAGCTGTTTATAGCACTCCGGCAACACCTCTTCCATTGGCGGCAGCGTCGTTTCTTTGGCCCGGTTGATCGGCTGGGGAGTACGGATACCGGCAACAACGTCCTCTCCCTGGGCGTTAACCAGATATTCGCCGTAGAAGTAGTTTTCTCCGGTGGAGGGGTCGCGGGTAAAGGCCACGCCGGTGGCGCAGTCATCACCCATGTTGCCGTACACCATCGACTGCACGTTGACCGCAGTACCCCATTCCGCCGGGATGTTGTTCAGGCGGCGATAGGTTACGGCGCGCTGGTTCATCCACGAGCCAAACACAGCTCCGATCGCTCCCCACAGCTGGTCCATCGGATCTTCCGGAAACGCAACTCCAAGCTCTTCCTTGATTGCGGCCTTAAAGGCAGCGACCAGTTCCTTCCAGTCGCCTGCGCTCAATTCAGTATCAAGATGTACACCCCGCTCTTCTTTCTTCTGTTCGAGAAGATGTTCAAGAATATGCTTGTCCATATTCATGACGACATCGGAATACATCTGGACAAAGCGGCGGTAGGCATCATAGGCGAAGCGCTCGTCACCGCTCTGGGATATAATCCCCTGAACAGTTGTATCGTTGAGGCCAAGGTTGAGAACGGTGTCCATCATACCCGGCATGGAAGCACGGGCACCGGAACGAACCGAAACCAGCAGCGGATTGGCGGCATCGCCAAAGGTACGCCCCATCAAAGCTTCCACTTCGGCAAGATGGGTGGCAACTTCAGCGGCCAGCGATGCCGGATAATTGCTGTCGTTCTTATAAAACTCGGTACAAACTTCCGTAGAGAGCGTAAAACCGGGGGGAACCGGCAAACCGATGCTGGTCATTTCAGCCAAATTTGCCCCCTTGCCCCCCAGCAGATTTTTCATGTCAGCCCGGCCTTCTGCCTTACCATTTCCAAAGAAATACACAAACTTCTGCGCCATCGTACTGCCTCCTCGTGTTCAAGATACGTGCGTTTGCTTTATGTGCACTAAAAACATTTATCCATAATGAAAATAATAGCTTAGAGGATCAGACTATAGCGCAGATTCACAAAATATCAACTATAATGTGCAAATAAAATTGCATGGGGACGAAGCAATCGAAACGCAAAGGGGCGCAACTGTATGCCAGCTGCCCCCCTTTGTAATGAATTTCTGCACTAACCGGATTACGCGGGGCTGTAACCCGCCACGCACATTCACCCTGTCGGGCATATTTTCATTTCAACAGCCATTGGTGAACGAATGCCGCTCCGATCCACGTTCCAAAGCTTGACACAAGAACGATGGAGAGCGGCAGCTGCTTTTTGAAGCAGACATACGCCACCACATAGAAGAGAATGCTTGGCAGAATCCCCCACAGCGCGCCTTTGGTAAATTCCTGCATGATGTCGGGATTGCCCTTGTTCTCCACATGCATCCAGACAAGGACAAGGGCACCCGCCAGAGGCATGACTCCGATAAGTCCTGCCATGGAGGGGAACTTCTTGCCGATGGTCGTGGCAGCAAGAATCATAGCCACGGTGATGACAACCTTGATCAAAAGATGCATTATTTTCTTTCCAATTTAATGAGGTGGGGAGGAAGGGAGCCTAATTGCAGTCTTAGCGGAGAGGTATCTGCTGATTTTTGCCAATAGCTCCGCACGCCGGGCATTTGTACTTGCCCCAGTAGAATGCCAAAAAGACAAGACCGGGCAGGTAGCCAAGCAGGAAGCCGGCTATTACGATGCATTTGGGAACAGTATAATGGGCAAGCCACGTGTTCATCTCCCCTTCGTGTCCGCAGGCAAGACAGGTACGGACAGAGCGGCCACTCTCGGCATCATCAAGTCCGGCAGCCGATTGGGCACTGTCGGTTGTTTTGCTTTTCTTCCAGGCCGAAAAAGCAATGGAGCCACCTACGATGACAAAGATCGCGATTACTATTTCCATTAAGAATTCCCTTTATGCGAAGCAATAAAAACAGACCTCCGGGGTTGTTAAAACCTCGAAGGTCTTTCCTGAATATCATCCGTTAGGTGTGTAAGAGCGAATTACTTGGTGTCCCAGCTGGTGATATCAACATTCTTTCCATCTCCCCCTTTGGCACCATCAGCACCATAGGAAAAGAGGTCGTAGTCGCCATGCTCGCCAGGTGAGACATACAGATAATCGCTGCCCCATGGGTCCTTCGGGACCTTCTTGCTTTCAAGATAGCCGCCATCCTTGTAGCTTTTCGGAATCACGCCGACGGTCGGCTTTTCAACCAGCGCAGCCAACCCCTGCTCCGTAGTCGGATAGGAGCCGTTATCAAGCTTGTAGAGCTTGAGTGCCGTTTCAATGTTCTTGATCTGTACCCGTGCATCGGTAATCTTGGCATCATCGGTACGGCCCATCAATTTAGGGCCAACCAGCGCTGCCAGCAGCGCCAGAATGACGATTACAACCATGATCTCGATCAACGTAAAACCTTTTTTGTTGTTTACCGGCTGCATGTCAATGTATTCCCCCTGTTTGGAAGTTCATTCTGCCTGAATGACGCAGAAAAGAACCATTAACTTACTAAGTGACGGACTGTATGGCAAGCTCTTTCAAACAGTCGTCTGCTTCAAATAATATCACCATTGCCTCAATTGCGGTATATGACTCCCGGACTTTTTCATCCGCAAAAAACATTGTTCAATAGAATAGCATAGTTGCATTTATGCTTGCAGATTGGCATCCGATATGCTAAATGATTGGCACATATTAGAAGGTAGAATATAACGTGTAAAATTACGTCTGCGTCACACGCAGTAAAAACCAACAAGGAGAACACAGATGAAAAAGATCAGCGCCGTAGTAGCCATGCTTGCCGTAACCGCTTTTGCTGGAGCAGCCTTCGCAGCCGACGTAATCGAGTTGCCAGCCTCCATGGGTAAAATCACTTTCAACCACAAGAAACATCAGGAGCAACTGAAAGATTGCAAAAAATGCCACGAAAAAGCTCCTGGCAAAATTGCAGAACTCGGCAAAGACTGGGCTCACAAAACCTGCAAAGGTTGCCACGTAGAAATGAAAAAAGGACCTACTTCCTGCAAAGAATGCCACAAAAAATAAGCTGTTGAATCATAGTGTTCGCTATGCCGGGGGTAACGCTGATGCGTTACCCCCGGTTTTTTTCTCCCGAAACACTATACCCGCTCCCCAGCTTTACCAGAAACCCTTCCCGCTGCATCGCGTCCAGGTTGCGCTGCACCGCTTCCCGCTCAACCTCCAGGAGCATCAGCTTCTCCAGCGTTATCCGTGGATGTTCCAGAACCTCCCTCAACAGCCGGCTGCGCAACTGCCGGTTTGAACCCTCAAAGCGGCTCTGATGCGTATGGTGCCTGCTGCGCCGTCCGGGATTGGGGTGAGTCTGCTTGAGCATAACGCCATAATCCATCAGGGCGTAATACCATTCCCGTGGATTATCGCGGTCAAGAGTTGTTGCAACAAGCGGTGCAATCTCGTGGTCATTGACCGCATCGCTGTGATGGAAGAAAAAATGGATGAAAACCGCTCGGATGTTGGTCTCGATCAGCGGCTCGGCAATACCGAACGCGAATGCCGCAACTGCCCGGGCGGTATAATGGCCGATGCCCGGCAACGATTGCAGCTCACTAACTGTGCTGGGAAATTTTCCGGCGTAGCGATTGACAACCTCTTCTGAACAGCGCTTCAGAAAAATTGCCCGCCGGTTGTACCCCAAACCCTGCCAGACCTGCAACACCTCCGACAGCGGTGCCTCGGCCAACGAATTGATCGTCGGAAAGGCACCCAAGAATTCAGCATATTTGAGTTTGACCCGTTCCACCTGGGTTTGCTGCAGCATGATCTCCGACACCAGAATTCGGTACGGGTCACACGTCTCACGCCATTGCATCGGACGGAGAGTGGAGCGGTGGTATGCATAAATCATCGCGCGGAAAGTGGCAACAATCTTCGGAGAGAGCTCTCCGTTCTTATTAACGGTACGTGTCAGATATTCTGGAGTCCGCACCTTCATCGCAGCGCCAGCTCCATTCCCTCAAGTTTTTTCACCCGATCACGCAGCTCGGCGGCTTTTTCGAAATTCAGATCTTTGGCCGCCGCCAACATCTCCTTGCGAAGTCTCTTCACCAGTTTCGGGATCTCTTTTGGCGCGATGTATTCCTCACCCGCTTCGGCAACCCCACCCGGTGGAGTGAAGTAGTCTTTCTCTTCGATCGACTCCAGAATACTGCTGAAACTCTTTTTCACCGTTTCAGGCGTAATGCCATGCTCTTCATTGTAGGAGAGCTGCTTGACGCGACGGCGTCCGGTTTCATCAAGACAGGCCTGCATGGAACGGGTCACACTGTCGCCATACATCAGCACGCGCCCATTGATATTGCGGGCAGCACGACCACAGGTCTGGATCAATGAACGCTGTGAGCGTAGAAAGCCCTCCTTGTCGGCATCCAGAATAGCGACCAGGGAAACCTCCGGCAAATCAAGGCCTTCACGCAGCAGGTTAATTCCGACCAGCACGTCGAATTCCCCCAGCCGCAAGTCGCGCAGTATCTGCATCCGCTCGATGGTAACAATGTCCGAGTGGAGATATCGTATCCGCACCCCGAGTTCACGGTAATAGTTGGTCAATTCTTCGGCCATGCGCTTGGTCAGAGTCGTCACCAGTACCCGTTCGCCACGGGAAACCGTTTCGCGCACTTCATGGAGCAAATCGTCCACCTGGCCGTACCCCCCCTTTTCTTCCCCCCCTAATTTAGGAGGCGATTGAGGGGGGGTAGCCGACACCGGCCGCACTTCGATCACCGGGTCAACAAGCCCGGTCGGGCGGATGATCTGCTCAACGAAAACCCCGCCGCTCGCCTCAAGCTCATAATCGGCAGGGGTAGCCGAGACATAGACCGCCTGACGGATACGGGCCTGGAACTCCTGGAAATTGAGCGGACGGTTGTCGAGCGCGGCAGGGAGGCGGAAGCCGTAGTTGACCAGGGTTTCCTTGCGCGAACGGTCGCCCCGGTACATGGCGCCGGTCTGCGGGATGGTGATATGCGATTCGTCCACGAACAGCACAAAGTCATCCGGGAAATAATCAATCAGGGTGTAGGGCGCCTCGCCCGGTTGACGACCGTCAAAGTAGCGGGAATAATTCTCGATGCCGTGGCAAAAACCCATCTCCTCCATCATTTCGATGTCAAAGAAGGTGCGCTGCTCAATACGCTGCTCTTCCAGCAACATGTTTCGTTCTCGAAAATAGTTGAGCCGTTCCGCCAGATCGATCCGTATTTGCTCCACCGCCCGCTCCAGCGTCTCACGGGTGGAGACATAATGCGAAGCAGGATAGATGGAACATTTGGACAACTTTTGCAGGACGACGCCTCGAAGCGGATCGATTTCGCTGATCGCTTCCACCTCGTCACCGAAAAATTCGATCCGAAGAGCCCGTTCACTGTCGTAAGCCGGAAAAATCTCGATCACATCCCCCCGAACCCGGAATGTGCCGCGATGAAAATCCATATCGTTACGTTCGTACTGTATTTCAATCAGTTTTTTAAGCAGTGTGTCACGGCCATAATCATCCCCCTGATGAAAGAAGATATGCATGGACTGATACGCTTCAGGCGAGCCGATGCCGTAAATGCATGATACCGAAGCCACGATAATGACATCGCGCCGCGTCAGCAGACTGCGCGTCGCCGAATGACGCATCTTGTCAATCTCATCGTTGATTGCGGAATCTTTTTCAATGAACGTATCACTCGTCGGGATGTAGGCTTCCGGCTGGTAATAATCATAGTAGGACACGAAATATTCCACGGCATTATCCGGGAAAAGTTCCTTGAACTCGCCGTATAGTTGCGCGGCCAGGGTTTTGTTGGGAGCAAGGACCAGCGCCGGGCGTCCGGTTCGGGCGATGACATTGGCAACGGTAAACGTTTTGCCGGAGCCGGTAACCCCCAGCAGCGTCTGGTGACGGTCGCCCCGCTCGACCCCGGCGACCAGCTCCTCGATGGCTTGGGGTTGATCACCGCGCGGTGTATATGCAGTTGTGAGATTGAAAGTCGTCATAAAGTTTCTCTACCCTGAAATATCATGTAAATTTCAGTACACTGGACATAACAGTCATTGAATTAGTGCGAAACAGGTGCCAATTGTGCTAAATACTGAAATAGGGGCTTATATTGATCACGGTATCACGAGGCACATGATGAGACAAGCACTCTCCGCTGAACCGGCAAACATGTGCTGGGTTTACGACCATTCCAGGAACTGCCACCTGCTTCAAGGGAGCCCGATCCCTACCTTTGTCATTGACGTCAACCATGTCATTATCTTGTGGAACCATGCCTGCGAACAAATCACCGGTATAAGCGCCGCTCAAATGATCGGCACCAGGCAGGCATGGCGATCGTTTTATTCGCACGAACGACCGATCATGGCGGACCTGATCGTTACCGGGGCAACCGATGAGGAAATCACTGAATTTTACGGTCCGAACTGGCAGCGATCTTCAGCCATAGACGGGGCGTACGAATCCGAGGATTTCTTTCCGGAGATGGGTAACAACGGTACCTGGCTGTTCTTTACGGCTTCTCCTCTCAATGATACCTCCGGAAACATCGTCGGGGCAATTGAGACGCTGCAGGATGTTACCGGTCGTAAACGGGCCGAAGCCGACCTGAAGGAATACCGTGACAATCTGGAAGAGCTGGTTCGCCAACGTACGGCAGAGCTTGCACAGGCTCACAGTGAACTGATCGCAAAAGCGGCAACCCTGGAGCAGGCCAACGAAGAGCTGTCCCAATATGCGTTTGTTGCCTCGCATGATCTGCGGGCGCCGCTACGAGCCGTTCGCAATTACGCCGACTTTTTGAGAGAGGAGTTGGATCCTGTACTGAATGAGGAGCAGCGCAGTTATTTCGATGGAATGGGCAGTGCCCTGCGGCATGGCGATGAACTGGTCAACGACCTGCTGGAGTTTTCACGCATCGGGAATGCAACCATTGCCGCGCAAAATATTCCGCTGGAGGATTTTTTCGCAGGACTGCATGGTTCATTACACTGTGCCAAAAATGACGAGTTGGTGGTTTCCGGCCAGCTCCCTGTCGTGCAGGCGGATCACACCCTGTTGAATCAGGTATTTCAAAACCTGGTTGCAAACGGTTTCAAGTTCAACCGTTCCTCGCCGAAACGGGTCGAAATAGGCCTTTCAGATAAACGGGACGGAATGTGTGAACTGTTTGTGCGGGACAATGGCATCGGCATCGACCCACGCTACCATGACAGGATATTTAAAATGTTCAAACGTCTCCATACTCACAAGGAATTTGAGGGCACCGGAATCGGACTGGCCATCGTTAAAAAGGCCGTTACCAAACTTCACGGTTCAGTGCGGCTTGAATCCAATGGTGGTGAAGGAAGCACTTTTTTCATAACGCTGCCGCAGGCTGAAAAGGAAACCGGGAATGAGCGATAAAGAACTAGTGGTACTGATGGCTGAGGACGATGAACACGATGTCATGGCAACCAAGCGTGCCTGGAAGGCAAATCGGATGGCTAACCGTCTCTTCATTGTCAATGACGGCGAAGAATGCCTTGACTACCTTTTCCGACGCGGTCAGTTCAGCGACTCAGCCTCTGCACCAACTCCCGGCATTGTGCTGCTCGACATAAACATGCCCAAGATGGACGGGCTGGAAACGTTGAAAGCCATCCGCGACTGCGCCGGGTTCAAGCATCTCCCGGTCATCATGCTGACCACCTCTAAGGCCGAGGAAGATCGAGTCAGGAGCTATGCGTATGGGGCTAACGCCTACATCGTGAAACCGGTCGGATTCGAAAATTTTTCAGAAGCTATACGGACCATCAACCTGTTCTGGAAACTGGTCGAACTTCCTGGAGGAGAATGATGAAGAAATTTGAGCAACTACAGCGAATGAGCATCCTGCTGGTCGAGGATAACGAGCATGACCGGGCCGCTTTTCACCGCGCCTTCCGCGGAATAGAGTTCAATTGCACCATTACCGACTGTGTCCGGGCCCCCGAGGCAGTGGACATGATCGAAGCCGACCCGCTGGCATTTGACGTTGTGGTAATCGATCACCACCTTCCCTGTCAGCACGGACTCGATCTGTGCAAGGAACTTCTGGCCGCATCAGTCCCCCTTCCGCTGGTGATCCTCACCGGAAGCGGTTCGGAGCAGGTCGCCGTGGATGCACTCAAAGCGGGTGTCGATGACTACATCATAAAGGATCCGGACAGCGCCTATCTTCAGATGCTGCCAATGGTTCTAGCAGAGGTTACGTCTACCTTCAGGGGACGTCTTGCCCACATTGAGGCGGAAAAATCTTTGCGCGAAAACAGGGAACGTCTCTCCAGCATACTTGAAGGGCTTACCGTGCCAACCTTCGTCATTGATGCAGACCACATCACCACGCACTGGAACCTCGCCTGCGAGATAATCACCGGTGTTCCGGCCCGGGAAGTGATTGGCACCAGACAGCAATGGCGGGCTTTCTATCAATCCGAAAGGCCGGTCATGGCGGATCTGATCGTAGATGAGGTTCTGGAGGATTTGATCGCGCAACATTACAGCGGCAAGTATCGCAGGTCGCAACTCAAGGTCGATGCCTTCGAGGCAGAAGACTTTTTTCCGCATTTCGGCTCAGGAGGAAAGTGGCTCTTCTTTACTGCCGCCCCGCTCAAGGACACAAACGGCACGGTCATCGGCGCCATTGAAACCCTTCAGGATATCACCGATCGCAAAACAGCGGAACTCGCCCTCTGCGAAAGTGAGCGCCGCCATCGGGAACTCAGCATCACCGATGGCTTGACCGGACTTTATAACTCGCGGCATTTTTACGCACGGGTGCACGAAGAGGTTGAGCGCTGCAACCGCTACGCATCTCAACTTTCCCTGATTCTTCTTGATGTGGACAACTTCAAGAAATTCAACGACACCTACGGCCACCTGGAGGGTGACCGGGTCCTGGCTGGGCTTGCCGAGGTCATCAGAAACGAGATCCGCGGCGCCGACTCCGCCTATCGTTACGGGGGCGAGGAATTCATCGTGATCTTTCCTGAAACCATTCCGGAAGAATCACAGGTTGTCGCCGAACGGTTGCGGCGAGCCTTTGCGGAGCGCGAATTCAGGCCTGCTCCGGGAGAACGGGTTCATATGACCATCAGTATCGGCGGCGGCAGCTACCGCCCCGGAGAAGAGTTGATCCCGTTCGTCAAACGGATCGACGAAGCGATGTACTCCGCCAAAAAACTCGGCAAGAATGCGGTCGTGTTCGTCTGAGCCCCCGCTGCCACTCATATTTTTTGATTATGTTGCCGCTGTTGATTGCCCGGATAAGGGATGACTTTATGATAACTCTCCGCACCGTGCGCTGCCTGCTCTGGTTACTGCTGGTTACATCGCTGCCTCTTGCGCTCCCGTCCCGAACCGAAGCTCGCCCGCAATCCATCAGAGTTGTCATGGACAACAATTACCCCCCCTATGTCTTCCTGGACAGCGCAGGGAAGCAGCAGGGCATCCTGATCGACCAATGGCGGCTATGGGAACAGAAAACCGGCATCAGGGTCGACATAAGCGCCATGGATTGGAGCAAAGCGCTACGCAGCATGAGATCAGGCGAATTCGATGTCATCGATACGATCTTCAAGACCGAAGAACGCTCCGGTTGGCTCGATTTTTCCGAACCATACGCCCGCCTCGAAGTCCCCATCTTCTTTGACAAGGAGATCCCCGGCATCTCCGACACGGCTTCACTGAAAGGTTTTGTCGTAGCCGCCAAGACCGGCGACAATGCCGTAGATATCCTTAAGAACAGTGGAATCAATACGTTGATGCTGTTCAACAGTTACGAGGAAATAATCCGAACGGCCAAAGAGCACAAGATTTCCGTCTTTGTGGTCGACAAACCGCCGGCACTCTACTTTCTCCACAAATTTGGCATCCTGAACCACTTCCGGCAGACACCTCCTCTCTATGTCGGTGAATTTCACCGCGCAGTTGCAAAAGGGAACGGCGAACTGCTGGCGACAGTTCAAGACGGATTCCGACTTATTACGGCCAACGAACTGAAAAAGATCGAGAGCAAATGGCTTGGCTCATCGCTTGGCAACAGTTTCCCAACCACTTCGATAGTCATCGGCGCCGTTTGTCTCTCTCTGCTGGTACTGATTCTTTTCGCCTGGAACCGCATTCTCCGCAAGATGGTCAATACCCGGATCGCCGAACTGAAGGCCAGCGGGGACAGCTTGCGTGCGAACGAAGCTTTTGTGAAAACCCTTATGAATGCCATCCCAATACCGATTTTCTACAAGGACAACACGGGACGCTACATGGGCTTCAACAGCTCTTTTGAGGAGTTTTATGGCGTAGTGCAGACTGAGCTTGTTGGAAAAAGCGTGTTCGATATCGCTCCAAAAGAGCTGGCCGAAATCTACCACGCCAAGGATCTCGAACTTTTTCAGCACGCCGGATCGCAGATATACGAATCCCAGGTAAAGAACTCGCGAGGCGACCTCCGTGATGTGGTTTTTCACAAGGCTTCGTTTACTGACACCGGTGGTCAGGTTTGCGGGCTTATTGGAGCGATTCTCGACATCACTGAACGCAATAAGGCCGAGCAGGATCGGCTGAACCTGGAACGTCGGCTTCTGCACTCCCAGAAACTGGAAAGTCTCGGCATACTCTCGGGCGGTATCGCTCACGATTTCAACAACCTGCTGCAGGCACTGCTCGGCAATCTTGACCTTGCCCTGAGGAAACTTCCACAGGATACCGCAGCCAGGAACAACATTCATCAGGCAATCACAGCCGGACGGCATGCTGCCCAACTGACCGGCATGATGCTGGCCTACTCCGGCAAGGGACTATTCATCATCAAACCGCTTAATTTGACCGAGTTGCTGGAGGAGAATGCCGCCATGCTGGAAGCCGGCATTCCGAAATCCATAACGCTTGAAAAGCATCTTGACCACACACTGCCACATATCAAGGCGGATGCCGGACAACTGCAGCAGGTTATAATGAACCTGATTACCAATGCTGCCGAAGCGATCGGGGATGCCACCGGCACCATCTCCCTTACAACCGGAGTCGGAGATTTTAACCAGGCAACTCTGAACCTGAGCCGACTGGAAGAAAAAACGGCGCCCGGGCGCTACGTATGGCTTGAGGTGCGCGACAACGGCTGCGGCATGGATGAAGAGACAATACATAAACTCTTTGATCCGTTTTTTACTACCAAATTTACCGGACGAGGCCTGGGGATGTCGGCGGTACAGGGGATCATCCGCGCTCATAAGGGGGCTTTTCTGGTAAACAGCGTGCCGGATGTAGGTACGACCATCAAGGTGCTCTTTCCGGCCGCTGGAGATCATCCCGCCAGCCCGGACCAGATCAACGCAGGTGAACCTCACCAGGACGAGCAGGTCGGAAGTGCGGTGAAAATCCTGGTAATTGACGATGAAGAAATGGTTCGTTCCGTTTCATCCTCCATGCTGGAAGAACTCGGATTCTCAACAGTGGCCGCATCAAGTGGTGAAGAGGCACTGGCGCTCTTCCGCAAATCAGGTAACAGCTTCGATGTTGTTCTGCTTGATCAGGTCATGCCCGGCATGGACGGGGTAACCGTATTCAAAGAGCTGCGACATATCCGGCCGGACATCAAGGTTCTGCTTGCCAGCGGTTTCAGCCAGCAGGAGGTATCCGAACGTTTCAAGGGCCTGGGACTGAACGGTTTTATCCCGAAACCATACACCCTGGCGAACCTGACGAAAGAGTTGGCACACGTTTTAAATGGAGTTAACCGATGACCTTGACGATGTCTCCTGCGCCGCAGGATGAACTCTATAAAAAGCTTTTTTCAGAAATGGTTGATGGCTTTGCCCTGCACGAGGCCGTCCGGGACCAAAACGGCGGACTTGCCGACTATCGTTTCCTGGAGGTCAATCGCGCCTTCGAGCGGATAACCTCCTTGCTCTCTTCATCTATCGTCGGCAGAACCGTCAGGGATGTTTTTCCCGAATCCGGCGCATTTATGATGGAACTGTTTGAGAAAGTCACGGCAACCGGCGCTCCGCAGACATTCGAGCGCTTTGCGCGCGACCTTGGCACGCACCTGAAAATAACCGCCTACTGTCCATCACCAGACATGCTTGCCTGCATCGTTGCCGATATTACCGAGAACAAGCGAATAGAGGCGGCCCTCCGTGAAAGCGAATCTACGTTCCGGGCGCATGTTGAAAACTCCTTCGATGTTATCTTTACTCTGGACGCAACAGGCACTTTTGTCTTCGTTTCTCCTGCCTGGGAGCGGCATTTCGGCTATCCGGTCAGCGAAGTCATGGGACACAGTTTCGCGCCATTCGTTCATCCTGACGATGTACAACCATGTATCGAATACCTCACCTGGATACTCACAACCGGCCGGAGCGGCACCAGTCCGGTATATCGAGTTAAATGTGCTGACGGATCATTACGCAGTTTCGTCGCAAACGGGATGCCCTATACCGACACAAAAGGGGAGCTTTTGTTTATCGGAGTCGGCCATGACGTCACAGACCAGTTGCAGGCTGAACAGGAACGTCTCGATTTCGAACGTCAGCTGCTGCATACCCAGAAGCTGGAGAGTCTTGGGGTGCTGGCAGGTGGAATCGCCCATGACTTCAATAATCTCCTTCTGACAATTCTTGGCAATGTTGAACTTGCGGCACTGAAGATCCCCCCCGATTCACCACCTCACAAACTGCTCGAACAGGCGACTCTTGCCGCCACTCGTGCCGCCGATCTTACCAGTCGGTTGCTGGCCTATTCCGGCAAGGGAGTCTTTGTTATCACCCGCCTGAACCTGAACCAGTTGGTCAATGAAAACGCCACGCTGTTCAGGACCGCCGTTCCCAGAACCGTTTCAATCGACATGCACCTCTCTGAAGGGATACCGGACATCATGGGCGATGTTGCCCAGATCCAGCAAGTCATCATGAACCTGATTACCAATGCCTCCGAGGCTATTGAAATCCAGGCCGGCCGAATCAAGCTTTCAACAGGCCTGGTGAACTGTGACCGGATCTGCCTGTCAAAGAGCCGGCTGGAAGAAAAGCCGGAGCCGGGACGTTTTGTCTATCTGGAAGTCAGCGACAACGGTGCTGGAATGGCCGAGAAAATACAGCAGCAAATCTTTGATCCGTTCTTTACCACAAAGTTTACCGGTCGAGGTCTTGGCATGTCTGCAGTACTCGGCATTGTCAAAGCTCACTCCGGAGCCCTGTTTCTGGACAGCGCACCGGGCAGGGGAACAACGATCAGGGTAATTTTCCCGACAGCAGAGAAAGCATCCATGTCGCCCGGGATGGAAGCAGCACATGCTGAAATCGTCTCTGATGTCAGCGACGCTACGTCAGGCACCGTCCTGATTGTGGATGATGAAAAGTCAGTCCTCAAAATATGCGCTGCCATGGTTACACTCTGCGGATTCAGCACAATTACTGCGTCTGATGGAGCGGAAGCGGTGGAAACCTTCCGCCTGAGAAGCAATGAAATTGATCTTGTACTGATGGATCTTACCATGCCGAATATGGATGGCGTGGCGGCCATGCAGGAATTGCGGCGCATAAAACCGGAGATAAGGATAATTCTGTCCAGCGGTTTTAATGAACAGGAACTTGACGAGCGTATCTCGAATCAAAACCCTTCCGGGTTCATCCGGAAACCATACAGCTTGAAAAGTCTCGAGGCGGAATTGCGGCGGGTCATGCAGGAAAAACCCATATAAAAAGGGGTAGCCGGCGCATGCGCTGACCACCCCTCTATGGTGCGTATCAAATGAGGTTACTTTCCCGCGATATACTCCTGCACCGTCCGAATCCGGCGAAGCGTTTCCTCCACCCCCAGCGTCACCACGATTTCACCGATCCCCGGCGCCTGCGTGCCACCCGAGAGGGCAATGCGTACCGGCTGGCCGACCTGCCCCATTTTCCAGCCATTCTCGGTGCAAACCTCTTTGAAGAGAGCATCGATTTCAGCACCATCGTCTGACGGCCGGGACGAAAGCTTCGCAGCCACCGCGGCAAAAACCGCCTGCAACTGATCTTTGTCAAACTTGGCCAATGCAGCATCATCATAGCTGACCGGAGCGTTGTAGTAGAATACCGCCCGTTCGGCCATCTCTTCCAGTGTCTGGGCCCGTTCCTGCAACGTCTTGACGACCGCCATCAGGCACGGACCACCGAGTGTCGTAACTTCACGGGCAGAGAGATGCGGCAGCAGCAGATCGGCCAACCGTTCAGGATCGCCGTTTTTGATGTAATGAGCATTCAGCCAGAGCAGTTTTTCCGTGTTGAATACCGATGCCGAGCGCCCAACATTATGTATGTCAAATTTTTGGATCATTTCGTCACGACTGAAAATCTCATCATCGCCATGACTCCATCCCAACCGCACCAGGTAGTTGATCAATGCTTCCGGCAAGAAGCCCATGTCACGGTAGGCAATCACGCTGGTGGCGCCATGCCGTTTGGACAGGCGCGCTTTGTCAGAGCCGAGAATCATTGGCACATGGGCAAACTGCGGAACCGGGGAACCGAGTGCTTCGTAAAGTTGAATCTGGCGCGGGGTGTTGTTGACATGATCATCGCCGCGAATGACTGTTGTGATACGCATGCTGGCATCGTCAATCACCACGCAGAAATTATAGGTCGGCGTACCATCGGTTCGCTGTATGATCAGGTCATCCAACTCCTCATTCGGAAAGGTTATGGTCCCCTTGATCAGGTCATCGAATGCCGTTACCCCTCCTTGCGGTGCCCGGAAACGAACCACGTACGGCTGACCGCCAGGCTGTTCGGCACGTTCGCGGCAGGTGCCGTCATATTTGGGTTTGCGGCCTTCCTGCATGGCAAGGGTGCGCTTGGCCTCAAGCTCTTCTGAGGTACAGTAGCATTTGTAGGCTTTCCCGGAATTCAGCAGCTTCTGCACATGTTCCTTGTAGAGCGGAAATGTATCCGACTGATAAAAGGGTCCCTCGTCCCACTCCAGCCCGAGCCACTTCATTCCTTCCAGAATTGCATCAACAGACTCCTTGGTGGACCGCTCCACATCGGTGTCTTCGAT
>JBAYTT010000062.1:0-18468 GCA_041675485.1 Pelobacteraceae bacterium | reverse complement strand
ATTGAGAGGGTCAGTGTTGCGGCGATGATGATGTTTTTTAAAGTCATGTCGTATCCTCCTTTTCTAAAGATGAAGTTCGTCGATCAGTTCCCTGGTCAAACGGTCAAAGTCCTTGTTGGCTACGTGGGCGTAGTAAAGAGCCAGCGCCCATGAAACAAAAAACTGGGAAAGGGCGAAGATATAGCCGAAGTTGATTACGCCGATTATTTTGATCTTAAAAAGACCGGGTGCATAGGCTGCTCCGATTGGGAGCAGGAAATAGTATACGCTGGAGAAAATCCACCAGCCGAAAAGAAATGCTTGTTTTTTGTGATGGAGCTCAATAAATTTCGGGTTCTTTGCGATTGCCGCCCAATCATACTGTCTTTCTGCCATTAGTTACTCCTTTCATTAGTAGTTGATAGTGCCTCAACTGCTTCCTGTCTAATTTTCCGTTCGAACCTCCTTTCTTTATCGTATTTAACTCATGTTCCTGAGACGTTTTCTGCAAAAAAAACACAAAAACTTCCAACATATTAATCAAACCGGGAGTTTCATATAACCAAATTTCATTGAAAGCTCATCGGCCCCTTCAATCATGGATGGAATGATTTCCTGCTCGAGACGATCCTGAAGCATCCTGAATGACGGGGCAAGCAGGGTCAAGGCTCCGACAACCTTACCGGCATAATCCCGGATCACGACTGCAACAGCACAAATTCCTTCTCCAAGACCTCCAAAATCGACCGCTACACCCTTTTTCCTGATTTCGTCCAACTCAATTTCCAACGATTGGGGGTCGGGAATATTCCGTTTTTTATTTTTACGCAGATCAATTGAAGAAACCGATTTCAGCACTTTTCCTGCGGCATTCGTAAAGAAAGGAAAACGTTTGCCAACCAGGTCTACCGCTTTTACCTGTTGGAACGAGTCAACCATATCGAGAAACAGTACCTCGTCATTATTCATTACGGTTATATAGACAGCCTCATCCAGTTTGCGCGCAAGTTCTTCCATGACGGGGTGAGCAAGACGGATCAGATTGGTACTTTTCAGGATATGTTGTGCCATCTGAAAAGCCTGTAGCCCAAGAGTGTACGTACCGGTCAGGGAATTCCTCTCAACCAGACCTTTATCTTCAAGTGTTGCCAACAATCGAAACGCCTTGTTGCGACTTAAATCGAGTTTTTTTTCTATTACCGCAATTGATGGATTATCTCCATCCTGCGCAAGAGTTTCGAGCAGGTCGATGGCCTTGATTACGGCCTGTACCGAATAGGCACCCTTTTCTCTTGTCATAGAGTAAATCCCCTTCATTCTTGGAAATAAAATCAAAAATCAAATGGAGTATTACAGTATTTTTGAAATATTTAGTACGATGTTATAAATTTGTCAATATTTTTTATGTTTTGTATACATTTTATTTTTTAACCTTCAATTACGGCATGTTATACATACATTCCTCATGCAATTATTGTTCTATTTTATTGTATTTTACGCACGTAAAACCGTCAAAATAGAAAATATATCAAAACTTTTTGTGATCAGTTTTTGATATTTTCTATTTGTCCGTATGCATAATTTTAAAATGAAATTAGATTTTTAAATTACGTAATTGAAATCATTAGATTTTGTAGTACCCGTAGCGTAAAAAACAGAAATTATCCCTTACACGCAGGTACATATGCCCGCTACTCAGAAAATCTCGGGGGAAAATTGATCTGAAAAAAAGCGGGGTATTTACATTAACGAGAGGTGTCGGACTGATAGCGCTTGTGGCGGGAATTATGGGGGGGACAACCTGGGACAAGCTGTCCCGTCTTTATCACTTGAATATTATTACTGACCATGATCTGGAAACTCTCACGGAATCGTTTACCTTTCTTATTAAGTTAATCAGCTTGGTGTGATTGCAAGGGGCGATGAGCCGGACAATCTGATTGACCCGATGAAGCTGACGGATTAAGAACGCAATCAACTCTGCTCAGAATTTAAGGACGTCTGCACATTGATTGCCATTCTGCACAGCCGCTATCAACTTGACATGATGGCGCACTAGCAAAATATCTGTGTGCTCTCAGCACTGTATTTCATCATCTTTTTACTCTCGGATCAAGCGCATCGCGGATCCCCTCCCCCAACAAGTTATAGGCCAGTACCGTCACTAAAATAGCCAAGCCGGGAAAGAGCGACAACCACCAGGCAAATTCGATATAATCCTTGCCGGAGGTGAGAATATTACCCCAACTGGGTGTTGGAGGCTGCACGCCTATCCCGAGAAACGAAAGGGCGGATTCGGTCAGAATGGCACCGGCAATGCCGAGTGTTGCGGAAACGAGCACCGGTGATATTGCGTTCGGGAGAATATGACGAAATATAATACGGGCGTTGGAACAACCAATACATCGGGCGGCCAGGATATAATCCATTTCACGGATCGAAAGTGTTTCCGCTCGAACCAGTCGAGCCACCCCCATCCAGCCGGTCAGGCCGATCACCATCATAATATACCAGATTGATGGTTCCAGAAAGGTGATGATCGCCAGAATCAGAAAAAATGCGGGGAAGCAGAGCATGATATCCACAAACCTCATCAGAGTGGTATCAACCAGTCCGCTGTAAAATCCGGATACCAAACCGATCACAGTCCCTATTGACACCGCTATGCCAACAGCTACAAAACCAACCTTCAGTGATACCCTTGAACCGTAAAGCACACGACTAAGAACATCCCTGCCGAGTTCGTCGGTGCCGAACCAATGCTGCCATGACGGGGGTGAAAGCACCTTCCAGGCATTTATTGCAGAAGGGTCGTAAGGAGATATTAGCGGAGCAAACAGCGAGACAACAAAAAGTATCAGAACGACCATGCCACCGAACAGGGCAAGACGATTTCGCCTGAGTCGCGGCCAGAAAATAGTATGCAGGTAGGAATGTTTAAAGTCCATCACCCTACCCCTCTCCATGCCGAATACGTGGATCGGCCAGAGCATAGCTGAGATCGGCAATCAGATTGCCGATCAATGTTAAAAACGCGCCGATTACAAGTATCCCCATGACCACCGGATAGTCACGCGACATGACCCCTTGATAAAAGAGCTGTCCCATTCCCGGAATAGCAAAAATGGTTTCAAAAATAACACTGCCGCCGATCAGGCCGGGTATCGAAAAGCCGAGCAGCGTTATCAGCGGCAACAGTGCATTTCGCAGTGCATGTTTCCAGATTACGACACGCTCGGACAGCCCTTTTGCACGAGCGGTGGTGATGTAGTCCTGGCTGATAACGTTCAGCATGGCAGAACGCATATAACGGGAAAGACCGGCCAGACTTCCGAAAGAGGCTACCATGATCGGCATGATCAGATGTTTGGCCATATCCAGCAAGTAGCGCATCGTTCCCCAGGAATCGCTCCCCAGAGTGTGCAGGCCCGAAATCGGCAGCCATCCGAGTCTGACTCCGAAAAAATACATGAGCAGCAGTGCCAGCCAGAAGGTCGGCACGGCAAAGCCGACAAAAACAAAGACGGTGATACCCTTGTCAAGCCAGGTGTCACGGCGCGTTGCGGCCAGCACTCCTATCGGTATCGCAAGGCCGAATTCAAGCAATAGGGCGATTACGTTTAATGAAATTGTGACCGGCAGGCGTTCCTTGATCTTGTCGACAACCGGGCGATTGTCAGATGAAAATGATCGTCCGAGATCCAGACGCACTATTTTGCCGACCCAGTTGAAATACTGCTCATGAAGCGGTTTATCAAGACCATAGAACTTTGTCAGCCTCTCTCTGGCCTCTTTGCCAACCTTGGGATTCATCGCCATCTGCATCTCAACCGGTTCGCCGGGAGCAAGGTGGATGACCGAGAAGGTGATCAGCGTAATGCCGATCATCAGCGGAATCAGCATCAGAATGCGTTTTATGAGATAACGGGACATTAATACACCTGCTCGTTCTTCGGCACATACCATTTGATCTGGTTATGCCCGATACCTGCGGGCGCAGGTTCGACTCCGCGTATCCGGGAACTTACCACCGGGAGCGAATCAGGAACGTACAAAAAGATATATGGCTGCTCATCGGCAAGTATTTCCTGGATGCGGAAATACGCTCGTCTGCGCTTTTCAATATCGAAGGTGCTACGCCCTTCGATTAACAGCCGGTCAACTTCGGGATTATTAAAACCAATAAAATTCAACTCCCCCGGTTTATTCTTGCTGGAATGCCAGACATCATACATGTCCGGATCCTGGGAAATGCTCCAGGCAAGCAGCACAACTTCAAAGTTTCCTTTGTTGACAAATTCCTTCAGAAACGCGGCCCACTCGACAATCCGGATTTTAACGTCAATCCCCACCTGGCGCAGTCGCTGCTGAATTATCTGGGCGGTCATCAGTCGCTGCTGATTTCCCTGATTGGTCAGAATGGTGAATTTGAACGGCTTGCCGTCTTTTACCAGGATGCCGTCACTGTTTTTCTCTTTCCACCCTGCTTGTGCCAACAGTTCAGCGGCGTGCTTCGGATCATACCCGATATCCTTGACATCGGGATTATAAGCCCAGCGCCCCGGAACAATCGGGCCATGGGCTCTCTGCCCCATACCGAACAGTACTCCCTGGATCAGCTCATCCTTGTTGATCGCAGCGGTCATGGCCTGACGAATTCGTTTATCCTTAAATAGTGGATGGCGCAGATTGTAGCCCATGTAAAGATAGCTGGACGAGGGGTAGCGGAATTTATTGAAGCGGCTTGTGAACGTTTTTGCAGTGGTTTGGCGCGCATACTGGACCGGGGTCAGCGTCATCAGATCTATCGTACCCGCTTTAAGTTCCATATACATGGTAGAACTGTCAGGGATAATACGGTAGATATAACGATCAATATATGGGCGCCCCTCGAAATAATCCTCGTTTGCTTCCAATACGATCTTTTGACCGGATATCCACTCTTTGAAGCGGTATGGGCCGGTCCCAACCGGTTTTCGAGCAAGAGGACTCTTGGTAATATCTTTCCCTTCCAGAAGATGAGCAGGAAGTATACTCATCCCCCACGATGCCAGGGCCGGGGCAAAAGGGGCGGCGTAGGTAACTCGAACGGTATGTGAATCAGGAGCGATAATGTTTTTTACCTGTTTGAAGTCTTCGGCGTACGCGGTGGGGGTTTTGGGATCAATTGTAACATTGTACGTGTAGAGCACGTCTTTGGAATTCAACGGGGCGCCATCATGCCACTTTACCCCATGACGGAGGTGAAACGTGATGGTCAAGCCATCTTTTGAAATGTCAAAAGACTCTGCAAGGTCGCCAACGATAGTAAGATTTTTGTCATATTTCACCAGCCCGTTATAAATTTGACCGGCAACTGCAAAAGAGGATGAATCTGTGGCGAGAATCGGAATGAGAGTGGAAGCTTCGCCGATGGTACCTTCGACAAGTGAGTCGCCGGTTGCGGGTACGGCAGATGATGCAGAAACAGCAGTAATACGCGGAGGTTCCTGACGGTTGCACGCCACAAGAGCAACAGTGAAGATCAGAGCAATCAGCAGGCATCGCGGGCCTGGTGACGGTATCATTTTTCGCTTTGCTCCCCTTTAAGCTTGTGCATCTTTTCGACCAGCTCCTTGCGCTCCGGTGACAACTCCAGCGCTTTTTGATACTGCTTCAGGGCTTTTCTGATGGAGCGTCGGGCGGCATATACATCACCAAGATGCTCTACAATGGTAGAATCATCATCAACCAGGGCGATTGCCTCTTCCAAAGCCTTGACAGCGTCATCATAGCGTTTGAGCTTGAAATAGGTCCAACCGAGACTGTCCAGTATAAACGCATCACGTGGACGGATTGCAATAGCCTGCTTGATGTATTTGAGGGCTTCGTCGAGGTGAATGCCCATTTCCGCATATGAATACCCCAGATAATTAAGAGCCTGGGCGTCATTCGGGTCTAGCTGCAAGACCTGTTTCATCCGATTGATTGACTCTGTTCGCTTGCCTAGTTTGTCCAATAGTACACCGATTCGGAAGTGCAGGCGCGGCTCTTTCAAAAACTGCTGTTCATTCTCGGTAAGAATTTCCAGCCCTGCCTGAGGTCGCTCAATTGATTCGTACAAAGTGGACAGGTTCAAATATAAGTCGAGATTGCTGCGGTTTGCCTCAATCGCTTCCTTGAGTACGTTGATCGCAGCGTCAGTTTTGCCCTGCTCTTTCAGAATTAACGCAATGTGGCTGACCGCTTCAACATATTGTGCGGAATTTCGAGCTATTTTGCTGAATTCGGCATAGGCATTATCCAGTTCGCCCTTTTCTTCATAGGCAATGCCAAGATAAAGACGGATATTGCTTGAAGAGGAGTCTTTTTCAAGCATGCCGGTAAAAACAGTAATCGCATCATCATACTGCTCAAGTTCGAGGTGTACCAGTCCGATTTTTCGAGCTGTTTCCTGTCCGCCCAACCCGGATTGAGCAGCCAACTTGAGATATTCCAGCGCTTCAGCAAAACGTCGCTGCTGAAGCAGCAACTGAGTGAGGCGCTGCAACACTGCAGCACGATTTTCATCTTGATCAACCAGGACACGGTACGTATCGATCGCATGCGGATAGTCGCCCATTGCCTCATATGTTGCCGCCTTGTCGATAACAGCCTGGTCGAATTCAGGTTTTAGTTCCAGCACTTTATTGAAATACCCAAGAGCATCCCGATACAGCTTCATCTGACTGTAGGTGCGTCCCAGATAATAATACCCGAGAATGGAATCAGGATTGAGCTTGACCAGTGACTTGAGTGTCGATACCGCTTCTTCATATTCAAATAATCGTGTCAGAGACAGGGCAAGATGAAGATAGGCATCTTCCTTGGCGGGATCAAGCTTGACCGCTTTTCGCAAATAATCCGCCGCCTCCCAGTCTTTTCCGGCTGATGACATCAAAATGCCGCCAAGAACATACGGAGCTCGATAGTTCGGGTCAAGTGCAATAGCTTTGTTGATATATTCGAGCGCTTCAGGAATCTGGCCGATTTTAAGTTTGATCTCGGCAACTTCACCATGCATCCTGGCTGAATCAGGCTCAAGTGAAATCGCTTCGCGCAGCAGGTTCAGGGCAGCGGGATAGTCACCTTCATGAACCGCGATACGTGCTCGGGAGAACAGGTAAAGCGAATGAGCATGATTGTCGTGGATTGTACGGGTTACAGGATGGGCGTTTTCAGGAGCAGGAGCGACGCTGGCGCACGCAGATAGGAGCAGGAGGAACATCAGTATGATCAGCTGCATGTGCATCGGGAAGATATTCCATTTCGAAGAAAATAAAGTATAAAAAACTAGCATGAAACAGAATTTTGGTCAAACGATAATAATAATTGGAATGTTGCAGTTGACATCAATCACTTCCGGATGGAATATGCAGTTATGGATCATACCGTACCCTATCTTATTCTTGTGCTGCTGCTGGTGGCTGCAAATGGTTTTTTCGTAGCTGCTGAATTTTCGCTCGTTTCGGTTCGAAGATCACGTGTTGTCTCACTTGTGGAAAGTGGTGACGTTCGCGCCGCGACACTGTTGGGTTTGCTTGACAACCTCAATTCCTACATCTCAGCCACGCAACTCGGTATCACCATGGCATCACTGGGTTTGGGATGGATTGGTGAACCGGCCCTCTCCCGCTTACTTGAAGTGCCTCTTCATGGTCTGGTTTCGAACACAGTCCGGCACACAATTGCGATTGCCGCTGCTTTTACGATCATAACCTGTCTGCATATTGTTCTGGGTGAACTTGCTCCAAAAACTCTGGCGCTGGATCGCGCAGAACGAGTTGCCATGGCTGTGGCATGGCCGCTGCGGCTTTTTCACTCGCTGTTCAGATGGCCGATATGGTTGCTTGATTTTGCCGGAAGGAGCACGGTTCGATTGCTGGGGCTGCACTGTTCTCCTGATCATGCCAGCGTCTACACTGTAGATGAGTTGCGACAGATCATAAACATTTCCCATACCAGCGGCACATTGGAAGCTGACGAGCAACAATTGCTGCACCGGATTTTTGAATTTTCCGACTCGGAAGTTCAGGATGTCATGATTCCTCGAAATGCGGTAACAGCCCTCCCCGTTACCGCCACTCTTGATGAAACGCTTGCAGCCTTTAATTCACGTGGATTTTCCCGCATTCCTGTTTATCAGGAACAACTTGATAATATCGTCGGCATCGCAGTCAGAAGGGATCTTGAGCCGTTCTTGTCCCACTCCAATACGCAGGACTTCGATCTTGCCGTACTCATACATCCACCCCGCTTTATCCCGGCCAATGCCCAACTGAGTACTGCATTGAAACAGATGCAGTCAGCTCGAACTCATATGGTTTTTGTTGTTGATGAATATGGTGGATTTGAAGGCATCATTACACTGGAAGACCTGCTTGAGGAAATAGTAGGCGAGATCGACGATGAGTATGATGACGTGTCCCCTTCGCAGTGCATTGAAGAGAATAATGATTATCTGCTCGACGGCATGCTGACCGTGCGGGAAGTGAATATCAGGCTCAATTTACAACTCCCTGAAGATGCCCCCTATTCAACGATAGCCGGTTTCTTGCTTGCCCAGGCGGGGCGTCTGTTGCAACAGGGTGAAAGCATTACCTTCCAGGACACCCGTTTTACGGTTGAAAGCGTCGATAGAAAAAGGATCCGACGTGTCAGGGTCACATCTGAAAGGCCGACGACGTGAAAGTTGCATCCCGTTTTATCAAAGCATCAGGGCTCCTGCTGGTAACAGTCGCAACTCTCGTGACTGCCACCGCTTTTTTCCTCCCCTACCTGCTGGATGTCAATGCCTACCGTACTGATATTGTGGCGGCTCTCCAGCAAAGCCTCAATCGTCCTGTCAGCTTCGGATCGGGATCATTTGCCTGGAATTTCGGGCCATCGTTCGAATTCAAATCATTTACCGTTAAAGAACGCAACAGTGAGGCCGATTTTATATCAGCCCGGAAGATTACGATTCAGCTGGCTCTGATACCCTTGCTGGAAAAGAGAGTGGAGTTAAAGAATCTTATTCTGGATGAAACGACCATTTCTCTATTCCGCACTCCAGACGGTATGCTTAATATTGACGACCTTTTAAAGCCTGACAAAGATGGCGTGCGTGTTAATTTCAAAAAAATCAGGATAAATAGCGGGGCAATACTCTGGAATGACTGGGTCGGCGGAAAAGAACCGTTTTCTGCTGCCCTGCGTAACATTTCATTCACCGCAGACCATCTTGAACGCGGGCAAAAAGGTCATCTCAAGTTGACTGCCGACATTCCTGCTGTAAGCGGTGTTCCTGCTCGCGTCTCTCTTGCAGGTGTCCTGCAGTTTCCTGCAGGAGAAGCATCGTTGCTGGAAACGTTCATCGATTGCGATTTGTCGCTCAAACAGGCTGAAATTGGCAGGTACTGGCGATATTTTGGGAAATTTGTCCCCTTTGCCAATACCGCTGGAAGATTGGATATCACAACCACGTTCAAGGGAAAACCTCAGGAATTTGCCGCAAAAGGTAAGATTTTGATCAGTGGTGCAACCGTCAATTGGCCGAAAGTGTTCCATGCATCTCTTTCTCCCAAAACTCTTCAGCTTGAATACACCGGTACGTTATCCAGGAAGCAGATCGATATTTCCTCTGTAGATCTCAGTATGGAGGGTTTCAGAATCAAGGGGAGCTTTCAGCTTCAGGACTATATGAGCAAGGATCCGCGCATCGTGGCAAAAGCAAGCACTCCTTCAACATTTCGCTACGAAGACGTAAGAAAGTATGTTCCGTATGGCATCATCGATATCGATACCGCCGATTATATCGAAAATAAGATAAAAACCGGCATATTCAAGCTTGACACAGGCGTACTGGACGGACGTATAAGCCAGATAACCCATATGGAAGTTGGCCAGAATTGCAACACCCTTATGATTCGAGGTCCTGTAGAAAAGGCAGTGTTGAGTTATGGGCCAAAAGCACCTGAATTCAATAAGCTAAAGGGTGTTATCGAACTTAAAGGTAAAAACTTCAACCTGGTCGGCATGACCGGTTTTTTCGGAACGTCCCCCTTTTCGCTGGACGGTTCGATTACCGAATACAATACTGACAAACCGGCCGATTATCCTATCAAGATGGATATCGCACCGCATCCCTCTGAAATGGCCTGGCTTACTAAAATTGCCGGCATTCCAAAACTTGAATACAATAACAGTTCATCATTACATCTGACCGGTAGCGGTCATTATTCCGCCTACAGACTGAACGGAGACTGGGATCTCAAGCAAGCGGCCTACTCACTGCCCGGATACGTCAGCAAACCGCTCTCGATGCCACACACGCTCAAGTTCAGTTCGATTATCGGTAAAGAATCCACAAAAGTCACGTCGGTAGATTATAATCTGCAACCTCTTGTTATCACAGGCAGCGGCTTGATTGGCTACGGTAAAAAACCGTATCTCGGCTTCGATCTTCAAACGAACCGCTTTATGATGAGCGAAGCACTGCCAATACTCTCCATGTGGCAGAAATATAAACCAAGAGGAACAGTACTGGCTCATATCAGAGGCGGGGGGGACCCGGCGGATATGAGTGCCATGGATTACTATGGTACCGTTGAACTTACGCGGCTAAGTATCCAACCTGCCGAGCAGTTGAAGCAGATCAGCGGCATAAGTGGTTCGGTGTATCTCAAGGGAAACAGCCTGGAAACATCCAGCATTGCGACCCGCTATGGCAACTCGGTAATGACCATGAAAGTTGGCATAAAAAGCCTTAAAAACCCCGAAGGCGATATCACCCTCTCATCACCGCAGTTCTATCTGCGTGATTTAGACCGTGCCGAAGCTCCGCCGAATGCAAGCATCAAACGTTTCAACGCCAATTGCACGCTGCGCAATGAATCCATTGAGTTACACAGTGCTTCGGGAATGATTAATGCTTCTAATTTCAATCTCAGCGGCATTTATCTGACCGGCAGCAATCCGCAGGCGAACTTGACTGTAACGTCTTCAAAACTTGATCTGGATGATCTGCGCATGTTTTCTTCGCCTGCACAGAAACCGGATAACCAACAAAACCCGGGACTGGATGTAAAACTTACCCTGAATGTAGAAAACGGGAATTTCGGAAGATTGACCTTCAGCAAATTAAATGCTTCCGCTCTGCAGGAAAAAGGAGTCATTTATCTCCAAAACCTGACCGCTGGAATGCTGGGGGGAAAAGTTACGGCCAAGGGAAGAATTGTCCCGCATGTCGAGTTGGGGGATCGATATGACCTTACTCTTGATATTTCCAAAGCCGATGCGGAAAAACTATTCTCGGCACTCGACATTTCCCGGGAGGTTACCGGTACACTGACACTGCATGGCGACCTTACTGCCCGTGGAAATACTCTTATCGATATCAAAAAAAGCGCCTTGGGCAATATCCGGCTCCAGATGAACAACGGTAAATTGAGAAAATTCAACACACTATCGAAGGTGTTTTCTATTTTAAATGTTTCACAGTTGCTCAAATTCAAGCTGCCTGACATGGCTTCGGGCGGAATGCCCTACAGCACTATTAAAGGAAGCATCTCGGTCAAAGACGGTATCTTGTCCACGGAGGATCTCTTCATCAGCAGTAATGCCATCAACGTCTCGATTGTCGGAAATGCTGATATTGTAAAAGAGGAATTAAACCTTACCCTGGGAGCCCAGCCACTGCAGACTGTTGACAAGATCGTCAACCGGATTCCGATCGTTGGGTGGCTATTAACGGGAAAGGATAAGGATCTACTGACCGCCTATTTCGAGGCCAAGGGAAAATGGTCTAACCCTCAAGTCAGTGCTATCCCTGTAAAATCGATGGGCAAGGGAATATTGAATATATTCATCAGGGCATTTGAATTGCCGGTAAGACTGTTTACAGACACCGGCGAAGTTATCATGGGCAAGTGAACGTTGTCAGTAAATGCTGTAATTACGCGGATCTGAGAAAAGCTCTTTCAGGAATAGGTTGTTGAGATGATGGCCGGTCTTGTTGGCATCCACCTTTCCAAGAATGCGATAACCGCAGGTATATAGATCGCCGATCAGGTCAAGTATCTTGTGATTCACAAGTTCTTTCTTGTAACGAAGACCTTGAGGGTTGACAATACTGTCTTCTCCAATCGCGACAGCGTTATCCAGAGACGCCCCCTTGGCCAATCCTGCATTGCGGATCGCTTCAAGTTCCTCAAGAAAACCGAATGTGCGCGAATTGATAATCGAAAAAGCATTCTCGACGTCAGTAACACGTTTTTTCTGTTTTCCCACCGGAGCCCGGAACTCGATAGCCATGGTGATATCCAGAGTATTTTGCGGTTTTACCCTGACAAACGCATCATCCCTGGTAACCTCAACCGGACGGAGCACTTTCAAATATACTCCGGACTCCGGGAATTCATAAACCCCGGCCTTCCACATTCCCTGGTAGAACTCCCAGGCAGAGCCATCCATTATAGGAACTTCAGGACCGTCAATGTAAACCAGGCAGTTCGTGATGCCAGAGAAATAGAGAGCAGCCATCAGGTGTTCAATTGTCGAAACGGAAACACCATCGCTACTGATCTGGGTTGAGAGGCGGGTATCTCCAACCATATCATAGCGTGCAGGAATAAGGTGCCCGTTATACACGAAAGCGATGCCGAACTCACGGCGGGGAAGAAACTCCAGCGTCACTTCACGTCCGCTGTGCAAACCGATGCCGGATACTTTGAAAATTCTGTTTATGGTTGTCTGGCGTTTGATCATTTGCCGTCAACCCTGCTTTTCAGATCTGCATGTTCTGCCGCAAGAGCATCGTATTTTCGCTCAAGTTCACGAATCTGGTCGAACAGGCACGCAATCGCCTTGGCCTCCGGATCAGGCAGTTGGCCGTGTTGCAGGTCGGGACGGGCCTCCTTGTGTTTCTCCTCCATTACCATGCGGCCGGGTATTCCGACTACCGTTGCGTTCTCAGGTACCGCTTTGACTACTACTGAATTGGAGCCTATCTTGGCTCCTTTCCCCACGGTGAACGGTCCCAGAACCTTGGCACCTGATCCGATCACCACGTTGTCCTCCAGGGTCGGGTGACGCTTGACCTTGTCCCAGGTTACCCCGCCCAGAGTCACACCATGGTAGAGGGTTACATTATCTCCGATCTCGGCGGTCTCACCAATGACAACTCCCATGCCGTGATCAATAAAAAACTTTCGACCGATCTTTGCCCCCGGATGAATCTCAACACCGGTCAGGAATCGACCGATATGAGACGTAAATCGTCCGAAAAAAAAGAACTCATGAATCCAGAACCAGTGGGCAATTCGATAAAACCAGAGCGCATGAAGTCCGGGATAGCAGAAAATAATCTCCATAACATTTCGAGCGGCCGGATCGCGTTCAAATACCGAGTTGATGTCTTCACGGAGGTTTTTAAACATTTTGTTCAACTCCTATCAATTCACTTGTAAAACGTTTTTTCAGAGTTAGCACACTGCCAGCGAACCTGTCAAATTCATTTCATTTATCCAAGCCTGATACACATGACAAACGATCAGGAATCTGATTTTGATGAAAATGCGTTGAGTGTTACTTTTGGGATAGCAACGGTAACTTCCCGCTCGACAAAAATACTGTTTATTCATTATAACAGGGACGAGAGCTACTTTCACTTGTATTGGAGATCATGTGGATACTTTGATCCTGTCTGCCCCGGCAAAAATTAACTACCTGCTTGATGTCGTAGGAAAACGATCTGACGGTTATCACGATCTTCGCATGATCATGCAGAGAGTGAATCTTTGCGATGAAATCACCCTTGCCCTGACAAACTCGCCTGGAATCAATGTTACCTGTAATTCGAAAGGCGCCCCGAACGGTCCGGACAATATTGCCTGGAAAGCTGCTCGTGCAATGCTTGATTGTGCTGCATCTGAAAAAGGGGTAACTATAGAAATTGCAAAGAATATCCCTGTTGCAGCCGGTTTGGGAGGCGGGAGCAGCGACGCGGCATCTGTGCTGATGGGGATGAATGAATTGCTAAAGACTGGACTCACTGAACAGCAGCTTATTGAAACCGGTTGCACGCTTGGCGCAGATGTTCCTTTTTTCATTATCAAGTCTGCTGCGCTGGCAGAGGGGATCGGAGAAAAACTCACCCCCCTGCGTGAGATGCCTAACTGTTGGATTTTGCTTGTTAATCCTGGCGTTAGTGTTTCAACTGCCTGGGTTTATAGATCTTTGCAGTTGACAAACAAGGGTGAGCTGAATAGAATGCCAGAGTTTTTCGAATCAATTGAACAGATTGTATCAATTCTATCCAACGATCTTGAAACGGTAACAATTCCGGCCTTCCCGGTAATTGCGGATATCAAGTCCCGCCTGATGAATCTGGGCGCGGCTGGAAGCCTGATGTCGGGCAGCGGACCAACGGTATTTGGTATTTTCACGACTTTTGATGCTGCAGAGGCTGCTCGTTGTGAAATATCGAGAGGCACGAACTGGTTTGCTGCGGTAGTAGAAACGATCTGAGAAGCACTTTATTTAATGTATTGGGGCGTCGCCAAGCGGTAAGGCACCGGATTTTGATTCCGGCATTCCCAGGTTCGATCCCTGGCGCCCCAGCCAAACTATAAAAGGTCAGCTTTCCAGGCTGACCTTTTGTGTTCAATAAGTATGCATCCACTTTATTCCCAAAATCCACGTCTTCACGTGACAAAATTGCAAGGACTCAGTAGAGTGTTGATCAACCTCGTTTCGATTCACCCGTATCCCTCACCTCAATCAATTCCCCTGGCGAACGCCTTCCTAAAGGCATATGCAGTCGAGAGTGCTGTTTCAATCAACCTCATTGATTTTTTTATCGGCCAGGATGTTGCATCCTGCGCTGCCACTCTTGCCGGGCGTTTCCCGGCAGCGGTCGGCTTTTCGATGTACGTCTGGAATCGCGATCTCAGCTTCAAAGTTGCTGCTGAACTTCGGCGGAGTCATCCCGCGATCACACTGTTTTGCGGTGGACCGGAAGTCACCGCTGATCCTGAGTCAGTTACAAATTGTGGAATTTTCGACTTCGTTATTGTCGGAGAAGGAGAAGTTCCTTTCCTTTCACTTTGTCAAAAGCTTGCAGTTGGTGCCGATATCTCGGAAATTCCTGGTGTTATCTTTCCGGGATCCTCCGTACTCTCCCCCCCGCCCCCAGTAACAAGCCTGGATTCAATCCCTTCACCGTACCTTACCGGAATAATTGATACTCAGGCAACCCATGGCATACTCTGGCAATTATCACGGGGCTGCACTTTCACCTGCGACTTTTGCTTTGATTCGCGCGGAATGTATGGCGTGCGGAATTTTTCACTGGAAAGAGTCGAATCTGAATTACGACATTTTGCCAATTCCGGCGTTTCACAGGTATTTGTACTTGATTCGACTTTCAACATGGATAAGGATCGTGCCAAAAAAATATTACGCATGATCCATGCGATTGCTCCTTCAATTCACTTTCATTTTGAAGTGAGGAATGAATTCATTGATCGAGAAATGGCACGTCTCTTTGCACAGATTACCTGTTCTCTGCAGATTGGTTTACAGAGCGCTGACCAGGCTGTTCTCACGCAGGTTGGACGGTCATTTAACAAGGGAGACTTTACCACTAAAGTCGGCTTACTGAATGAGAGCGGCGCTGTATTCGGTTTTGACCTGATTTACGGATTGCCGGGTGATACCCTTGACGGTTTTCGTAGCAGCCTGGACTACGCTCTGTCGCTCTATCCGAATCATCTTGATATTTTCCCTCTTGCCGTTCTGCCGGGAACCCGTTTGGCGTCTCGTGGAGCTGGCCTGAATATGCGCTGGAATTCGCAGCCGCCCTATGTTATCGAAGCAACTGAAGGTTTCAGTGCCATTGATTTGCATGCGGCAGCCGAACTGGCTACGGCATGCGACATTTTTTTTACACGCGGTAAAGCGGTCGCCTGGTTTAATGCAGTAGTAGTGGCTCTTGGAATTACCCCCTCCACTTTTTTGAAAAATTTCAGCGACTGGCTAATTGAACGCTATGGCCATAGCAATAAAGAATCAGACTTCACTGATGCCGACATTTGGAATATGCAGAAACATTTTTTAACGCTTCAATTTAGCGGCAAAAAATTAAAGCGGTTTCTGCCGCTCGTGCTTGACCTGATAAACTATCATTATCAATATGCCGCTGTTCTGCTTGCTCCATCACCTGAGTCCGGTGAAAGTACCGAAGTGGCATCCACGGAATGTGATACCCGTTTCAAGCTTGATCTATCAGCCCGGATTGTTCATTTTACGTACGAGATCGAAGATCTGCTTGGTTGCGGGGAGCCGCACATTAACTGGATGTACGAGCACCTTTCCCAGACAGGTTCCCAGGCAGTTATCTACCACAATGCCGGTGTGATATACACAGAATCGCTGGCAGCCCCCTATGTACACCTGCTGGAACAGATACGGGATAAAACCGGCACACTATCAACGATCGAAAACGGGCTTACCGCCGATGAATCCCGCGATTTTATTACCTTTGCTCTCCAGGAAGGAATTCTTGTGAAGTGTTGACGTTACATATGTGGATTAATGGCGGCAGGTTTCATTACTCAACAGCGAAAGAAGTTGCATTTTGGTAAATGTTTTAGTATATCTTCTATTTCTTTTTCACATGTTTTTTACTCTTTTCATATTTCGAAAGGTGTTTGGTCACCATGCACGATAAAATTAAGATCTTTTCCGGTAATTCAAATCCTGATCTGGCCCAGCGAATATGCGACTGTCTCGGTGTTCCGCTCGGTGCAGCACGGGTACGGCGATTCTCCGATGGTGAAGTAATGGTTGAAATCGGCGAGAATGTTCGCGGTCGCGATGTCTATGTTGTTCAGTCAACCTGTGCGCCGACCAACGACAACCTGATGGAGTTGCTGGTGATAACCGATGCCTTGAAACGAGCATCGGCAGCCACCATAACTGCCGTAATCCCCTATTACGGCTACGCTCGCCAGGATCGCAAGGCTGCGCCTCGTACCCCGATAACCGCCAAACTGGTAGCGGACCTAATAACAACTGCAGGCGTCAACAGGGTTGTAACTGTTGATCTGCACGCCGGTCAGATACAAGGCTTCTTCAATATCCCGGTAGACAACTTGTACGCTGCACCGGTTATTCTCAACTATCTCAAGGACCGATTCAAAGGCGATCAAGTAGTTATGGTTTCTCCAGATGCCGGAGGCACCGAGAGAGCACGTGCTTTTGCCAAGCGCCTTGAATACTCACTTGCCGTAATTGACAAACGCCGTACCGGTCCTAACGTTGCTGAAGTAATGCACCTCATCGGTGATGTTCGCGATAAGATCGCTATTATTCTTGATGATATGATTGATACTGCCGGCACCCTGACTCAAGCGGCCAAGGCTCTCAAAGCAAACGGAGCCAAAGCCATTTATGCCTGTGCAACGCATGGTGTACTGTCCGGTCCGGCAATCGAGCGGATCAACTCTTCTGATATTGAAGAGGTAGTAATAACCGACACAATACCAATTCATAACAATGAAAATGCAACCACCAAAATCAGGATGCTTTCCGTGGCAGACTTGTTAGCCGAAGCAATCAGGCGAATTCATGAGGATGAATCAGTTAGTTCGCTATTTGTATAGTACCAAATATTGATTATCGAATAGGACGGGGGTAACCCGTCACTACACCTGGAGGAACGTATGCAACAGAAACAAATGAATGTTGAACTGCGCACTAAGACCGGTACCGGAACGAGCCGAAGACTTCGCAATGCGGATATGGTGCCTGGTGTTGTTTACGGCAAGGGTCTTGACCCGGTGACTGTCAGCATCAAAAGCCGTGATCTGCAGGATGCCATTTCCGGCGCAGGTGGACAGAACAACCTGATAACCTTGATCGGCGGCGGAAGCCTTGACCAGAATATTGCTATTGTTGCTGATATTCAGCGTGATCCGATCAAGCGCACATTCAAGCATGTTGATCTCCATCGAATCAATCCGAATGAAAAGCTCCGTCTCACCGTCCCGGTGGTCCTCTCAGGAACCGCAATCGGTGTGAAAGAAGGCGGACTGCTTGATCTGGCTCACCACGAATTGCACATTGAATGCCTGCCAGGAAACATTCCTGACTGCATTACCATTGATGTCACGGATCTGAAAATTGCCCATTCGATTCACGTCAGCGAGATTCCGCTACCAGAAGGTATCGTGATCCTTGACCAGGCAAAGATTCCCGTTGTCAGCGTTCTTGGCAGAGCCAAAGAAGAAGAAGCTCCGGCTGCGGCATAGAGCACGAATTTAATCTAGTATGAGTACCTATATAATTGCGGGGCTGGGCAATCCCGGCCCCACCTATCAATGGACCCGCCATAACGCGGGTTTTCTTTTTTTGGATCGCCTTGCTCATCTGGAAAATATTTCTATTTCAAAAAAATCATTTTCAGGTTTTTCTGGAGAATGGAACTTT
>JBAYTT010000061.1:0-18492 GCA_041675485.1 Pelobacteraceae bacterium | reverse complement strand
GTAGCGGGGCGCGAGGGGAGCCAGCGTTCTGATGTCGTACCAGTTGAGGAGATGCCCCTCATAGCGTTCCATGCGGTCGATGGTCGCCATGGTTTTGGCCACTGTTTCCACCGCCTGGGTAACCGTCAGGTAGCCGGAATCATGAGCTCCAAGGACAGTCGTCAGCCAGAGTCCGATGTTGGTAGGGCTGGTCCGCATTGCCAGGCGGTCCTGATGGGCAACCTGGTAGTTGTCCGGCGGCAGCCACGATGAGTCGGCGGAGACGAAGGACGAGAAATAGCGCCAGGTTTTCCGGGCGACCAGTCTGAGGAAAAGCCGGTCATTTTCCGGCAGCGCCTGTGTCTGCTGCTGTTCGCGAGGCCGCAGGTTCAGGAGCCAGCCGAGCAGCGGCGAGAGGAACCAGAGGACGAGCCAGGGGGAGGCCAGCGGCAGGCTGGACGGCATGACGCGCCAGATCGCCAGGCCAACGGCCACGCTGAAAATGCTGCCCAAGGCCAGGCTGGCGACGAAGAGCGGCTGTTTTCGCGAGGCGCTCCAGTGGGTTGCCTGGGCCGTCCATTCCAGCAGGTTGCGTTGGGAGATTACGCGGCGGTACCAGACCCGGGCGATGGCATCAAGGGTAACCGCTGTCTGGTGCGGCAGCAGGGCAGCGTCGGTTGTTGCCCGCAACAGGTCGTGCAACAGCTTCGATGGGGAGAAGTATTTCAGCCCCTTGCGAGTAGTGGCCATGGTGAAGGGCTGCGCCAGGGGGTGAAAGAGGAGCTGCATCCCGACCACCAGCGTTGCCATTGCGCCGATCTTCGGGGAAATGAGCCATGAGGCCAGCAGCAGCCCCAGGCTGGAGGCAGGCATCAGGCTGCGGCGCAGGTTGTCGAGGATCTTCCAGCGCCCCAGCAGGGAGAGCGGATTCGTCTCCCGTCCGCCGGCTGCGTTGGGAACCCGAGGAAAAATCCACCCCGCAATCTGCCAGTCGCCGCGAATCCAGCGATGGGTCCGGCTGCTGTAACTCTGGTACCCTTGCGGGAATTCGTCGTAGAGTTCAATGTCGCTGGCAAGTCCCACCCGGACATGGGCCCCTTCGATCAGGTCGTGGCTCAATACCCACTCTTCCGGGAACCGCCCGGACAGCACGCGGCTGAAGGCGCGCACGTCGTAGATCCCCTTGCCATGGTACGAACCTTCGCCGCTTAAATCCTGGTAGACATCGGAAACCGCCTGGGTATAGGGGTCGATGCCAACCGCATCGGCAAAGAGCCGGCTGAAGGTAGAGGCGCTTGTGCTCGGCAGCGTCGGGCTTACCCGTGGCTGGATGACCGTGTAGGAACCGGCCCGAATAGCGCCGTTTGCATCGAAACGCGGCTGATTGAGGGGGTGCGCCAGCGTCTCGACCATTCTGCGGGCCGTTGCGTGCGGCAGCTGGGTGTCACTGTCCAGGGTGATGATGAACCGGACATCCGTCAACTGCTCCGGTTCGCCCACGTAGACCAATTGTGGTGCGGTCTCCGGCCTGGTGCCGTCTATCAGGCAGTTCAATTCCTCCAGCTTGCCCCGTTTGCGCTCCCAGCCGATGAATTTTTGCTCTGATTCGCTCCAGCTCCGCTCCCGATGGAACAGGAAAAAGCGCGTGCCGCCATGGCGTTCGTTAAGCTCTGTCAGGCATTCAGATGCGATCCGGAGCAGGCGGTTGTCATCTTCATGGGAAAGCGAGGTCGAATCGGTGTAGTCCGTAAAGAGGCTGAAGAGCAGATTTGCTTCCTTGTTTGCCAGATAGCGGATCTCCAGCTTCTCCACCTCTTCTTGTACCGTATCCGCGTTGGTCAGCATCATCGGCACGACCACCAGGGTGCGGAACTCATCGGGAATCCCGGTTTCCTCGAAATCCATCTTGGGGAGGGAGCGGGGGGGAAGCAGCCGTGTGATCAGGTAATTGACTGTCTCGATCGCCAGCTGGCTGACCGGAATCAGCAGGAACAGAAAAAGTCCCGCCAGTCGGGCCGGTTCGATCTGTTTGACCGGTCCGAAGGTGGCGATCATGAAAAAAAACAGCGCGGTAAATCCGATGATTGCGGAGGCATAGAAGAAGGTGTGGTGGCGATAGATCCATGCCAGGGTGCGGTAACGCACTGTTTCACGGCAGGCGAGCAGTTGGGCAAGGTCGGCGCGTCCTTCTCCGACCAGCCACGTACCGACGTGACTGCGGCGTTCATCGGCGTTTGCCTGCCGTCCGGCATGCGTCGACAGCGTGATGACCCGTTCCGCGACCTGTTCCTCGCTCTGGCCGGCAACGCGGGCGAGTTCCTCGAGTACCCGCCGGCAGCGGTCACGGGTTGCGAAGTCCATTCCGGCATAGATCCCGGCTGGATCGCGGCGCAGTATCTGTTCCACCCGGCTGAGCTTCTCAAAGATCTCGCGCCAGTCCAGCAGCGCAAGCTGGCGCAGGCTGGTGAAGGCATTGCTGCATGAAAGCTGCTCCCTTGTCTGGCGGTTCTGCTCACGCATATTGAGATCGTGCAGCGGAATTTTGAGGGTGCGTTCGAGCCAGCTCTGGACCGGCGCCAACGCGGCTTCCTCGTCATAGAGCAGCCCGACCAGCTGCGTCGCGAAATACGGGGAGGGAGACGGCTCCGCCTTGGCCAGTTCCGCCAGGATGGCGAAAAGCTGGGTGGCATCGCGACGATTGGCGGCGATCAGCCGGTTCGCCCAGAATTCCGACAACTGGCGTTCGCGCAGGTCCGCCAGGGCGGTAACGGCCAGGCTCTGGATGCTTTCGATAAGCGCGATGCGCAGCATCTGGGGGATTGCCCAGAGTTCGCCGATTGTCAGGGTGCGCACGGTTTGGTGCGCCTCGATGAACGCCATGATGTTTTCCCGGTCCAGGCGCAGCTCCGTATGGGAAACGAGATCCTTGCCCAGGGCGTAGATGCAGGGGAGACCCTGGTAGGGATCAGAGGCCAGTGCGGGAAGCTGCCGGTAAAAGCTTCGGGGGAGGTTCAGCAGGACATCGCGGGCGTTACCCTCCAGGATATACTCGTTATCGAGGATCCAGTCAGCGGCCGGCGTTGCTTTCTGCTCCAGGCGGCTTGCCGCGGTGAGGTCGGCACAGACCTGACGGACCCATTGGCGCGACTGTTTGAGTCGCTTGAGCAGTTCGGCGCTTCGCTGGGGCCTTGTGTCCACCTGCCGCTCCCTGGCGTGGCGTTGGGCATGTTCAATGATCTGGGCCGGGGCGAGTTTTACCTCGGGGACCCGCATCTCTGTCCGCCGTTCGCGTTTGGGATGCATGACGAACAGCGCCGGCGGGATGTCGCCGCTTTCCCGTAGCAGGGCAAGCGGACGCTGCAGCGATTCGACCGGTGCCTGGAGAATCAGGACGGTTTCCCCGGAAACGAGCCAGCGGGCATGATCGCGCAACACTTCCGGATCGATACAACGTCCGAAGCGACTGAGCCGGAAGAACGAATCCGCACCATGGACATCTCCGTCCGTATCCTTGTGCAGCAGGGCAACGCGGTTGAATCCCAGTCGAGCCAGTTCCCGGAGAGCTTTGCGAGCTTCATCTTGTTTTGCGAAGTATCCGATCAGAATGCCGATGCCCACTATGTGTCCTTTGATCTCTACGTATTCCGAGCTCCGGGCATGGTGAAGGATTTCACATGAATGAAGGGGTCAGAAAGGAACTGTGTTGGCTGTTCCAGAAAATTAACTGCAGAGGTGGATGGAGGTTACCGAAAAACGGGGGGAAGGTGAAATGACTGTGATAATTATTTCGAAAGTCGGGTCGGCTTCCAAGTTACGCTTTTACTGCGTTAATAGATAGTTATAAATCAAACCGGGCGCGGGTAACGGGAAGGGTTTATCTACCGGCAGAGCGCTCCCGCTGCCCGGTTGTTTTCAATTCTCTTCCACCACCTCGTACGCCTCCTCAATAATCCCCCGAAACGCCTCACTGGTCGCCGCCCAATCCACCACATCCACCCGAAAGGGGAGGTTGGATTCGGCAAAGGCATCTTTCAGGGCTGTCAGTTGCCGGAAATCGAGCGAAGCATCGCCCATGACGGCCAGGTCAAGATCGGAAAATGGTTTGGCATTTCCCTGCACACGGGAACCGAAGGCACGCACCGTGCGTCCGGGGACATGGAACTGGAGAATACGGCGGACTTCGACCAGTTGTTCCGGTGAGAGGTCAAGCATGTCTGCTCTTCAGGCGGGTCAGCAGGTCGGCGGCATCGGCCGCAAAATCGGACAGGATGGCGAAGACTTCGCGCGCTTTCTCTTCGTCATAGGTGTGGGAGGTGATATTGCGTTTGGCGCGATAGTTGAACCAGCGTTCGGGCACGGCAATCAGGCCGCGCTCAGCCCCGACACGTATCATTTCCTTGTAAGGGAGTTGATCCAGTTCCTCTCGGGATGGCAGCTCCTGCTCAAGCTGTCGTTTAAGCATTTTGAAAGCCAGTTCGTAGGTGTATTCGAAGCGCTGGATGCATGCGTCACGGATATCTTCGTCTCCCGGAACGGTGCTACTTCGGTCAAGCACCCGCTGGAGCGAGTTCAGTGCCTTTTCGTAAGAACTGAAATCCAGTTTCATAAATTTTCCTCCGCAATATATCTCATCAACTCACGTATATACCATGCCGCCACCTGCGCTACAACTATTGCCGCAGCGGCAGCAGCACTTTGAACGTGGCACCCTTGCCCGGCTCGCTCTCGACCTTGATGTCGCCGCCATGATCCGTGACGATCCCGTAGGAAACCGCCAACCCCAGGCCGGTCCCTTTCGGTTTTGTGGTGAAAAACGGCGTGAACAGCTTTTTCTGCACGTCTGCGGAAATGCCTGACCCGCTGTCGCCTATGGTTACGGAGCAGCGCCCGGTTTCCTGGTCAATCACTGTTGAAACCGTCAGTGTCCCTCCCGTTTCCATGGCCTGCAGACCATTCACGATCAGGTTGGTAAATACCTGACGCAGCTGATCGTCGTCCGCTTCGATATTGCTACCGACTGACAGATACTGACGTTCGATGCGGTAGCTCTCCAGCGGAATACGATGGCCGACCTCGACCAGGATGTCATCGAGAAGCGTTTCGATCTGAAAGGGTCGGATAACCTTTTTCGTCGTTCTGGCAAAGGTCAGCAGATTCGACACGATATGCTCAACCCGGCCGACATGCCGGATGATTGTTGCCACTTCCGATTGATCCGAGTCGTTCAGGCGCTCCGACATTTCCAGCAGTTCGGCGTTTCCACGGATAATGGCCAGCGGGTTGTTGATCTCGTGGGCCACGCCTGAAGCCAGAATACCGATGCCAACGAGCCGTTCCGCGCGGGCAAGTTCCTGCTGGGCCACAAGCAGCCACTGGTTCTTTTCGTCCAGCTGTGCGCTTCGCTCGGCGACTTTTTCTTCCAGGGTCCGGTTAAGCGCCAGGATTTCATCTTCGCGTTCAATCAGGCGATGTTTCATGATGTTGAATTCCTCCGCCATGACGGAAATCTCGTCATGCCCGCCCACGACTATATCCGGGATATGTTCGCCAAGTGCGAGCAGGCGCGCTCCCTCCTCCACCGCCTTGATCGGGCGGGCCAGGCTTGAGCCGAGCCACGCGGAAAGCGCGACGCCGATCAGGGTGACAAACAGGAGAATTACCGAGAAGATGATATGTATCCGGGAGCGCAAATCGAAGAGGGGGGCGTCAGGTATACCAAGGTAGAGCGTCGATGCGCCGATCACCCAAAAGAGCACAACAGCCGTTACAAGCGGCACCAAAGTAGCCAGTGTCAGCTTCAGACGGATCGAGTAGCGCAGGTACGGCCTCACCCCTTGTCCCTCCCCGTCAAATTGTAATCAACGATCTTGCGATCCAGGGTTTTGCGGGAGATCCCCAGGATCTCGGCGGCCCTGCTTTTGTGGAAGCCGGTCTCCTTCAGGATTGACGTGATGTGCTGACGCTCGATCTCATCCAGCGCGATCATCCGGGTGGTGCTGGTTGCGGCGGAGAGGGCTTCCCTGCGGGCTCCGAGCGGCAGCAGGCCGATGGTGATCATGTTGGTTCGGGCAAGAATTACCGCCCGTTCCATGACGTTTTCCAGCTCACGCACATTCCCCGGCCAATCATACTGCACCAACGCCTGCATGGCCTCGTCATCGATGCCGGCTACGTCCTTTTTCATGCGGCGGGTTGAGCCCTTCAGGAAATGCCGGGCGAGCGGCTCGATATCATCACGCCGTTCGCGCAGGGGGGGGAGGTTGATGGAGATCACGTTCAGGCGGTAGTAGAGATCCTCGCGGAAGCGTCCCTCCCTGACCTCGTTCATCAGGTCCTTGTTGGTGGCGGCCACGAAGCGCACATCAACCTTGCGGGAACGGGTCGAGCCCAGGACGATGAAGTCTTTCTCCTGGGTTACCCGCAAAAGTTTGGCCTGTACCGCCGGGCTGACATCGCCGATTTCATCGAGGAACAGCGTGCCTCCGTCGGCTTCTTCAAGGAGTCCCTTCTGGTTCATGACCGCACCGGTAAAGGCGCCGCGTACGTGGCCGAACAGCTGGCTTTCCAGCAGGGTGTCGGACAGCACGGCACAGTTAAGGGAGACAAACGGCTTGTCCCGGCGCGGGCTGTTGCGGTGCAGGGCACCGGCGATCAACTCCTTGCCGGTGCCGGACTCGCCCATGACCAGGATGTTGGCGTCGCTTTCGGCCACCTGCAGGGTCAGGTCGTAGACCTCCTGGAACACCTTGCTGCGAAAGATGATCGCATCGGCGGCACTGGAGCCGCGCTGCAGCTCTTCGCGCAGCAGTTGGTTCTCGTTGGCCAGCCGGCGATGGTCAATCAGCCGCTCAAGCATGCCGAGCAGCTTTTCCTTGGGAAACGGCTTGGTAATGTAGTCGTACGCCCCCTGCTTGATGGCGTTGATCGCATCGTCGATGGTGCCGTGGGCGGTCATGATTATTACCGGTATGTCCGGCCACCGTTTGCTGCCCCGGTCGAGCATCTGCAAGCCATCCATGTCGGGCATGCGCACATCCTGCAGGATCACGTCGCACGGCATGGCTGTTGCGCTCTCCAGTCGCATCATCAAATCGGTACCGCGTTGAAACGTCTCTACCCGGTAGCCGCTGGCTCGCAGCAGCTTGTCGAGATAGCTCAGGATATCCGGTTCGTCATCGCAGACGAATATTGTTGGCATCGGAGTACCCCCCCCTCACAAAATAGACAAAAAGATACAACATGGGACAAAAAGAAGCAATGGTTGTTTGTTTTTGCCGTTTACGGTTTCCCTGCCGCAATAGACCTTTCTGCTTTAAATCGGTGTGTTAGGCGAATAAACCCATCGTGTGCCGGTTTGGCATGTCTGTTGCCGTATACGCCACGGATTTGTGTAGACACATCTCAAGTCGGTAGGTTGGGCAAAGCGTAGCGTGCCCAACAATTCCCTGCCAGCCGATGGGCACGTTTCACTTTGCCCATCCTACAAACTGATAGATACCAGGATACACAAAAATATACGGAAGCGGAGGATAGTATGGGTAAAGAATCGTTGTTCCCCAACGTGAGTCGCCGGGACTTTATCAAAACATGCATCACGGTCTCGGCCATGCTGGGGCTGCCGATGAGCATGGTCAGCAAGGTTGCTGCGGCGGCGCAAAAGAGTGACAACCGTCCGGCGGTGATCTGGCTGCATTTCCAGGAATGCACCGGCTGTACGGAGTCGCTGATCCGGTCGTCGCACCCCACGGTAGGCAACCTGATTCTGGACATGATCTCCCTGGACTACCATGAAACGCTCATGGCCGGTTCCGGGCATCAGGCCGAGAAGTCGCTGCATGATTCCATGCTGGCCAACAAGGGCAAATATATCCTGGTGGTCGAGGGTGCCATTCCTATGAAAGACAATGGCATCTACTGCAAGGTCGGCGGGAAGACCGCCCTGGATTCACTGAAAAAAGCCGCTGACGGCGCGGCAGCAATCATCGCCATCGGTACCTGCGCCAGCTATGGCGGCATCCAGTCCGTCGGGCCCAATCCGACCGGCGCGGTCGGTGTGCGCGACATCGTCAAGGACAAGCCGATCATCAACATTCCCGGCTGCCCCCCCAACCCCTACAACTTCCTGTCAACCGTGCTGCACTACGTCACCTTCGCCAAACTGCCGGAGCTGGATTCGCTGGGACGTCCCAAATTTGCCTACGGCCGCAAGATCCACGAGCATTGCGAGCGCCGTGCCCATTTCGATGCCGGCCGTTTTGCCAAATCGTACAGCGATTCGAGCCATGCCGAAGGATACTGCCTCTACAAGCTGGGGTGCAAGGGGCCCGCAACCTACGCCAACTGTTCGGTGCTTAAATTCAACGACGGTGTGGCCTGGCCGGTGGGGATCGGTCACCCTTGTATTGGCTGCACCGAGCCGGATCTGCTCTTTAAAACCGCCATTGCCGACAAGGTGCAGATCCACGAACCGACGCCGTTCGACAGCTACGCGCCGGTTGATCTCAAGGACAAGGGTAAAGGGCCGCATCCGCTCACAACCGGTGTTATCGGCATGGCTGCCGGGGCTGCCATCGGGGTCGGGGCGATGATGGCGAAGAAGCTTCCTGACGGGCCTGATAAGGGGGATGACCATGGGAAAAACGAGTAGACGCCAGTTTTTCAAGCTGGTCGGAGCCACCGGCGCCGCCCTGTTGACGGGGTGCGGCGCGGCATCGGCGTCCGAGGTGCATCAGGTCAATAACGAGACGATCGGCATGCTCTATGACGCCACCAGGTGCGTCGGCTGCAAGGCCTGCATGGCCGCGTGCAAACGGGTCAACAGCGATTCCGGCAGCCTTTCCTACGAGCAGGCGGCGTTCGACTCGGACGGCCTGTGGGATGCTCCCAACGACCTTTCCGGCAGCACCCGTACGTTGATCAAGCTGTTCAAGGAATCGGACAAAAAGTGGTCCTACGTCAAGTATTCCTGCATGCACTGCCAGAAACCGTCGTGCGTGTCGGTCTGTCCGGTCAGCGCCATGACGCGCGACAAGGTCACCGGAACCGTTGATTACAACAAGAATACCTGCATCGGTTGCCGCTACTGCCAGGTGGCGTGCGCGTTCAATATCCCTAAATTCCAGTGGGAAAAAGCCATTCCGCAGATCGTCAAATGCGACATGTGCAAAAGCACCAACCTGGCCAAGAAGGGGATTACCGCCTGCGCCGAAACCTGCCCGGTCGGGGCGATCACCTTCGGCAAGCGGAAGGATCTGCTGGCGGAGGCCAAAAAACGCCTGCAGGAAAACCCTTCGAGATATCAGCAGCATATTTACGGTGAACACGAGGTGGGGGGCACCAATCACCTGTATCTGGCGGCCATGGAGTTCAACAAGCTGGGGCTGCCGGCCCTCAAAAGTGAAGCTCCGGCGGAGTTTTCCGAAAAGATTCAGCATACCATCTACAAGGGGTTTATCGCTCCGGTGGCGCTGTACAGCACGCTCTGCTTTATAGCCGTCAAGAATATGAAGGGGAATGGCGACGCAGACAAGAAAGGCGAGGGGGAGAACCACAATGAGCCATGATGAATTTCAAAAGCATGACGCAAAGATCCTGACCCCCTCGTTTCTGGTGCTGCTGGTGCTGACGCTGATCGGCTTTGCCCTGATCGGAGTGCGCTTTGTCAAGGGGATCGGCGCGGTTTCCAACATGAGCGACGGCTATCCGTGGGGCATCTGGATTACCTACGACGTGGCAACCGGCACGGCAATCGCCTGCGGCGGCTATGCCATGGCGATCCTGATCTACATCAGGAACCGCATGCATTATCACCCGATGATCCGTTCGGCCATTCTGACCAGCATGTTCGGCTACGGCCTGGCCGGTTTTTCGGTCATGGTTGATGTCGGGCGCCCCTGGAATGCCTACAATTTCTTCATCCCGTCAAAATGGCAGGCCAACTCGGCCATGTTCGAGGTGGCCCTTTGCGTCATGGCCTATACGACCGTGCTGCTGCTGGAGTTCCTCCCTGCCGTGCTGACAACGCTGGAGAAGACGGAATGGCAGACCCTCCAGCATATGATGGACCGGTTGCATCATTACACCGGCATCAAGCGTCCGGAACGGATGGAAGAACGGCTGGAGTCGGTCAAGGATCTGGGCGCCTGGCTGAAGCCGCGCCTCGACAAGGTGCTGATTTTTATCATTGTGCTCGGCATCACCCTGCCGACCATGCACCAGTCGTCGCTCGGCTCCCTGCTGCTGATCGCCTCCACCAAACTGCATCCGCTCTGGCACACCGGCTTCCTGCCGCTGCTGTTCCTGATCAACTGCATGTTCATCGGCTATTCCATCGCCATCCTGGAATCGATCATCTCCTGCTACGCCTTCAAGCGTCCGTTTGAAACGAAAGAGCTGTCCGGTATGGCCCGGATTATCCCCTGGCTGACGGTTATCTGGCTCAGCGTCGTGGTGGGTGATCTTGCCTGGCGCGGCCAGATTGGCGCGGCCCTGTCGTTCGATTTTTACTCCGGCTTCTTCCTGCTGGAGTTCTGCCTGGTTGCCGGTGGTTCGCTGCTGATGTTCAGCGGCAAAAAGCGCGAATCGATCCGCTGGCTGTTCGTGTCGGCGGCGCTGATCGTGCTGGGCGGCGCGCTGTACAGATTCAACGTCTACCTGATCGGTTTCAATCCGGGCAAGGGGTGGCATTACTTCCCGGCGCTGGCGGAAATAATGATCACGGTCGGCATCGTGGCTTTCGAAATCCTTGGCTATCAGGTCATCGTCAAGATCCTGCCGGTGCTGCCGAAGCTGCATACGCGGCAGCAGCTGGATGATGCTCATGGTGTGGCGGAGAAGGCGTAGCTTCTATTATCCCCTCCCCCCTCGGTGGGGGAGGGTTAGGGTGGGGGGGATATTGCCATGGAATTGGCATGTTCCGCTTCACCCTCCCCCTAACCCCCTCCCATAAAGGGAGGGGGAATAAATCAAATAAAGGAGTAAATATATGGCCCGTATAACCCTTGACCCGGTCACCCGTATCGAAGGTCACCTGAGAATTGATGTGGAAGTAAACAACGGCGCAGTCACCAACGCCTGGTCGTCGGCCCAGATGTGGCGCGGTATTGAAACGATCCTGCAGGGGCGTCCGCCCCAGGATGCCTGGATCTATGCCCAGCGCTTCTGCGGCGTCTGCACCACGGTGCATGCCATTTCGTCGATCCGTTCGGTGGAAAACGCCCTGAAGGTGGAAGTGCCGCTTAACGCCCAGTATATCCGCAACATGATCATGGCCCAGCATTCAGTGCAGGACCATATCGTGCATTTTTACCATCTGTCTGCCCTGGATTGGGTTGACGTCGTTTCCGCGCTGAAGGCCGATCCGAAAAAGACCGCCCAGCTGGCCCAGAGTATTTCCGACTGGTCCGGCAACAGCGAAACCGAGTTCAAGGCCGTGCAGGCCAAGCTGAAGTCGTTTGTGGAGACCGGCCGTCTCGGCATCTTCTCCTCCGGCTACTGGGGGCATCCGGCCATGAAACTGCCGCCCGAGGCCAACCTGATGGCTGTTGCCCATTACCTGAAGGCGCTCGATTACCAGCGCAAGGCGGCCCAGGTCGGCGCAATCCTGGGGGGGAAGAATCCGCATATCCAGAACCTCTGCGTAGGCGGCGTGGCCACGGCGGTCAACTTTGACAACCTGGCTGCCATCAACATGGAAAAGATTGCCGCCCTGCGCGCTCTGATGGAAGAGACCCGCGACTTCGTGCAGAAGGTCTACTACCCGGACATGATTGCCATCGCCTCGGCTTACAAGGAATGGTTCACATACGGCAAAGGGGTCACCAATTACCTGGCCGTACCGGAAATGCCGGAAGATACCAGAAACACCAAGTTTGCCCTGCCGGGTGCCATCATTAACAGCGGCGACATCAAGGGTGCCCGCATCATTACCAACCACCAGGATTCGGGGCTGATCAACAGCATCACGGAAAACGTCGCACATGCCTGGTACGAGGGGAGCAGCAGCCATCATCCGTGGGAAGGGGAAACCAAGCCGAAATATACCGACTTCCAGGACGACGGTAAATATTCCTGGTGCAAGGCGCCCCGTCTGGACGGCAAAGCGGTGCAGGTCGGTCCGCCGGCCCAGCTGTTCGCCGCCTATGCCGGCGGCAACCAGAAGGTCAAAAAGCTGGTGGATGCCAGTTGCGCCAAAATCGGCATCGGGGTGGGTGATCTGCACTCTACCATGGGGCGCCTCGGCGCCCGTGCTATCAGGGCGCACATCATGGCCGACTACTCGCTGGAATATCTGGATAAATTTGTGGAAAATATCGGCAAAGGGGACAAGGTCTACGCCAACCACACCGAAATCCCTTCGGGTGAGTATCGCGGGGTAGGTCTGCATGAAGCGCCGCGCGGCACGTTGTCGCACTGGATTGTCATCAAGGACAAGAAGATCAAAAATTACCAGGCCGTTGTTCCTTCCACCTGGAATGCCTCGCCGCGCGATGAAAAAGGTAACCTGGGGCCGTATGAAGCATCGCTGGTAGGCAATCCGGTTGCTGACAGTGAGAAACCGCTGGAAGTGTTGCGTACGATCCACTCCTTCGATCCCTGTATCGCCTGTGCGGTGCATACGATTGATCCGGAAGGGAAAGAGATTACCAAAGTAAAGGTAATGTAGTTTTAAAAACTGAAACCAACCCCCCTCAATCCCCCCTTATCAGGGGGGAAGTTGGCTCCTCCCCTGATAAGTACCCTCTGGGGCATAAAGGGAGGAGGGGGAGGGGTTGCTTTAAAGGAATAGTATGCAAACACTCATATTCGGGGCAGGCAACCTGCTCCTTTCCGACGAAGGTTTTGGCGTTCATTTCATCAACTATCTGGAGAAGCATTACCGCTTCGATGATGATGTGGAGTTGTACGACGGCGGAACGCTGGGGATCATGGTTACCCATCTGTTGGAGGAGGCTGACCGGGTATTTCTGGTGGATGTGGTGGAAGCCGCCGGTGAACCGGGTGAGATCTTCCGCTACGAAAAGGAGGAGTTTCTGCTGGGCAAGCTGCCGATCAAGATGTCGCCGCACCAGATCGGTATCCAGGAGGTGCTGACGCTGTCCGATCTGCGCGGCAGGACCCCCGATCAGGTTACCCTGTTCGGGATTATTCCCCAGTCCTATGAGGCCGGGGTGGAACTGTCGTCACTGCTGGTTGGGAAGCTGCCTGCTCTGGCCGAGCTGGTTGTTGGTGAGTTGCGGGATGTCGGACATAAAATCGTGTCAGTTTGATTTGAACTTGTCGCAAGCAAAGAATAAACAATTGAACCGCAAAGACGCGAAGGACGCAAAGGAAATTAAATAGTTATCTGATTGAAGTTCATTGGCTTGGCTCGTGAATTATCTTCATAAGCCGTTGACTTTCTTTGCGTACTTTGCGCCTTTGCGGTAAAAGAGAGCTGTTTGTTGGTTATTCACAAAAAAAACCGGACCCTGATGGGCCCGGTTTTTTTTGTGCTATTTGTCATCCTTGCGGATAATTTCAAGTATCCGGTTGTACAATTCATCGCCATCCTTACCGGTTACCTTGACCTTGTCCACGGTCGCCACCGGTTTGTCACGGCAGGTGCCGCACTGCTTGACGCAGCTCTTTACCTTGATGTTCAGGTCGGGAAACTCCTCTTCGAGGCGCCTGATTACCTTCCCCTTCCCCTTGTTATGCTCGCAGAAGCGAATCTTGGTCGGCATCTGCTTACACCGCTACCGGCGATCCGGGCGGTGCCACAAAAACCCGGGCCCCCATTTCCGCGTCGATCATCAGGATGCCATGGCCATTGTCTCCAACCAGTTTGAGCTTGGCAATCAGGTCACGGTCATTATTTTCTTCCTCAATCTGCTCGGTCACGAACCATTGCAGGAAAATCTGGGTGGCGTGATCCTTTTCCTGAACCGCCTGCTCGCTCAGGTTGTTGATGCACGAAGTGATCAGTTGCTCATGGGTAAGAGTGTTCTTCATCATATCCAGCAGCGATTTATACTTGTTTGGCACCGCCTTGCCGGCAGGCATGGAAATCACCACCCCCTGATCAGTCAGATAGGTGTAAAACTTCATGAAGTGGATCATTTCTTCACGGTACTGCACAAAAAACCAGTTGGCGGCCCCTTTCAGCCCCATTTCATTGGCGTTTGACGACATGACGAGGTACAGGTGAGCAGAAAAAAGTTCAAGGTTCATATGGGTGTTAAGCGAGTCGGACATTTTCTTGCTGATCATGTGCGTAAACCTCCCGGTTGTTTTCTTTCACTATAACCCAGATCAGGGCTTTTTCCATCCTGAAACGACAGTTGCCAGTTGTTTCAGGGGTATTATTTTTGAATATTGAAATTACCATTTAAATACCGTATGTTGAACAGGCGGATGCCTTCGCATCGCTCTGTCTTGCTGATACTTAACCCGCACCGGGAGGACGTCATGATTTGTGCTGAAAATCTTCTGGAAAAAATGCATATTCTCATGGAATTTTCTGCCATCATCAACTCTACTCTTGATACCTCACACGTGCGGGAACGCGCCATTCAGGCTGCCTCTAAACTGCTGCATGCCGACGCCGGCAGTTTACTGCTGGTCGATTCGGAGACCGGCGAGCTTTTTTTTGAAGTTGCCACCGGTGACAAGGGGGAAAGGCTGAAGGAGATCCGCCTTAAGGCAGGCGAGGGGATTGCCGGGTGGGTCGTGCAGACCGGTGAAGGGGTGATCATCAACGATGTGCAGACTGATCCCCACTTCTTCAAAGCGGCGGACTCGGTCAGCAGCTATGAAACCAGGTCAATGGTGGCCGTGCCGGTCAAATCGGGTACTGCGATCATCGGGGTGCTGCAGGCGGTCAACAAGCGCGACCAGGAGTTCACTCCGGAAGATCTGAAAATGTTGACGTCACTGGCGCATCAGGTTGGTCCGGCCATAGAAAATGCCCGCATGTATGAGACGATGCGGGAGTCGTTCTACGGCGTCAGTTTGGCGCTGGCCGAGGCGCTTGAGAAGCGCGACTATTATACCGGTGGACATACGAACCGGGTCAGCGCGTACTGTATGTCAATCGGCAGCAGGCTTAATCTGGGGGAAAAGGAAATGGAGTCGCTCTGGCTTGCTTCAATCCTGCATGATATTGGCAAAATAGGGGTTGAGGATCGGGTGCTGCAGAAGGCAGGTCAGCTTGATAATGAAGAGTTTGCCCTGATGAGTCGCCACTCCGAGTATGGCTCTGAAATCCTTAGTCATATCAAGAGCCATCGGGCTGTTATTCCCGGCGTGCGCAGCCATCATGAGAAATACGATGGCAATGGCTATCCCGACCGCTTGAAGGCAAATGGAATTCCGCTCGTGGCGAGGATAATCTCCGTTGCCGATGCTTTTGACGCGATGACGTCAGATCGCCCCTATCGCAAGGCGCTTACTCATCGAGAGGCGTTTGCCGAACTGGTCCGCTGCAAGGGGACACAGTTTGACCCGGATATCGTTGACGCTTTTATGGCTGCCAACAAGCACGGATGAGCGGGGGGGGGTTACGGTGCTGAGGGACGACGCAATAACAGGAGTGCAGCACAGATCCCTGCTATGAACATCGGCAGGCTGAGCAGTTGCCCTTCCGAAAACAGCCCGAAGAAGAGGCCGATGTGGGCATCTGGTTGGCGAAAAAACTCGACGATAAAGCGGAATAGTCCATACCCGGCAATCGCGGAGCAGGTTGCCAAGCCGTTTGTTTTCGACCTGTTAGAGACGAAACGCACAATTAAAAACAGCACCAGGCCTTCCAGAAAAGCTTCGTAAAGCTGCGACGGGTGCCGTGGAACTCCGTCACTTCCGGGAAATATCATCCCCCATGCTACATCAGTCGGTCTGCCGTATAATTCCCCGTTGATGAAATTGCCGATTCTCCCCAGCCCCAACCCGACCGGCGCGCAGAGTGCCGCCATGTCAATCAGTGTCAGGAATGGAACCTTCTTGCGCCGCGCATAGAGCAGAAAGGCGAGCATGACACCCAAAAAACCGCCATGGAACGACATGCCCCCTTCCCAGACAGCAAAAAGTTTGAGCGGATTGGCCAGGTAATAGCCAAGGTTGTAGAAGAGGATGTAGCCGGCACGCCCCCCCAGGACAACTCCCATGGCACCGTAAAAAACGAGGTCGGCAACGTCGTCCTTCGTCAGGGGCAGTTTCTTTCGCGTGACTTCGGAGGTGATGATGAAATAGGTCGCGACAAAGGAGAGCACGTACATCAGCCCGTACCAGCGAAACTGGAGCGGGCCGATGCTTAGGAATACCGGATCAATGTGGGGAAAGTGCATGGAATCTTTCGGACCTTTTCGTTACACCCCGCAGCCGCAGTTGCGGGAGCAGGCGCCACTTCTCATTTTGAGGGCTTTTATGAATGATGCTTCGGTCGCTGCCTTGAGTTCTTCAACCACAGGAGGCGGGACGGGCGAATCAAGCGACAGAATAACCATGGCTTCGCCTTTTTTCTCACTACGGCCAAGGTTCATCGAGGCGATGTTGATATCATGCTGCCCCATTATGGTGCCGATCTTGCCGATCATGCCGGGACGGTCTTCGTAGTTCAGCAGCAGCATATGTTCGTCGGGGGTGAAATCCATCGAGTAGTCGCGCAGGCGGACGATGCGTGGCTGTCCTTCGAAGAGGGTGCCGGCAACCAGCCGCCGTTTTCCCTTTCCTTCGAGGATAAGGGTGATGACGTTGGAGAATGCATCGGACTGGGTTGACTTGGTCTCCTCAACGATAATCCCCATCTGTTCGGCAATCAGGGTGGCGTTGACCATGTTGACATCCTGCTCGACTTTGCGGTTCAGCAACGCCGAAAGGCCGCACACAGCGAGAGGCGAACAATCGTAATGGGCAATGGCGCCGCTGAAACCGAAGGTGACCTTTTCGAGATTGGTTTCGACCAGCTGGACACCGAAATCGCAGATGACGCTCATCAGATTGAGGAACGGCCGCATCTGGTCCATCAGCGCCATGTCGAACCGGGGAATGTTGACGGCATTTTCGAGAGGCTTGTCATCCAGATAGTTGATGATTTCCTGCGATACGTCGATGGCGACATTGACCTGTGCTTCGAAGGTGTTTGCCCCCAGATGCGGAGTGACCACCAGGTTTTTGTGAGCGATAAGCTGCTTGAGAACGTCTGTCGCCGGTGGTTCCTCACTCCAGACATCGAATGCGCCGCCGAGTACTTTTCCGGAGTTCAGGTTGTCAAGCATGGCTTTCTCTTCGATAATTCCGCCTCGGGCAACGTTGAGAACGATGACGCCGGTTTTCATCAGGCCGAATTCGCGTGCTCCGATCATCCCCTTGGTCTCTTCCGTGAGCGGAGTGTGAACAGTAATAATATCGCAATTCTTATAAATCTCGTCATGGGATACCAGTTTGACGCCAAGGTCATGAGCGCGCTTGACGGAAATATACGGGTCGCAGGCAAGGACCTCACATTCGAATGCCTTGAGGCGCGTAGCGACGCGTCCGCCGACTTTGCCGATTCCGATGACGCCGGCAATTTTGTTTTTCAGTTCATACCCGGTAAAAGGCCCCCGTTTCCATTCGCCTGATTTCAGGCTGTTGTTGGCAACCGGAACGTTGCGGCAGAACGAAAGCAACAGCGCCATGGTATGTTCCGCGGCACTGTTGGTGTTGCCGAACGGAGCGTTGACCACGATCACGCCTTTTGAACTGGCGTAGTCAACATCGACATTGTCGATACCGACTCCGGCCCGGGCCACCATCTTCAGCTTGGTGGCTGCGTCAAGAAGTGCTTTGTCCACGGTCGTGCCGCTGCGGGTGATGATGACTTCATAGTCGCCAATGACAGCCAGCAACTCCTCTTTTTTAAGCCCAAGCTTCACATCCAGCTTGATGCGGGGTTCCTGGGTCAAGAGCGCCAGTCCCTCCGCCGAAACTTCATCAGTTACAATTATCTTCATGATTGCATCTCCAAACTTTAGGAATTTGACTCCACACAATAGTCCCGCAGAGAAAAAAATGCAAGCGTGGCAGCCGCAAATAGTGGTATACAGTTGAACCATGAAACCATTTAATATTGTTCTTGTCGAACCGGAAATACCTCCCAACACCGGGAATATTGCCCGATTGTGTGCTGCCACCGGTACGGTGCTCCATCTGGTCGGGCCGCTTGGCTTTTCCCTGGATGACCGCTATCTTAAACGGGCCGGCCTTGACTATTGGGAATTTGTTGACCTGAAACGGTGGCCCGATCTGGAAACGCTGCAGGCTGCTGTATCGGAAGGGCGCTTTTTCTATCTGAGCACCAAAGCCAGCAGAAGCTATCTTGAGGCAGGTTTTCAGCCGGGAGATTACATCGTCTTCGGCAAAGAGACCAAAGGGTTGCCGGAAGAACTCCTGAACGCCAATCCGGAAACATCCTTCACCATTCCGATGCCATCGGAGAAGGTCAGGAGTCTTAATCTTTCTACCTCGGCCGGCATAGTGCTGTATGAGGCCTTGCGG
>JBAYTT010000060.1:0-18672 GCA_041675485.1 Pelobacteraceae bacterium | reverse complement strand
TGCCAATTGGGAACTTACGACCCCTTGTTACCAAGACGCCGCTCCCTTGAACTACCGAGGCGAACGGATAACTCCCCGGACGGGACTTAAACCCGTTAGATATTCAACTGTTACTGCGTACGGACAGCCCTCGTTATTCCGTTGGTTCTATTTCTGCTGACATCACCGACAAAACCTCTCAGAAGCAGGATACGGGAAATCCTGCCATACCTTGCCATCAATGGTACGTATGTCGCCCTGTTGATACTAAGCAGCTTCAGAGGCACAGCAAATGTCATCCCCACGCACAATGCAGTGTCGTTATCCAATTTTGTCAAATCGCTTCCCACACTGATCATTCCCGAAAGGCTTCTCGCTCAGACAGATATATCCGTGCTTATTATAATCAGCGTCATTGTCCTGATTATTCTGTGTGCCATAAACATGAAGCTGAAAGACAGTACGCTAAGAATTGGAACTGCACTTACTGTGTCAGGCTTGTTGCCTATTTTATTCACCCATGAATATTCTTTGGCAGGCAACAATGCCGGCGCATTAAATCTCATTGGCAGCCCGAGCAACAGGGTTTACCTGGCGTGTGCCGGAATCTCGCTTGTCTTTGCCGTCATTGCTGAAAAGGCATTGAACAACGACAGGCCTGTATCTCTTAGAATAGCTTCTGTCATAGTGCTAACGTCGCTGCTCTATGTTAATTACCACGAAGCTGGCTTGAAGAACAAAATATGGAGTGCCGGGACAACGAACGCAAGATACAGCATGTTTCTGTTAGACAAATATTCTGCAATGCTTACGGAAGGTTCAGTATTATTGCTGTTCAATTTCGAAGGATCATCGGGGTTTGTCAATGGAATGATACATTCGGCATATGACGTTAACAAGATTGAAATTCATTCCATTTTCTACCGGAATATCGACAAACTTATCGACGTTGATCTCTCGCCCCTCAAAAACCCCGCCTACGCCTATAATGCCGCTACGGTCAAGCTGATACTGAACTGTTCCGGAGCCCCCTATGAACAGTTTCTTACCCAATACGGGAATTTAACATTGAAGGACATATTTTCTGATTACCGGTTATTGTTTGAAGCGAAAACCGCAGCAGAAGAAATTCCAATCAGGGAGCGGCTCAACAACAGCATGTTGAAATTCAGGGGTGTACTCGACAAGTGCGAGCTTGCGGGGGCTTAGCGGTTGTTTAAGGAAAGGACTGCCATCTACTGCTCAATGTTCTATTTTCCACGTTTTTTATCAATCTCATTCAGCAACTTACTTGCGAGACTGTTTGAAGGGCTGATCGTCAGTGATCTTCTCAGATTATACTCAGCTTTATCAAGATCCCCTGTCAAAAAATAATTCTGACCCAAATTAAGAAAACCCTCATCAAAATGCTGAAAATTCTCAGTCAGCAGGATGAAATATCTGCGCCCTGCCATCACATTCCCCTGTTTCATGGCCAGACAGCCAAGGTTGTTGAGAGCTGTCAGCGAGGACGGGTTATACATCAAGGCTCGCTGATAATAGTCGCTCGCCTTTACAAGGTTATTGACCCGTTCGGCCTGCAACCCCCGCCTGACAAGTTCTGCGGCATAACCTTTGGAGATGAAGTTTTTGTCCGTGTCATACCACGTCCCCTCTTGAGCATTGGCAACGGCATCGCCCCAAAGGGTGAGAGAATCTTGCCACACATCAATCCGCTTCCATGTCACAACGGACAACGCCACCAATGCAACGGCAAAGAGCATCCTGAGCGCAGCAATCCGGCGCTTGGAAAAGGTATCCTGATCGATAAACGGGAGGTGAGCAATAAATGCAGCAAAACCGAGCATGGGGAAATAGAGGTAGCGATCGTTCATTAAAGTAACTATCGGAATGATATTGGAAACCGGCAGTAGTCCAACCAAAAACAGGAAACCCCAGAAGAACAACCCCCGATGACGACGGAACAGATATATCAATGACAGCATAAGAATGACGAAGAGCAGTGCTGGCAGAAGAATTTCAGCGTCTACGACCGTCTTTACCGGGGCATTGTAGATGATATTCAACTGAAATGGAGCGAAAAGCAGGATAAGATAGTTACTGAACACCGGCAGCATATTGAGCATCATAACGTAAGGACTGCCGCCGAGATATGGCGTTCTGCCACCGGTCTCCTGAGTGTAAAATGCGACTACTGCACATGCAACGGCCAAAACAACATATGGCAGCTTGTTACGTACCTGTTCCCAAAACGAATTTCGTTCCTCGAAGCAGAGGTCGTAACAAATAAGGATCAACGGCAGAATCACAACAACCGATTTGGTCAGAAGCGCCAGCACGAAAGCCGCCAGGGAAATAACATAGTACAAACGGGTACGGTACTGCTTCCAATTCAGGTACATCATGAAGGAAATCAGGAAGAAGAACATGGCCAGCACGTTCTTGCGTTGTGATATCCACACTACCGACTCAACCTGCACCGGATGGCAAAGAAAAATTGCCGCAGCTGCCAGAGAAAGCTGACGCCGGCCAGTAATCCGGACCAATATTACATAGTAGAGCACGACATTAAGAGCATGGAGAAGAATGTTGGTGAGCTTGAAGGCAGTTGCATTAAGACCCCACAGGCTATAATCAAGCATGTAGGAAATGATGTGCATTGGCGCATAATTGCCGAAATAGTTGCGCGTGAACGCATTCTTGATGTGCTCCAGGGTAAACCCCAGAATGTCCTTGTTGCCGGTCACATAGAGATCATCATCCCAGTTGTCGAGGAAATCATGGCCGAGGGCTTTGCCATAAAGAGCAAAAGTTGCGAGAAAGAGCATCAAGGCCGGCACGAGATAGTCGCTTGCCGTCTGTGTTATTTCATTATTAGCATCAAGCTGTTTTGCCTGGTATGCAGAAGCTATGAATTTTAATGGGAACATCGAACTTTTCTTGTTTTCCAATGTCAACGATTACCCCGACGTCACGAAATAAGTTTAGCGGTTAAATTTAACATATTTTGTAAGAATAACAATAGAATCCACATTTTAGTGGATCTTACAGCTCCATCAGCACCTCTGATATGCCCCACTGCAATACCGCTGCGGCGTATATATCAATTGCCATGCCACCGTAAAAATTCTTAATTATATCGGCACATTAGAATTGCATTAGCAAAACCGGAATCAAATAGAATCAAATCGGGGATATTTTGAGGGTAAAAAAGTGTAACGTTTCTTTACACCTGTTTGCCCATATCGGAATTAATAAGTAATATCGATATGTTGCAAAGTGTAAAGAAACGTTACACCTGATCAGAGGAGTGGGATTTATTTAACAATATAAACAGGTTAGCATGTGTAAAAAAATGGGCACCCCCCTACGGCGTGATCCTTATATCGTAAAACAGCGAATAAAAAGTTGCCAAATTGGCACCACAAAACTACAATGAATTCACCACAACAGGAGGAATCATTCCATGCAAGCAGCAACCACCCGCAAAACATCCCGAAAACCTGTGGCCGACGACCGTATAACAGCCAGAATCCCTCATGCAAACCGCCTGCTCATCGAGCGCGCCGCTGCCGTGTACGGAGCAACGCTCAACCAGTTCATCGTGCAGAGCAGCCTTGACCGTGCCGGTGAAATCCTGGAGCGGGAAGAAACGTTGCGGCTCTCCGAAAGAGATGCCATGGCATTTCTCCATGCAGTGGAGAATCCCCCTGAACCATCAGAGAAACTTATCGCGGCGCTGCAAGCCCACTCCCAAACCATAAAATGCTGATCATCCGCCCACTGGACGCCACCCACAATCGCGCCGGTTTCGACTGTGGGACAATCCCCCTGAACGACTTCCTGCGCAAGACCGCGCGGCAGCATCGTGACAAAGGGTTATCGAATACCTTTGTGCTGCTGGATAACGAGTTACCCGCGGATATTCTGGGGTTCTTCACGCTTTCTTTCCTGGAAATCGATGTCTCTGTACTCCCCCCGAATTACAGCCGCACTCTCCCCAAAACATCACGCCTCCCCGCAGCCAAACTCGCCCGACTTGCGGTTGACAAACGATGCCAGAGGAAAGGGTACGGCGCTATCCTCCTGGCCGATGCGTTAAAACGGGTCGTGGCAACAGTCAAAGAGTCCGGCGGCATTGTCGGATTTTTTGTGGATGCCAAGGATGAAAAGGCCTGGCAATTCTACCGTGGCTTCGGCTTCATCCCCCTGCAAGACGCCCCGCTTTCACTGTTTCTGCCGTTGAAGACGCTACTGACAGGCCTTGAAGCATCGTTGTAATCAATCAGGTATAATTCCGCCATACGCAAAGGGCGCCCCATCCGGGACGCCCTTTTTCATTCAGCTATTCCAACCCATCAACTCTCAATGACTGACGTGCGCCCCTTTATCCAGCTCCGACTTCAGCCGCTGCGCGGAGAGCACCAGGCTCTCCAGACGCGCTTCGACTACCTGCGGGAACGCGTTGCCGTCGCTTTCTATCGCCAGGAACGGCAGCGGGAGCTCTCTTTTGTTCTCTTCCCAGAACGCACCGTTGTGGCGGGAAAAATTCTCCTTCTCATCGAGCAGCCGATGGTTGAGCACCGACTCGGCAATGCGGCACGGCATGCAGCCAAACGGACCGATGCTGATGACGCCGTGGGTATCGTCCCCCACCTCGGTCAACACCGAACTGACCGTAAGGATCGTCTCACCGGCCAGGTCCGGGTCGATCAGGGCCGCGCCTCGATCCATCAGGTCCTCCACGTCCACTTCGCAGGGATGGTAAAAACCGCTGATGAGCAGGCGCTTCCTGATGTCGGACTCGTCCTTGCGCATGAAAAAGCTCTTCAGGCGAATGCCGAGCCGTACTTTAAAAGATGAATCGTGGGCAATCCCTTTCAGCACCGTGTAATCGGTATAGTACATCCATTCCGTGAGCGGCGCGGTGCGCGTCAGCACCCCCCGGTCAGCCAGCTGCTCCACGAGGTACTGGCGGGAGAAGCCGTCGCGGCGGACGTAGATTTCTCCGGTCAGGTTAACCATGACCGCATCGCCGACCGGGTACTTCTTGGCGCAGCGGGCAAGCGCGTACATCTCCTCTTCCAGCACTTTCAACGTTTTTGAAAAATTATCCGTGGCAATGCTCTCGATGATCCGGGCCTTCCCCTTTTCATAAACCGCCAGCGCCTTGTCGCGATCAACGGCAACGGTCAACACCCCGGCGTACACTTCATCAAGGCCGTCGCTGATGCTGAAGGCGCGCCATGCCCGCCGGTTGAATGCCGTTGACATGCCGCCATAGCCGTTTTCACAGGAAAGGGACAGCAGGGCGATGTTGTCGAGACGGTTCTTTTTGATGTAATCGGACATGAACACGTTGTACTGGCCGAAGCGGCAGGGCCCCTCGGCGTCAGGCATGAAAAACACGATAACTTCATCGTCGTTCCGGTGCTCCTCCAGGTAGCGGAGCAGTGAGCCGGAGGTCAGGAGCAGCGGCAGGCACTCCTTGCAGGTGGCCTCTCCCTTGCCCAGCATCAGCTCCTGCTGTCCCGGAGGCGGAAGCGCTTCGGCCCGCATTCCGGCGTGGCGGAATGACGCCGCCAGTCCCTTGGCGGCGGTGTCGCCCATGGAAGGGATCAGCACCCGGACTTTCGGATGGGTCAACGGATATTCCTGACCTGTGCCAGTTCTGACATGCATGCTGTTTTTGTGCATGAACATCCGGGCGGGAACGAACGGCTCATCAACCGGCGGAGCGATGTTCAACTCGCGATATCCCCGGACGACATCAAGAAACGCCTCTATGCGGGTATCGACGCCGGCATCGGCCGTATGGGCATCGAGTTCGAGCGTCAGGGACGGCTTCTGTCCCATGATGGAGCGGAAATAGCCGGTAATGAACGAATCGGGACCGCAACTGAAGTTGGTGATATAGACCCCGTAAAGGTTCGGCTTGTCCAGGATATAGGCGGCCCCCTTGAGGATTCCCTGTCCGGATGCCCAGTACATGTTGTCCAGACCTTCTCCCGGCAGATCCCGGATCGGCAGGAAATCGTGCGGAATGATCTTTGAACCGCGGGTGGCAAACTTGTGCGGAATCCCCATGTTGCCATGCCGATTAAAGGCGTTGTATGAGCGGCCGAACAGCACCAGGGCCGTTTCATCCGCCTTGAGACCGGCGATGAACCGTGTGCCGATCGCCCTCATTTCGGCACGCATGGCCAGCAGCACCTGCCAGGCGTCGTCAAAGGCGCGGCCGGACTTCCGGGCGGACATGCCGAGCTGCGTGCCGATGGCGGCAAACGTCTTGCGGAGTTTTTTCAGATCGTCAAAGTGCAGCACCCCCGTGATCAGCCTGGGGGCCATCTGCTCATGAAAAGCGGCCTTCAGGTAATACGGTTCCGCCTGGACAAAGGGGCAGGTACAGCTGGTTTCATCGCCCCCTTCAACAGCCGAGCTGAGCACATGGGGAACAAACAGATAGTCCAGCTCCTTTTGCAGGAGACCGGCGGTCAGGGCGTGGCTGAGTACGACCGGGTAGCAGAACGCGGCGCCGGTAGCCTCCACGCCGCGCGGGTCAAGGACATCACCGAGAATCACTTCGGCGCCGAGATTGGTGAAGAAATGGGCATAGAGCGGGTAAAAGCTGTTGGAAAACAGCGATGCCGGAATGCCGACCTTCACCCCGCCCCGCTTGACCACCGTGGGGGCATAGGTGCGGTAGACCAGCTCCTCGTGCATTCTGACGAGATCCAGTTCATTGGTGTCATACACGTTCTTGTTGCCGATGATGTTGTAATACTTGTTGCACGCCCCGCCGAAGGGATAGGTTTTCCCCTTTACCGTGATCCGCGCCACCGAACATTTCCGGTCGCACTTCTCGGCGCCGCCGGCGCAGATAAACGGCTCCTTGTACTCGACCTCCCGCGCTTCCAGTTCGGCCAGATCAAAATGATGCCGTTCAAGGAGCCCTTTCCCGATCTTGCGATACACCTCCAGGGCGGCACCGAAGGCGCCCATCAACCCCGGTTCCGGCGGCACGATGATTTCCTGGCCGCACAGCTGCGCCATGGCTGCGGGAACGGCGCTGTTATAGCAGACCCCGCCCTGCATGAAGATTTTTTTCCCCACCGGCCGGTTCCCCTTGACCCGGTTCAGGTAGTTCTGGCAGATGGAATAGACCAGGCCGGCGACGATATCCTCCCGCCCTACCCCTTCCTGGACAGCGGTCTTGATGTCGCTGCCGATGAACGCCGCGCACTGGTCGTTGAAATTGGGGGGCGAGGTCGATTCAAAGGCGATGCCGGCAATTTCTTTCGTTTCGATGCCGAGCGACTCGCTGCAGGCCTCCTCCAGAAACGAACCGGTTCCGGCCGAACACGCCTCGTTCATGGCATAATCGCTGGCCACCCGGTTGGTGATGGAGGTGTATTTCGCATCCTGGCCGCCGATCTCGAAGATGGTCTCCACTTCGGGATCGAAGTGGACAGCGGCGGTCGCATGCGCCACGATCTCGTTGATGACCCCTTCGCTCAGGGAGTGAAGGCCGGCAATCTGACGTCCGCTGCCGGTCACGCCGAGGCCGATGATCCTGAGGGGCGCCCCGGCCGGGGCCTGGGCCAGGATCTCGCGGTAGCACTCCCGGCTGGCGTTGATCGGGTCGCCGTTGGTGCGCAGATAGACGCTGGCCGTTATCGCATGGTTGTCGGTCCTCAGCAGCACCGCCTTGGTGGTGGTACTGCCGACATCGAGGCCGCAGACGTATTCGCCGTCGTAGAATTTTCCGCGCGGCGCCGACTTGAAGGAGACCCTGCCACCGGCCTCTTTCAGCGCGGGAAATGTCGGGAACGAGTGGTACGAGGACGAGATCAGCGACTCCCGGTCGGAAACGACGCTGCCATGCTCCTCCGCCCAGAGCAGTGCCCCGAGGGCTTCAAAACCGAGCGCTTCCGCGGGCACTTTCGTCTCGGGAAACGACTCGCGGACATAATCGACCACGACCCGGTTGCTGCTGACTCCGCCGACCATCAGGACGTTCCTGGCCTGGGCCTTCTGCAGCAGTTCGACGATCTTGCCCGCCATCATCCGGCAGAGACCCGCCGCGACCTCCCCCTTATCCTTCCCCTTGTTGAGGGCATGGGTACAGTCGCTCTTGCAGAATACCGAACATCGTCCCGCCACCGGATAGGAATCGGAACCTGCAGCACGATCCACGGCCTCTTCGATGCCCAGTTCCATTCTCTTGATCTGCTGGAAAAAGAATTCGCCGGTGCCGGACGCGCATTTGTTGCCGGTGTGAACCCCGCGAATGTTCCCCGCGCTGTCGAGCATATAGACCAGGAACGTTTCCCCCCCCGCCGAAACGATGCAGTCGATGCCCGGATACGAGGCCTGGATATGGCGGTAGGCAAGCTCGACCGTCTCCGGTTCGGAAACGGTTGGAATCGTGATGAGTTTCCTGAATTTTCTGCCGGTAAAGCCGATCGTGGCGGGGAGCGCAGCTGAAAATAATTCGTTCAGGACCCCCATAACCCTGCCGTCATGGGTTATACGCGAATACGTGACCCCCGTTTTCGTTCTCTTCGCAATGCTTATCGTACTGGCGCCCAGACAGACACCGTATTTTTTTTGCATGGGACCCTCCCGAAAAAATTCGACCTTTACATATAAGGCAAAGGAGCGCCGTGTGTAAAGGTAATATCGTTGAAAACAACCAATATTTTGAGCCATTGCTGTTTCAAATGCGAGAATCGGGGCGCTCTCAAATGGTCATGACTTCCGGAATACCAATGACACACGTCATACATTCATGACCTGACGTTTCACGCGGTTTTCAAGCCTCCTCCACCATCCGGTTACAACTTTTATCATACCCATTCACAACGCATTGATTTTCGTAAAACGCATTTCTACCAGTTATTTCAGCATTTTGCATACGCATACAATCATGGCATCACCATTGCTAATACTGTTTTATAAAAACGAATACTCCGTTACCTGACATGATGCTTACGGGATACCGTCCCACAACCCACCAAAGGAGGCTACACATGCAACGAAGAACTTTTTTAAACAGAATCAAACAGGTTTTAATCGGGATATGCGTCGTTCTTGCACCGGTTGCCGTACTGGCCGCACCGGCAGGCTATCCGGCTGATTACCAGAAGATCATCGATGCCGCCAAGAAAGAGGGGAAGCTGGTGATCTACGCCACCACCGATACCAAGGCCGCCGAACCGATCGTCAAGGATTTCGAGGCGCTCTACCCCGGCATCAAGGTCGAGTACAACGACCTGAACAGCACCGAACTGTATAACCGCTTCATCGGCGAAGCAGCCGCGGGCGGCGGCACCGGCGACGTAACCTGGAGTTCATCCATGGACCTGCAGGTAAAACTGGTCCAGGACGGCCACGCCCTGACCTACAAATCACCCGAAGCAAAAAACCTCCCCGGCTGGGCCAACTGGAAAGACCAGGCCTTCGGCACCACCTATGAGCCGATCTCCATCGTCTACAACAAGCGCCTGCTCAAGGGAGACGAGATTCCCAAGTCCCACGCCGACCTGGCCAGGGTGCTGACCAACCCGAAATTAAAAGGGAAGATCGTCACGTACGATCCGGAGCGGAGCGGCGTCGGTTTCTCGTACCTGACCCAGGATCTGAAGAATAACGGCAAGGGCTTCTGGAACATGGCCAAAGCCTTTGGCGATGCCAAGGTCAAGGTATACACCAGCACCGGGGCCATGATGGAGAAGGTCAGTTCCGGCGAAGCGCTGATGGGGTACAACATCATCGGCTCCTACGCGTTCCTGAAGTCCAAGAAAGATCCCTCCATCGGCTACCTCTACCCTTCGGACTACACGGTGGTCATGTCCCGCGTCATGTTCATCTCCAAACATGCCAAGAACCCCAATGCCGCCAAACTCTGGGCAGACTATCTCCTCTCAAGCAGAGGCCAGCAGATCGTATCCGACAAGGCCGACCTGTTTGCCATCCGCTCAGACATCAAGGGTGAAACCACCATGGCTAAACTGTCCAAGCAGTTGGGCGCCGGCGCAAAGACCATCCCGATCAGCAAGGAAACCGTCGAGTTTCTTGATCAGAAAAAGCGCCTGGATTTCCTCAAAAAATGGCAGCAGGCTTTAGGGACGGTTAAATAATGAACAAGATGCCCTTCTCAAAGATTGTGGTGATCATCCTCACCGCAATCGCGGTCTTCCTGCCGATCGGACTGCTTCTCTGGCAGAGTTTTCTGGATGCGCCCTTCTTCCAGCCCGGGAAGATGTATGGACTGGATGCCTATCGCTTCATCTTTGAAGATCCTGACTTCAAGAGGGCTTTCCTCAACTCCTTCTACATCTCCCTCGGCATGGCGTTTATCTCCGTGCCGCTGGGAGGGTTGCTGGCCTTCCTGATGGTGCGCACCAACATTCCGGGACGGAACTGGATCGAACCGCTGCTGCTGATCCCGGTGTTCGTATCACCGATGATCCTCTGCTTCGGCTACACGGTTTCGGTCGGGCCGGTCGGCTTCATCTCGAACTGGGCGCAGATGATTTTCGGCTCCGTGCCATGGAACATCTACTCCATGACCAGCATCGTCGTCATCGCCGGTCTTTCTCATGTGCCGCACGTCTATATCTACTCCTCTTCCGCCCTGCGCAGCCTGGCTTCGGATGTGGAGGAAGCGGCGCGGGTCGCCGGAGCCGGTCCGCTCAGAGTAGCGGCAACGGTCAGCCTGCCAATGGTCATGCCGGCCATGCTCTACAGCGGCGTGCTGGTCTTTTTCCTCGGTTTCCAGGTATTCGGCCTGGCCCTGGTCCTGGGTGACCCGGAAGGACACCTGGTGCTGGCCACCTACCTGTACAAACTGACCAACAAGCTCGGCACCCCCTCCTATCACCTGATGGCTGCCGTGGCCATGTGCATCGTCGCCATTACGGTGCCGATGGTACTGTCGCAGCGTTTCCTGCTGCGCAACGCCCACAAGTACATCACCCTGAAGGGCAAGGGCTCACGTCAGCGCACCCTGCCGCTGGGCGGCTGGCGCTGGGTAGCAGCCGGGCTTATTGCCGTCTGGCTGGCAGTTACCGTGGTTATCCCGATTGTCGGCATCGTCTTCCGCGCCTTCGTCACCAACTGGGGCGAAGGGGTTACCTTCATCGAAGCCTTTACGCTGAACAATTTCAAGGACGTCTTCGAACAGAGCAATCTGATGCGGGGCGTCATCAACACCATCCTGCTGGGAGTCATCGGCGGTGGCCTGTCGGTGATCTGCTTCACCTTTATCGGCCTGGCGTCGCACCGCAAAAACAACGGCTGGACAAGGCTGCTCGACTATACCGTCATGACGCCGCGCGCCGTTCCCGGGTTGTTGGCCGGCCTGGCCTTCTTGTGGGTGTTCCTGTTCTTTCCGCCGCTGGCACCGTTCCGCAAGACCCTCTTCAGCCTCTGGCTCGCCTATTCGGTGGTCTGGCTGGCGTACGGCATGCGGCTCGTCTCCACATCGCTGCTGCAAGTGGGACCCGAACTGGAGGAATGTGCCAGGGTAACCGGAGCCACACCGGGCCAGGTCAACCGTCACGTCACCGTGCCGCTGATCAAGTACGGCCTGCTGGCCAGCTGGCTGATGATCTTCATGATCTTCGAGAGGGAGTACTCCACCGGGGTCTACCTGCTCGGTCCCGGCACCGAGGTAATCGGCTCGCTGATGGTTTCGCTCTGGGCCGCCGGCTCCATCGACATCATCTCCGCACTTTCGTTTATCAACATATTACTGGTCAGCGTCGGGATGGGGATTGCCCTGCGCTATGGAGTGAAACTGCATGACTGAATTAACTGTACAAGACCTTCACGTCACATTAGGCAAAAACCACATCCTGAAGGGGGTCTCCATGGAGGTCAAACGGGGCGAGATCGTCGCCCTGCTCGGACCTTCCGGAAGCGGCAAAACGACATTGCTCCGCTCCATTGCCGGACTCGAACTGCCGACCCAGGGGATGATCCGCATCAGCGATCAGGTTGTGTACAACTCGGAAGACAAGATCGAAGTGCCGGTGGAACGGCGCAGCCTTGGCTTTGTCTTCCAGTCCTACGCGCTCTGGCCGCATCGCACGGTATTCGAGAATGTCGCCTACGGCCTCAAACTGCGCAAGGTTCCCGAGGCGGAGATCCGGGAGCGGGTCCAGGAAGTCCTGAAAAACCTTGGCCTGGGCGATCTGGGCGAACGGCATCCGCACCAGCTCTCCGGCGGTCAGCAGCAGCGCGTGGCGCTGGCCCGTTCACTGGTCTACAAACCGCAGGTGATCCTGCTGGACGAACCGCTTTCCAACCTGGACGCCAAGCTGCGCGAAGAAGCGCGCATCTGGCTGCGTCACCTGATCATAGAACTGAACCTGTCGGCGGTCTGCGTCACCCACGACCAGGCCGAGGCGATGGCCATGGCCGACAAGGTCGTGCTGCTGCAAAACGGCATCATCGAGCAGGCCGGGACACCGCAGGAAATGTACGGCTCGCCAAGCTCGCTGTTCGTGGCCGAGTTCATGGGTAACAACAACACCTTGAGCGGACGCATCACCGAAGTATCCGGGCAAACGGCGCGGATAGAAGGCGACGGCTGGGCGCTGAACGGCCATCTGAAGAGCGACCTGAAGCCTGGCAATCTGGCCACGGCGGTCATCCGCCTGGAACGCCTGAAAATAGTTCCGGGCGCAGGAGAAAACCGCATTACCGTGCCCCTGAAATCATCGGTCTATCTGGGCAATACCTGGGAATACATCTTTGATCTGTCCGGAAACACCCTGCGCGGCTATGGCGCGGAACCGCTCAAGAGCGGCACTCAGCAGGTAGAGATCCCGGCGGAGCACCTCTGGCTGTTTTGACGGTATGTATCAAGCAGTTCCTCCTTCAATGGGGGGTAGTTATGAGCTGCCCCCAATTTTTTGATGGAGTTCAATCATATATAAAAAAACTCTAGGAAAGGGGGCGAATCCATCCGGCACCACGAAGATAATTTGCATCTTACCCGTTACGCTGGGACCATCGTCACGGGAACACATTTCACTCAGGAGGCATTATGAAACAACGAAGTTTGAAGCTGTCAGTAGCCGCTGTAGCAGCATTGGGGTGTATGGGGTCAAGCGCATTCGCCCTTGAGAATCAATTCAACGGTTTGCTCCGCATCAAGGGGGACTTCACCAACTTCGACCAGGCCGGCGGCAATGATGCATCCGGAACCAGCAAGCTGTCCTACAACAATCTGGGAAGATCCTTCTTCTACACCGAGCAGCGGGCACGCATCAGATACACCGGCAAAGTCAGCGATGATGTCAAACTGGTCACACAGTTTGAAATCGACTCCCGCTGGGGTGATACTTCCCAGGACGTATTGAAATCCGGCGGCAGAAATTATGGTGGCGCCATGGAGGCTGACCAGGTCAACCTGGAGACCAAAAACGTCTTCATGGAATTCACCGTTCCGTACCTTCCCACCACGGCACGTGCCGGTATTCAGCCGGTTGACGACATGTACAAGGGGATCTTCCTCGGCACCGATGCAGCGGCCCTGTCCACGGTAACACGGCTGGACAACACCACTCTGTACCTCACCTGGATGCGCGGCTACGACAACAAGAACTTTAACGGCAGCACCTCGACAAACCTGAACATAAGCGGCACCAACGGCCTGCAAAACGGCCAGTCGGTCGAAAAAACGCCGGGGCGTAAATCACTTGATGCATTTATGTTCGATGCCAAATTTGCCGTCAGCAAGGAGTTGAAAGTCGGCGGCTCCGCGTATCTTACCTATGAGAACCTGAGCGGAAATGGCGGCTACAACATGCTTGGCACCCTCGGCGTGAATGCGGCCTATACGTTTACCCAGGGTGTGGTTGACGGCTTCCTGCTGTACCAGACCGGTGACAACCCCGCAAACAACTTTGGCCAGGTCGGCCAGAAGGTCTCGGCCTTTGCCGCTAACGTTGGCGCTAAGATCAAGGCTGGCCCCGGAACTGCCCGGGCCAATGTGCTGTACGCATCCGGCGACGACGGCAAGGGCAAGGTAAACGCCTTCCAGGGACTGAACCAGTTGGGTGACGGCAATACCACTTCCACGTTCTCGGCCGCACAGATGACGATGCTGATCACCAACACCAAATATGCCGCCAATACCGACCGCGCCCTGATAAACACTGTCACAAACTACAATCAGGGTGTAATCGGAGCCTTCATCGGCTACGATATGGATATCGACAAGGCTTTCATCAAGGCCAACCTCGGTCTGGCATCGGCAGCCAAGGAAAATCAGACTTACAAACCAAAGAACCTGAAGAAATCCGACCCCTACGCCAACGGCAACTATATCGGTACAGAGGTTAACGCGGAAATCGGCTACAAAATCAGCCAGAACCTGACCGCCAGCCTGGTAAGCGGCTACGTCTTCCTGGGCGACTACTACAAGGATACCGCACGGAAGGGTGGCGGAGCGACCGACCCCATCAAAACGCCCGACAACCCCTGGAAAAACGTGGTGGTCCTGAATCTGACCTTCTAGCAATGGAGTAACCGGCGTATTTTCGGTAAAAACATGCACATGAAACCCATGTGCATGTTTTTACGTTTCGAAATGGCATATAATCGGGTAGTAGTGAGACTAGACTCACATCCCCGACTGCCGAAAAAGGATTCCACGATGAAGCTGATTGTACCAGTTCTGATGGCACTGCTTCTCTGTATTGCAGCCCCGGAAGCTTCACATGCCGCGCCCCTGAAAACCCATGTCGCCGAATTCACTGTCGTCGGAGTCCCCGACAGCGAGGCCCTGAAAGTGACGCTGCAGGGGATTCTGACGTCACGCCTCACCCCTTCACTCGTTCAGCTCGTTGAAAAACCGGACCAGGCTGAAATCCTGGTAAGCGGCAGCTATGCCCTGTTCGGCACCACGTTCAGCCTGGACGCCCTTATCAAGAACAGGGGCGACAACAGCCTGACCAAGGTTTTTGAGCAGGGGGAAGGACAGGAAAACGTTATCCCGGCCATTGGACGCCTGGCCAGGAAGATTGACGCCGAACTGGCACGGAAACCGGCAACACTCGCAGCAGCCACGCCGGCGCCTCCGGTACCCTCTCCTGCCGCTGTGCCGCCCGGCGCAAAGGAACGGCATGCAATCCCGTCCGAATCTTCCGCACAGAGCTCTTCAGGCGGCTGGTCAAGCGCGCCACTCGATGGCGAGTTCGTCAGCATGGCGACGGGGCGCACCCTGCCTTCCGGAGAACGCGAACTGTTCCTGGCAAATGAACGCACTATCCGGGCGTACCTGAAGGGAAGAGAGCTCAGACAGGTCGCCGAAATTACCATTCCCGCCCCCGGAAAAATCCTCGCCATTGACTCGGCCGACCTTGACCGGGACGGCACACCCGAGCTGTATGTCTCCATCATGGACAGGGAATTTCCCGGATCGAGGGTATACCGGTTCGACGGGACGGCGTTTGCCCTGATCGCCGATGACCAGCGCTGGTTTTTTCGAGGCATCGGCACTGACATCACTTCACGGACCATCCTGGTCCAGGAGATGGCAGCAGGCGGCACATTCTATGGCGATGTCAGGGAACTGGTCAGAGCCGGCAACCGCTTTACGACAAAGAATCCTCAAAAGCTCCCCCGTACCGGCACCATTTTCAACTCCCTCCGCGTGGCCGGAACAGCGGGCTCCGGCTATTATGTTGTGCTTGATGGGGACGGCCATCTTTTACTATACTCACCCGGCGGTGCCGAAGTGTGGAAAAGCAGCGACAGCTACGGTGGATCGGAAAAACATTTCAAACACGAATCGCTTGAGCTGCTGCGTTCCACCGGCGACCAGTACCGCTGGACGTTTCTGGAGCAGAGAATCACGGCGCTGAAGGACGGGACGCTTCTGGTCCCCCATAACACGGGGACCTACACCGTCGGCAACAACCGCTCGTACAACAAGCATGCCATGTTTGCGTTCGAGTGGAACGGAGCCGTACTGAAGGAGAAGTGGAGCACCCGTCCCTCGCCCGGTTATCTGGCCGATTACGCCTTTGACCAGGATTCCGGGGAAGTCCTGCAGCTGGAAGTAGTTCAGAGGGCCGGGATGTTTTCCAAGGGAAGGTCTGTCATTACCACCAACAGGATTGACTAGTATCATGGAACATCATTTTTGTTCGCATCTGTAGGTTGGGCAAAGGCGTTTTCATGCCGTGCCCAACATTGCCACCGGATCTGTTGGGCACGCTCTGCTTTGCCCAACCTACGAAGTTTTGAACGTTACAAGATACTAGCGTGGCGGGATACCATGGGGACGTGTCATGATGACTAGCATTTCAGCGTTTAATGCCGGCAGGTATATTTTCCGCATCTGGATTATATGCCTTCTGTTTGCCGTGTCCCCGGTTCACGCTGCCACGGCCGACAAAACGATCCGTGTCGGAGGCAACAGCGGCTATCCCCCCTACGAGTTCCTGGACAAAAACGGCAACGCAACCGGATTCACGGAGGAACTCCTGCGGGCAATAGCCGATATCATGGGCATGAAGGTCGATATAACGGTCGGCGAATGGGCCAGGATGCATGACGCATTGCTGAATGGCACCATCGATATGACCCTCGGCATGTCCCACTCGGATGACCGGGAAAAGGTCTTTGATTTCGCATCTCCCCATACCATCGTCCAGCACGCCATCTTTGCCCGCAAGGAGTCACCGGTTGTCAACTCACTGGAAGAGTTGCGCGGCAAGAAGGTGCTCCTGCACCGCAACGGCATCATGCATGAGCGCTTGAAAAAACTGGGGTTCGAAAAGGACCTGGTATTCACCGACACCCCGGCAGGGGCCTTGCGCCTGCTGGCTTCCGGTGAACACGACTACGCCGTGGTCGCGCTGCTGCCGGGCATGTACATCATCCGCGAAAACAAGCTCGACAACCTCGTCCCGGTAGCCCGCAACGTCGCGTCCTTCCGCTTTTCCTTTGCCGTGCGGCAAGGAAACACGGAACTGCTCTCCCATCTGAACGAAGGATTGGCGATCCTCAAGAAAAACGGCCAATACCAGGCCATCTACGACAAGTGGCTGGGAGTGCTTGAACCGCACCGGGTCCCGTGGGACAAGGTATTGCAATACGGCGCCATGACGCTTGTGCCGTTGATACTGCTCCTGACCGGAACCGTTCTCTGGTCGCGAACCCTGCAGCGGAAGGTGGAGCAGCGCACCGAGGAATTGGCGCAGCAGGTCGCGGAGAAGGAGCATGCACTTGAGGAACTGCGCCTCCAGCAGGACAAGCTGGTCCAGGCCGACAAGATGACCTCCCTCGGCATCCTGGTTTCAGGTGTCGCGCATGAAATCAATAATCCCAACGGACTGATCCTGCTGAATGTACCGACCCTCAAAGAAGCCAGCGCCGACGCGGAACGGATTCTTGAACAGCATTTCCGTGAGCATGGCGATTTCAGTTATGGCGGCCTCCCCTATTCGAGGATGCGGGACAACATTCCCCGTCTGTTCACGGAGATGCAGGAAGGGGCCAAGCGGATCAAACGGATTGTCGACGACCTGAAAGACTTTGCGCGGAGAGACAGCAGCGCCGCCATGGAACAGCTCGACCTCAATTCGGTCATCCAGGCGGCGGTACGCCTGGTCGAACCATCACTCCGCGATGCGACGCATCATTTCACGGCGGAATACGGCGCGAATCTGCCCCCGGTTTGTGGCAATGCACAACGGATCGAGCAGGTAGTTGTCAACCTGCTGCTCAATGCCTGCCAGGCGCTGCCGGACAAGGAGCGCGCGATATCCCTGACGACCGGATACGATCAAACAACCGGCACCATTGCCCTGACGGTTACCGATGAAGGGATCGGCATTGCGCCGGAGGTCAGACCCTACCTGACCGATCCCTTCTTTACCACAAAACGGGACAGCGGCGGCACCGGCCTCGGTCTCTCCGTATCGGCCGGCATCGTCAAGGAGCATGGCGGTTCACTCGACTTTGCCTCCGCATCCGGCGCGGGAACGGCAGTTACCCTCACCCTGCCGGCAGAACGGAAGGAACATTCATGAACGAAACTCTCTATCCCCCCTTCGGCATCCTGCTGGTGGATGACGAACCGGCCTGGCTCCTCTCGCTCTCGATCACCCTGGAGCGGTGCGCCGGCATCACCAACATCACGACCTGCGAGGAGAGCCGCGACGTCATGGGCCTTCTCGGCGCCCGCGACGTGGGGATTGTGCTGCTCGACCTCACCATGCCGGGGCTATCGGGAGAGGAGCTGCTGGCCCGCATCACCGAAGAACATCCCGGCGTGATCGTGATTATCATCAGCGGCATGAACCAGCTCGAAACCGCCGTCCGCTGCATGCAGGCCGGAGCGTTCGACTATTTTGTCAAAACCGCCGAGGAAGACCGGATCGTCAGCGGCGTCCTGCGGGCGGTCAGAATGCTGGAACTGCAGCGGGAAAACCGGGAAATGTCGAAGCGGCTCCTCTCCGGCGCACTGCAACATCCCAAGGCGTTTGTCGATATCATCACCGCCGATCATGCCATGCATGCCATTTTCTCGTACATCGAAGCGGTGGCCAAAAGTTCGGAACCGCTCCTCATCAGCGGAGAGAGCGGCGTCGGCAAGGAGTTCATCGCCAAGGCGGCCCACAACCTGAGCGGCTGCCGGGGACCGCTGGTGGCGGTCAACGTTGCCGG
>JBAYTT010000059.1:0-18737 GCA_041675485.1 Pelobacteraceae bacterium | reverse complement strand
TGCGATCTGTTTTGTTGCGGTGGCGATCGAGTCGCTACTTGCGCCGACATTGCCGACGATTTCTCGCAGATTGGTCACCATGGTGGTAAAGGCGTTGCCGATAGCATCATTTTCGGAGGCCGGTTTGACATTCACAGTCAGATCTCCTGCCGCGATCTGTTCGGCGGTTTTGGCCAACTCACGAAGGGTGGCAACCATGCGGGTCAAGGCTTGCATCAATTGATCCTGTGACGATCGCTCACGAACCTCCACGGACAGGTTGCCAAGCGCGATCTGCGCTGCGGCCTCGGTCACACTGCTCATGGCCTCGATCAGTACGTTCAGGTTGACTTTGATCTCATTGAAGTCGCCGTTGTAGTTGTCTGCGATCCTTGGCGGGATATCTCCCTTGCTGATGCGGTCAACATATTCCGCAGCCACGTTCAAGGGGCCTATGACCGCGTCCAGGGTCTGGTTGACCCCCTCGACGATTTTCCGGAAGTCGCCCTGATGTTGTGAGGCATCGGCGCGGGTAGCCAGTTTGCCCTCTACGGCAGCCTGGGAGAGCATGTTGGCGTCGGCAACCAGGGCACTGACCGCGGAGATTGCCTGGTTCAGGTTGTTCTTGATTTCATTGAAGTCGCCGCTGTAACTGTCGGTAATCCTTGGCGGGATATCGCCCTTGCTGATACGGTCCACATATTCGGCAGCCACGTTCAAGGGGCCGATAACGGAGTCCAGGGTTTCGTTGACTCCGGTTACGATTTTCTGGAAATCTCCTTGATGCCGGGAAGCATCGGCACGGGTGGCCAGCTTTCCTTCAATAGCTGCCTTGGAGAGCATGTTGGCGTCGCTAACCAGTGCGTTGACAGCATCGATGGCCTGATTGAGGTTATTCTTGATCTCGTTGAAGTCGCCTTTGTACTCATCCGTAATCCTGGGCGGTATGTCTCCCTTGCTGATGCGGTCCACATATTCAGCGGCCACGTTCAAGGGACCGATCACGGCATCCAGGGTATTGTTCATTCCATCCACAATGCCGCGAAATTCAAAATTGATCATTTCCGAGTTGCCGCGTGTTGCCAGCTGGCCATTTACCGCAGCTTCGGCCATGCGGCCGGTCTCATCCTGAAGTCCTTTCAGGATTGCAGCAATATTACGCCGCAAATATACGGCGATGAACAGAGACAAAATGATTGCAGTGATCAGAGCGCCCACGAGAAGCATTTTTGCGCGTGCAGACTCGTGTTCTCCCGCCTTGTTGGCATCGTGGCCCAACTTCACATTGAGATCGACCAGTTTGCCCAGCAAGACTTCAGCGTCAAGGAATCTTTTACGGGATTCAAGCGAAGCGGCAAATACCTTCCCGTCCATGGCATCGATGCGCTCATCCTTCATCCCTGAAGCGAGCAGTCTGTCCTTCTCACGTGAAAGGTCCACGACCTGCTGACTGGCCTTTTTCCAGACATCCCATTTGGCAACAAAATCTTTCCAAAGCAGCGATTCTTCCTGGGTTTGCGGGAGCGGTTCATATACCTTCCAGGCCTCATCGATATGCTTCCAGGCCTTATCGATATAATCAAACTGGGCCTTGCGGACCTGCGGGTCCATCATCCTGCGATTAATCAGGCCTCGTTCTCCCGTTATTATCTTGTTCTGAGACTCGCTCAAAACAAGAAGGCTCTGGACACTGGGAAGCCGGTTATCACCAAGTTCATCCAGATCCTTTGTGACCTCCATCAGGCCATAGAACCCCACTGCACCCATGAGTACGGCGATGAACGTCACCAGAATGAATCCTGACAGAATCTTATTGCCGAGCGTCATCATCTTAAACATGATTTCCTCCTTGGTCGTACGTAAGTTCAGGCGATTTCAACCGCCATGGTGATTAATCTATATTTACAAACGATATATTTACTGTTTATTTACTGAGTAGTTAAGTGTCGTTATGTAACCTTTTTGGTGAAGCTTTGTCATGTGCTGCCAAACTGTGGCATTGCTTCAGGGTACGGTTTCTGCATTCGTTCACTCGCACTGAACAGAACCTGCAGACTTTCCCTTACCAGTTCGTTAAGTCCGCCGAATACGGCTCCGTTATGACCGGTATATGCAATCCGTATGTCGAGTTCGGCCAGTTTTTTCAGGGTGAGCAAAGTTTCAGGTGATGGAACATCGGCCGTATTCCGGCGGCGTATCGATGTATCGCCGGAAATGAGACTGCCCGATTCGCCGTGAAAGAGGCAGATCGAATCGGATGAGTGCTCGGGAGTATGGATGACGTCCAGATAGCCATCGGCGACCCGCAGGCATTGGCCATCGTTGATCAGTTCATCAATATTCGGCCCGTCGCAGAAGGCGAGAACCCGCGACCCATATCGTTTTTTCAAGAGTGGTACACCACCTGCGTGGTCAAAGTGGTTGTGGGTCAGGATAATCTGCTCTACCGGTCGCTTGCCGCAGCCGGTGGGTATTTTGTCGATCTGGTCGATTATGCTCCCATCAGTGCCGGGATCGATCAGTGTGTTGATATCCTCAAGCCGGTTCCATTCACCCAGGATCAGGTAACTGTTGCATGTATAGATATCCGGGCTTTTGAAGATGGATTTTACCCGCATATCACCCACCAATCTTTCGGAAAAGCTGTGCATCAGGGACCACCTGTTCAAACTTCCCTGAAAGTTCATGAGGCATCTTTTGGGTGTTTTCGCAGGCAAAAAAGCCGCCCGGCGTCAGGGCCTGATGGAACATTCTCAATACTTCAATTCTCTGCTCGGGTTGAAAGTGCAGCAGCACGTTCTTGCATACGATCAGACAGTAGTCCTGTCCGGCCGGTTGCAGGGAGAGCAGATCATGGTAACGGAAACGGACCCGGTCGCGGAGATGGGCGTTTACCCGCAGGTGCCCCGGCGTGTCGGCAGGTTCGAAGTATTTTGCCACCAGTTCCACCGGGGTGCGCTGCAGTTCATCCTTCGGATATACCGCGTTGGTGACATGGTCGCCAAAATTGTTGGCCTGATCGTAATCGGTGGCATCAATGGTCAGGTTGCGAAACGCAAAGGAATTCATCCGTTCGGCAAGAACCATGGCGACGGTGTATGTCTCTTGACCATGAGCACTGCCGGCATCCCATACTTTAATCCGGCTGCGTCCCGAGGCATGGGCTATTGCGTGATCAGCCGCATGCTCCAGGGTTGGCAGGTCGCGCATGAAAAAGGAAAAGGCCATGGTGACGTCTCCTTTAAGCCGCCAGATCCAGCCGGTTGTCGGCCGTTGCCATCAGCTGCATGTCGTCGCTTCCGATCAGACGCTCGATGTCCGTCAGGATCAGCATCTGGTCGCCAGCCGTACCGATACCGGTGATGTACTCGGCGTTGATGGTTGAACCGAACTCGGGTGCCGGTTTGATCTGGTCGGCCGGCAGTGTGACGACATCCGAGACACCATCCACCACCATGCCGATAACCCTGCCAAGAACATTGATGATGATCACCACGGTGAACTCATCGTAGACGACAGTATCCAGGTTGAACTTGATCCGCATGTCTATGATCGGTACGATCACGCCGCGCAGGTTGATGACTCCCTTCATAAAATCAGGGGAGTTGGCAATGTGGGTAACCGAGTCATAACCACGGATCTCCTGAACTTTGAGGATGTCCATGGCATACTCCTCTTTCCCCAGGGTGAAGGTGAGATATTCCTGCGTACCACCTTCGGCCGTCATAATTGTCTGTTCGCCCATACTCATGGTGCCCTCCATTTTCCCAGTGAGTTGCATCGGAAAGATCCAGCGTTATTGTCTGTCTGCATCATCGCAGTTGAAAACATTTATTCACTCAGTGGCTGACCATGGAAGTCGGTCTTATGGCAAAAATATCTCCTGCCTTCTTCATCCAGACCTGCAATAAATTCGTCATGCCTCTTTACTCTTAACTCTTCGTACCGTTCGTTTGCTTCGATTCTCGACATTACTCCGGATACATGTACGTGAAATTTTTGGTGATCAGGATGAAGGCACACAAAGCTGAAACCAAATTTACGGGCATAACTGCATTCAGGTTTTTCTACCAGGCAGCCTGAAACTTCTCTGAATACCAGTTTTTTTGTAAGACACCCTTTCATGTCAGAACTCCTTTCAGATGTTTTTTTCCGATTAGAGCAAATCATCTGCCCATTCATGGTGATTTCATCACATAACGACTCTATGGACTTCGCCAGAGGCGGACCATATCGACCGCGTCCAGGATCAGGGCTACCCGGCCGTCTCCGAGTATTGTCGCCCCTGCGGTGCCGTCCACCTTGCGGTAATTGGTTTCAAGGCTCTTGATCACTACCTGATGCTGCCCCAGCAGTTCGTCCACCAGCAGCGCCAGATGTTCTCCTTCGGCGTCGATCAGCATGATAACGGCCTCTTCCGGTCGCCGTACGGCCTCAGGAATAGAAAAAATATCTGCCAGTCGCATCAGCGGAATGTATTCGCCACGGACATGCACGGTGGTATTGTCTCGTCCGACCTCGTTAAGGTCGGAGCTTTGCGGTTGAAGCGACTCGATGATCGAATTGAGCGGCACGATAAACGTTTCGTTCCCTACCCGTACCGAGAGGCCGTCCAGTATGGCAAGGGTCAGCGGCAGGGAGATCACCACGCGGCTTCCCTTGCCTTGAGAAGAGAATATGGCGACGCGGCCACCCATGGCATTGACGTTCCGGAGCACAACATCCATACCGACCCCGCGCCCTGAGACATCTGTCACTGAATCGGCGGTTGAAAATCCGGGAGCAAAGATCAAATGCCAGATCTCATCGTCGCTCATCGAATCCGAGACCGGCAGGCCATTTTGAGCTGCTTTGGCCAGAATTCTCTCCCGGTCAAGACCAGCACCGTCGTCGGCAACTTCAACTACGACGCGGCCTCCCTGTTGCGATGCCTTGAGGGTGATGGTGCCGCAGGGTGATTTTCCGGCAGCGATGCGGATTTCCGGCGATTCGATGCCGTGGTCAAGGCTGTTACGAACCAGGTGGGTGAGGGGATCGGCCAGCTTTTCGACCAACCCCTTGTCCAGTTCGGTCGTTTCACCCACCTGCTTCAGTTCCACCTGTTTGCCCAACTTGTCTGCAAGGTCATGTACCAGGCGCGGGAATCTGCTGAAGATAAAATTTATCGGCATCATGCGGATCGACATGACGCTCTCCTGCAGGTCGCGGGTATTGCGCTCCAGAAGCGACAGACCACGGTGCAGGTTCTCGTACAGAACCGGGTCGAGTTGCTGGGCGGTCTGGGCCAGCATAGCCTGGGTGATGACCAGTTCGCCCATCTGGTTTATCAGTTGATCGACCTTCGCTACCCCGACGCGTATTGATGACGTCTCGGCATTTTCGCTTGGTCTCCGCCCGTATGCGCCGGGAGCGGTTTCGTTTTTATCGGAAAGGCGGCGCCCCATAACCGAACCGCTGTCAGCAGAGATCGCTTCTACGGCGGAAGCCCGTTCAGGTTCAGTTGCCGGCCCGGACTTTTCTGAAGAATGCGGGACCGGGTGGTCGAGCATTTCGATACGGATCTCATCTTCGTCCGCGACAAACATGAACACTTCGAGGATTTCCTCAAGGGTACGGTCGGTACACAGGGTCATCTCCCAGGTCAACCGGCAGAGGCTTGGATCATAGGTATGAAACTCGTGGTGAGGTTCAATTTCTCCGGTCAAAGTCAAGTCGCCCATTGCGGAAAGCTCTTCAAATATCGGTTCCATGCGTACCATGCGGGTGTACAAGTCTGGTGGCGGGGTAAACATAATACGACAGGTTGATTTGGAGGTGCCTTCATCACTGGGATTCTGTCCTTTGAAAGACGGTTCCTGAATCGGATCGACAGGCGCCATCGCCGCGCAACGGCCGGAAATGGTATTCAATCGCTCACAGACTGCATCGATAACCTGTTGATCCACATTACTGCCGTCACGGTGACCGGCCAGCTGCATGGATATGGCATCGCCAGCCTGCAGAAACACATCCACCATTTGCCTGGTAAGTACTATTTCGTGGTGCCTGACCCGATCCAGGAGGGATTCAAGTGTGTGGGTCACAACAGTCATATCCGGAAAACCAAAAGTACCGGCACCACCCTTGATGGAGTGGGCTGCCCGAAATACGGCGTGCAGATTTTCATCATCCGGATTGGCCGGGTCGATGGTTAGAAATATCCGCTCCATCTCTGACAGATGCTCGGCGCTTTCATCGAAAAAAACCTGGTAGAACTGGCTGAGATCAACATTCATATTGAATTCCCTGAGCTTGTTTCCTCAATATTCATGGCGAGGAACATGAAAAAAATACAGGCTTGGCAAGTGGAATGGTTAGGCTGCACCAGGATAGTTGTCCGTAAAGCATTGACCGAGACCCAACTGCTGGATGGTCTGCTGCATTTCGTCCGGCAGATTCAGTAATTGCGTCTCCACTCCGCGCATTCTTACGCACTCCATCCAGACATGGAGGAGTTGCAGGCCACTCATGTCGATGCTGTTGATTTGTTTGCAGTCGATCTGAATTTTTTTCTTTCGACCTGATTTCAGATCCTGCAATGACTTTGACAAAGCTTCACATTGATCAGCCACTCCGGAAATAGTCCAGTCTCCTGTCAATTGATGTCTGGTGTCTTTCGTATGAGTTGCCATAACTCCCCCTTTGCCTGATAGCGAGATTGGTGTGTCGAAACTTTAGTAATTTGTAATTACACAAACAATGCCAACTTCATGCAATGTTTTACGTAACAATTTCATTGAGTTAAATGTGATGTGGCTGTGGGGGATGCAAAATTATTACCGGGGTAATGGCAAAATAATGGAGGAGTGGTTGATAACAACTTGAACTGAAACAGGTTTCACGGAAGGTAAAATATTTTGATCAGGTTACGTTTTTGTCGTAAAAGCAGCAGACCGGAAAAGCGGGGGAGGGTGGGCATTGCTTCAAGGCAGCCATTTTTCCAACATGGCAAGCAAATCAGGCAACAACAGCGGTTTGGGAAGATGATCATTCATTCCCGCGGCAATGCATCTTTCTCGATCCTGCTTCATGGCGTTTCCGGTGAGCGCAATTACCGGGATGTCATGGCGGCGAACATTTGAGGCCTGATCACGGATGGTGGCGGTAACCTCATAGCCGTTCATGTCCGGCATCATGCAGTCCATGAGGACCAGTGCATAATCGTTTGTCTCAAGTGCAAGTAGTGATTCATTGCCGTTCACAGCTACATCTACCTGATATCCGTAGTTTTTCAGCAACAAAGGCACAATTCTCTGAGCAGTCGGGTCGTCTTCGGTCAACAGGATGCGGATGGCAACAGGTGATTCCTCCTCTGCACAAGGGGACCCAAGAGGCGGGACCGGGTGGTCGAGGGGAATTTGCCTTTGATTGCCGCATGGTAAAAGCGGAGTAAACCCATACGTAAGATCATCCATTGCCTGCTTCTTAATTGCAACGGTGAACCAAAAGGTTGAGCCACGACCTTCGGTACTCTCTGCGCCGATACTTCCCTCCATCAATTCTGCCAACCGTTTGCAGATCGCCAGACCCAGTCCGGTACCACCGTATTTGCGCGTTGTTGAACTGTCGGCCTGGGTGAAAGGCTCGAAGATTTGTTCCAGCTTGTCGGCCGTAATGCCGATGCCGCAGTCGCGCACCATAAATTTGAGATTGACGGAACTTTTATCTTCGCCGATGTTCCGAATATGAACCGTTACGGCACCCTTTGGCGTAAATTTGATGGCGTTTCCAACGAGGTTGGTAATGATTTGGCGCAGTCGTCCTGCATCGCCATTCAAGGCTTTTGGAACATCTGTGTCAATTGAAGAGACAAGTTCCACCCCTTTTTCACGGGCCTGAAGCGACAGAAGGTTGATAGTATCCGAAATCAGCACATGCAGGTCAAAGTAGGATAGTTCCAGCTCTATCTTGTCAGCTTCAATTTTGGAGAGGTCGAGTATGTCATTAAGCAGCCGCACCAGGTTGATACCGGCATTTTTTGCGCTTTCGGCGTATTCATGCTGCTCTGGCGTCAGTTTGCTGTGCTGCAGCAATTCGATCATGCCGATGACGCCATTCATCGGTGTACGGATCTCGTGGCTCATGGTGGATAAAAACCGGCTTTTGGCGATGTTGGCCCCATCCGCGGCGACTTTGGCTTCCTGCAACAATGTCTGGACCGTTTCGTATTCATCGATCTGGACGCGTAGCGCCTCTTCCATGGCCAGCATCCCGGCATGCTGTTCGAGGAGTTTTTCGGCGCTTTCCACCAACTCCTCTTCCATCTGCTTACGCTGTGTAATGTCATATGCAGTACCGCTTGTTCCAACGATTTCTCCATTTTCATCGCTGATAAAAATGGCATTAAACACCAGGTGGATTGCATTTCCCGATTTTCCTACATGGGTCGTTTCAAAGCGTTCAATAGAGTCGCCTTGCATCAATCGATTGAACTGTACCAAGTCAAGTTCGGCATCCTCCGTGGTTTGAAATTCGCTGAATTTCTTTCCGAGCATCTCATCGAGTTCGTAGCCGAAGACTTGCTCCCATGCAAGATTTAGATAGGTATATCTTCCCTCGGCGTCACATTGCCAGATCAGATCCTGCGAAGTCTCAACCAGCGAGTGGTAGAGCGACTCTGACTTTTTAAGCGCAACTTCGGCACGTTTGCGTTCGGTGATGTCGCTGTTGCTGGCTCGCTGCCCCAGGTATTTTCCGTCGCTGCCATAGACCGCCTGGCATGCGTGGGCAAACCAGCGCTCTTCGCCGTTGCGGGTAAGTATCCGCAGGTCCATCCGATGATGGTGGGGGGTGTATGCGCCTTCCTGTTTTACGGGCAGGTGGCTGACAAACTGTTCCCGGTCGTCGGAATACGTGATTTTGTACATCAGGTCAGGGTCATTCATAAATTCCGCAGCCGTATATCCGGTATGCTGTTCGCAAGAGGGTGATACGTAGCGCAGAGTTCTGTCGGGGTTTAGCCAGAATTCCCAGTCATTGGTAAAGTCGGCCACGGTACGATACGCTTCCTCGCTCTCCCGCAACTCTGCAGTCCGCTGCTCCACCCGTTGCTCCAGAGATTCGTTGATCTGCTGGATTTCGATGAACTGTTCAGACAGTGTGTGTGCCATTTTCCTGAAATTGTTGATCAGGTGATTTGCTTCCTTTATGCCGCTTTCCGGCCAGTCAATAGCTTCTCCATTTGTCGCCAGTCTGGCAGGCAACTCGAACGTAAGTGTACGGAGGTGCCGTAGTGTAAAAATAATCTTGCGGCTCAGGAATTCAGCCAGCGCCAGTGTTATGAGCAGAATCAGGAACAACAGGGCCAACTTGTTTGTAAAGTGTTCGTTAAGTTTTTTTTGAAAGGGTGCTATCGGTTGCTCCAGAATCAGATTCCATTCCGCCATGGTGCCGACGGATGTTTCGGCGACATAGAAAGATTGTTTCCAGCGTTCGAAATACGGGGTATTGGGAGTCTCAACCGGTACCCATTGACTGATTCCGTCTTCGAGGCGATTAAGGGACCCTGCGCCACGTACAAAGGGCGTCATGATCTTTTGGTCGGAACGGTTTGTCATTACAACATGGCCGTTTTTATCAAGCAGTGTATAGAGCGATGTATGTGAACCCATGCTTTTGTCGAGGTACTCCTGTACCTGCTCAATGTTCAGAGCACCAACGACGAAGCCGCGGTATTCTCCCCGAACAACCACCGGTGCAAGGGTCAAGACTCTCGGTTTGGGGGTGCCGACCCTGCCCATGACCACATCCGAGAGCATTGGTTTGAGTTCTCGCTTGAGTAGCGGGATGTAGGGACGATCAGCATAATTTTTACCGATGTTCTTTTCCCCTTGTTCATCGATCAGGGGGGAAATTGCGGTAGTTGTTGCCTTGTTATCTCTAAGTCCGACATATAAAAAATTGACATCTGCTCTTTTTGCCCGTTCCAGATACGGCTGCATCTGCTGTGGAGATCTCGAAGCAGCCATCTCTGCCAGATCAACGATGGCAGTAGTTCTGTTCTCAATCCAGGTTTTCAGGCGTTGCTCCACACGCGTTCTGTCCTGAATCAGAGCGGAGCGAATACTACGGTCGGCTTCGTTAAAATCGATCCTGCCTTCAGCCACGAGCAAGATCAGGGCCGGACACAATACGAAGAAGGCCAGCAGGTTATAGATAATTTCACGGTATGAGATAAGTGATGTCCGTGAACTGTGTGTAACACCGATAAAGATCAATCGTGCTACCAGGGCGTTGGCAATGCCGTTCAGCGCCTGTTTGGTCATGATGATATAGGTGTTACTGAGGGGGGTATGCATAGTGACATGGCAGAACAGGTAGGCCAGCGGCATGCCAATCAAAAGCCAATAAAGAGTATCAGCCAACACCAACGCCAGTTTGTGGCGAGTCGTCAGCCAACCGACGATCGCCACCTCGGCAGTCATGGTGATAATGGCATAGGGGGTATTCCAGGCGAAGTAGGTGTAGGAGGAGATCAGCGCGGCCGCCAGGATGCCGCGGCCTAGCCCGAATAATTGCAGTGCGAGCATGGCGAAGATACTGCCGAAGATAAAATCCACATTGAGGAATATCGTAAACCCGAAATAATTGCCCGCCAGTCCGGCGGCGATCAGTGCAAGCAGGAGAAGGGTGCTGTATCTGTCGGGTATGGTGGTATTGGCTGATTGCGAGTACAGCATGGTTTCTCCATAAATGGATAAAGTCCGTACTAACGGAATTGGATCGTTATTCTATGGCTTTTTGCTGGTCCGTTGTGACTCTTGAGAGCGTTGGTGGTTACCTGTGGCATATCCAATCGCATCGGCAACTGCCTTGCATAGCACATGACTGTGATACGGTTTTTGGAGAAAACCCTTTGCCCCGAGCTTTTCAAGTTCATCGATCGTTCCTTCCTGATGGAATCCGGACGAAATCAAAACCGGTATGTCCGGGTTGATTTCCATAAGTCGCGCAAGGGTCTCTTTGCCGCCCATTCTGGGCATGAGCATATCCAGAATCACCAGGGAAATACTGTTCTTTTCGCGAGCATAGACTTCCAGCGCATGTTCCCCGTCTTCCGCAAGATAGACCCGGTATCCCGAATCCTCAAGAATAGCTTCCCCGACGGCACGGACGATCTCTTCATCATCCACCAGCAGAACGCCACCCGAGCCGTGAATCAATTCTTCGGCAGTAACGACCTCGATTTTTTTCTCGTGTGACACCGGAAGATATATTTTGAAGACCGTTCCGATGCCGGGTTCGCTGTAAATTGTTATGCAACCATGATGATCGGTGATGGTTCCGTACACGACAGCCAACCCTAAACCAGTTCCCTTGCCGACCTCTTTTGTCGTAAAAAACGGCTCGAAAACATGTTGGATAACTTCCTTTGTCATCCCTGAACCGTTATCGGACACCGATATTTCGATATATTGGCCGGGTGTTATGTCAAAGGAGCTGGCTTCACAATAGCTGGAATCCAGCACTACATTGGCGGTGGTAAAAGTGATGATGCCGCCTTCCGGCATGGCGTCGCGGGCGTTGATACCGAGGTTGAGCAAGGCATTTTGCAGCAGTGTCGGATCGCCGGTTACACATGCGTTTTTAGCGATAAGTCGTGTCTCCAGGGTGATCTTCTTGTCTATGGTTCGCTCCAGTAGTGAAATAACCTCATGGATCGTTGAATCAATTCGTACATGAACGACGTTTTTCTGCCCTTTACGGGAAAATGCCAACAATTGGCCGGTTAGCTCGGATGAACGGCTCGCAGCTTTTTGAATGTTGTCAAGCAGAGTCATCGCTGCGGAATTATCCTTTATATGGCGTGCCATAAGTTCGGCGGAACCCATGATGGCGGTCAACATATTATTGAAGTCGTGGGCTATGCCGCCGGCTAACTGCCCGATAACATCCATTTTTTGTGTTTGCCGTATCTGATCCTCCATCCTTTTCTGCTCGGCTATTTCCAGCTGGAGTTGCTGATTGCTTGCTTTCAGATCTTCGGCTGACTGACGTAATTCCTCTGTTCTCTGAATTACCAGATCCTCAAGGTTATTGTTGTGCAACTCTATCTCACGCCGCTGACGGTACAGTTCGGCAAATATCCTGACTTTGCTCTGTAGAAAAAGAGGTTCTATCGGCTTTGCCAGATAATCGACCGCTCCCGAGTCGTACCCCTTGAATTGGAAGTGGAAATCCTTCATCCCGGCAGTGACAAAGATGATCGGAATATGTTTGGTTTTCGGATTTGCACGCATCAATTCAGCCGTTTCAAAGCCGTCCATATCCGGCATCTGCACGTCAAGCAGCACCAGGGCAAAGTCCTGTTTGAGTGACAGGCGAAGAGCCTCATTGCCGGACGATGCCTTGACAAGTTCATATCCCTGGTCTGCAAGCAGACCTTCCAGCGACAGAAGGTTTTCCGGGCGGTCATCTACAATCAGAATCGGTGTGGTCTTTGGTAGTGCGGTAAGGTTCATGTTATTTCCCCTACGAGCTTCATCAAAAGGGCCGGAATATCCTTCAAACGTACAACGTGTTCGGGTTTAAGCAATTGCAGTGCACTGTTGGGCATGGAATCCATTTCGGCGTCGGCGGGGTCCTGGACGACAGTCAAACCACCGCATTTTTCTATTTTCAACAGACCTCTGCTGCCGTCATCCCCGGCTCCGGTCAGGATGATTCCGATCAGAGCGGGGCCATAGACATTGGCAGCCGACTCAAACAGGACGTCAATTGAGGGGCGGGCAAAATTGACCGGAGGATCGATGGAGAGCGCCAGGGTGCCGCCACGTTCCACCATCAGATGATAATTGGCCGGGGCCAGATATGTTGATCCGGGAGTTATTGTTTCCTGCTCATCCGCCTCTTTTACGCGAATGGCGCAGAGTGAGTCCAACAATACGGCCAGACCATCATCAGAATCGGGAGTAATGTGCGTAGTGACCAGGATCGGTATCGGAAAGTCGGCCGGGAGTGCTCCCAGTATCTGTTTAAGCGCCGCAACCCCTCCGGTCGAAACACCGATCGCAACAGCCTTGTACCGTATATTGTTACCTTTTTTCATACCTTTTCCGATAAATCTGCATCCGTGGCATTATCGCCTCATATCGCGCGGAGATTGCACGGCGATCCAAACTCTCCTTCGTGCCGAGACAAAGAAAACCGCCCTGTACCAGGCTGCTGTCAAAAAGTCCCAGAACACGCTCCTTCAGCTGCTGTTTGAAATAAATCATGACATTGCGGCAAAGAATCATGTTCATTTCGCCAAAGTCCGCATCAACAGCCAGGTTATGCGCGGCAAAGACTATATTTTCCCGCAGTGAGGGGGCCAGAATGGCATGGCCGTAGCGGGCCGTGTAGTAATCTGAGAATGACCCTGTTCCACCGGCATTCTGATAGTTCCTGGTGAAATGTTGCAACTCCTGCAACGGATAAATCCCTTCCTGGGCTTTACGGATTACATCTTCATTGATATCGGTAGCATAAATCCGGAACCGACCCTGTAACCCCTCTTCCAGAAGGAGTATTGCCATTGAATAGGCCTCTTCACCGGAGGCACACCCGGCGTGCCAGATTTTCACAAAGGGATAGGTCTTCAGATATGGCACAACCTGCTCCCGGATGGCCTTGAAAAAGGCGGGATCACGGAACATTTCTGAAACGTTGACCGTAATTCCTCGCAGCATTGAGTTGAACAGGGCACGATCCCTCAAAACTTGTGACTGGGCCAGTGACAGGTTGGCAAATCCGGAGGCTGCAAGCCACTGAGTCAGCCGCCTGCGAAGCGACGCCTCAGAATACTCCCTGAAATCGTAACCGTATACCTGGTAAACCCCTTCCATAAGGAGTTGTATTTCGAGGTCAATAAGCTCGTCTGAGGTCATTTTGATATTCCGTGCTTCGTGGCGGATTGACCACTTGGATCCGACGGATTATTCAAATCAGCCATTCGCGCCCGCTCCAGCAGCTCTTCGTTACTTTGCTGCAGTTCTTCCTGTTGAACCCGCAACTCTTCAGCCTGAATCTGGGTCTGTTCCAGAAGATTGTTGACCAGATGCCGCGAGCGACTGACACTGATGGCAATGGCGATACCCTCAAGCGACTGATTCAGAAATTCATTGTCAGCGTCGCTAAACTGCTTGAAGCTTCCCAGTTCCAGTACGCCAATCAGCGTTTCGTTGTGCATGATCGGCTTGATGGTAACATGGAGTGGATCCGCTTCACCTACCGCTGAAACGATCGGGAGATATCCCGCTGGCACTGATTTGAGAATAATAGCTTTCCGTTCCAGTGCCACCTGACCGGCAAGCCCCTCGCCAAGCGACACGCCCCTGTTTAATCGGTCGGATTTTGTAACGGCATATGCGGCTATGGAATGCAGCATAGTACTTGCATCGTCGAACCGGTACATGATGCCGACTCCTGCGCCAAGATGCCCCGCTAAAAACGAGAGACAACGGTTCGCCATTTCAGAGATATTCTCCTCGGTGCGAAGAATCTTGTTGAGTTCGTACAGACCACTCTTCAAGCGGTCACGCCGGGCATCTTCATCGCGGGTGGCGCGAAGTGCTGCCGTCATGTCAACAAACGCATTATCGAGTGTTACCTGTGATTCACTCATCCCTACAAGTTCCTGTAGAACCTCGCCAAATTCATCGTGTTTGATCTGGAGAACGGTACGATCAAGTTCAATTGGCGTTCCGGTCGCACCGTCAAGATCAAGATTGCCTGCAGCTACCGCTTCGGCAAGCGCCGTTTTTTCTTTCCCGCGAACTTTTTGTGTGCGAATCGCCTGGTGGATAATCCGCAACGGTATTAGAACCGAACGTAAAATCCAGATCCCGAAAGCTATGCCGATGGCAACAGCAATCACGCCCCATAAGGCAATACTGGAGAGGTTCTTCCGAATCATGCTGTTTACTGCGGCAATAGAGTGCTCCTGTTCGATCCGTGCATTGGAAACAGTTTCTATCCCTTTTGAAGTCTGGGCGGTAGCTATGGTATGCAGTTTATCAGCTGAACGGTTCGCCTGTTCCGTGGAATCAAGCTTGTTTTTGAGAGTAGCAATAATCCCGCTACGGGAAAAAAGTTCGGCGCGCAGGGTTTCAAGGGAAGTATGTGCCTGATGAAGCAACTGTGCGTCCGTGTCTTCAAACGTGGCTAGAGTATGCTCCAGATTTTTAGCACGCAGGTGGATGTCGGTAAATAACGTGCGGAGTTCGGACGCTCTCATCTCCAGTTCTGCCTCTGAAGTAATGCTGAAAAGCCGGTTAATCCGGGCTGCCACGGTTAATTCCATAGTTACCAGTTCTGAATTGGCAAGCAGAATGTCGTTGGCGCGATTTGATTCGGCAAACAGGATGCCTTCCCGTTTTGTTTCATTAGTTACTCTGGCGGAGAGCAGTTCGATTTCCTGATTCAGGGTAAGTTGCAGACGGTTGCTCAATTCCAGTAGTTCCTTCAACGAGTCGAGCGACCATTGCCTGGAAGAGGCATCCTTTTTTGTGACAGCGTCTGCTTGAAGCTCCAACAATTCCCGGACATCTTCAGTAAGCATCTTTATGTCGGATGCAACGAATTCCGAATGCCTGTTTTTGGTAATCCGTCCGAGAAGCGAATTGATCTTTCCCCGTGCAATCAAAAAAGTGGTTTTTGAAGTAGTTCCGCTCAGTGCTGAGCAGACCGACTGCAATTCTTTCACCTGATTACGCAGCTCTTCGATCCCACGTAAGCGGGTGGAATACTGGTTGGTGTTTTCCAGCGCTGTTGCAAAAGCGGCAGCACGAGCAGTCTTAAGTTGCATGATATTGGTTTCAAGCTGTTTTAGTGACCCGGAAGATTCCTGTAAAAGCTTTGCCACCTTCTCGTTTGCGGCTATCGCGGCATTTTCGTTACTAATGCGCGCTTCAGATGCTGAAAGGATCTCCTGCCCGATCTGACTGAATTCATCTGCGACCTGTAAGCGTTTTCCGTCTCTACGTAGCGCTTCCAATCCCTGCTGGGCACGTTTTACATTGCTAACGGAGTTTAGCGCATCTGTTCTGAATCTTTTGAAATCCTCGATGTTTTTGGCCGCATTCACCTTCAGGAGATTTGTGATGCAGATCTGCAGCTCCCGCTCAAACTCCACCGTTCGCATCTGGTACGGAGTGCTTTTTTCCGAGATGTAGAATAATTTTTCCTGAATAAAGCGGAGCGACGAATAGCCTCCCAGGCAAATGATACAAATAATTGCCGAGGTCAGAAGAAGATTTGCTATGAGCTTTGCCTTTATGGTCATTGGATATACTGCTTTCCTTCAACCGTTAAAAAATTCAGTAACTTTTGCAGGTTAGGTGAAGCTGTGCCTTTATATAGCAGCGTTAGCGGACGTTCTATGGGGGGGGCAACCTCCTTGAGGCCGTCTTCCACAGAAATCCCGGTAACAACGCCGATTGCTTCCGGGGTTGACGCAACTGCATCAGGTACTTCTCCTATGGTTTCAACATCATAAACGGTTTTGGTCAACGGTTCATTGTCCATGACCTTCTGTTTAACGATTATCACCGAGCCGGATGAAACCGTGGGCCACACGATCAGAATCGGCGCATCATCGCCGCCAACCTCTGTCCAGTTGGTTAGTGTGCCGGTAAAAATCCCTTTGAGCTGTTCCTTGGAAAGAGTTTGTACCCTGTTTGCCTTGTTCACAACAAAATGGGATTTTTCCGTAACAACAACGACAGATGAATACATACTTCTCTCTTTGACCGGAATGCCCGCTGCTTTGCCAAGCTCCAGCCAGTTGTCGACCATCAGGCTTGCACCTGCAACATCGGCATTTCCTTTTTCCAGTTCGGCAAGCGCAGGGAGAGGGTCGTTGAACGCTATTTTCAGTTCAAGCCCGGTTTTGTCTTTGAAGGCAGATCGAATCGGGTCGAAAACACGTTTGATAAAGGTATGCCCAGTTGCAATGCGGATTTCTTCGGCAGAAGCGGCAGAAGATGAAAAGAGCAAAAGCATGGCGCAGAGTGAAATTAGGATGCGTTTCATAGTAAGCTCCTGTTTATGGCTTGTCATGCGGCGATTCCGGCAGATTACTCCGCCGTATACAACCAGACCCGCAACAGTGAAAAGAGTTTTCCCATATCGACCGGCTTTGGAATGTAGTCGCTGGCACCGGCTTTCAGGCATTCTTCCCGATCGCCCTTCATCGCCTTGGCCGTCAGCGCGATGATCGGCAATGTGCGAAAGCGAACGTCCGTCCGTATGCAGCGCATTGCTTCGTAACCGTCCATTTCCGGCATCATGATATCCATGAGAACCAGATCAAGATCAGGATGTTCATTGAGCTGTTTCAGAGCTTCACGGCCATTTTCCGCTTCAAAGATGATAATGTTTTTTTCCGCCAGGGCGCTTGATAGTGAAAATATATTGCGCATGTCATCGTCAACAATCAGGATCTTTTTCCCCTCCAGCATGGCTTCCTTGTCAATTGCTGAACGAATCATGAGCTGTTTGTCAGGATCAAGCGAAGTCTCTATCAGGTGAAGGAAAAGCGACACTTCGTTCAGAAGCCGTTCGGGGCTTTTGGCTCCTTTGATGATGATACTCTCCGCATAGTGGTGCAGCCGCTTTTCGTCTTCGTGAGTCAGTTCGCGACCGGTATGGATAATAACCGGAATACGCCGTTCGGGATCAAGTTTTTTCAGCTCTTCGAGCAGCTCGAACGCTCCCATGTCAGCGAGCCCCAGATCAAGGACTATGCAGTCGAAGCGTGTGGTTGACAGGAGTTTAATAGCTTTGTCACCGCTTTCAGCGACGGTGATCGTTACGTTCCTTTCTTCCAGGAGAGCAACCATTGCTTTTGCCTGATCCTGGTCATCCTCGACAATGAGCAGCATCTTCATGGTTTTATCTATGGCGTTTTCCAATGTGCCAAAGACAGAATCCAGTTGTTCGCTGTTGACCGGTTTGGTGATAAAACCTATGGCTCCCATGCCCATTGCCTTCTGGCGCTCTTCAAGACAGGTGATGAAATGTACCGGAATATGCCGTGTTATCGGGTTGTCCTTCAGGCTGCGCATAACGCCCCACCCATCAATATGCGGAAGCATGACATCCAGGATAACCGCGCACGGTTGATAACGCTCCGCAAGGGCAATGCCGCTTTCTCCGTCAGCGGCGACCAGATTGGAGAAGCCGCGGTCGTGAACCATATCAGCCAATATTCTTGCAAAGGTCAGGTCATCTTCAATGATCAGAATACTTCTGCCCCCGCTCTGAAGTATCTCCCGATCATCGGGAATAGGAGCCGGCAGCGGGTCAGCAGCTTTCAGGGTGATCGGTGCCGGGTCAAAAAGACGGGCGGCCGGAGAAACGGTGCTCTGCGCGGAAGGCTGAGCGGGGCGCTCGATTACCGGTGTCAGTCCGCACTCACCTTGAACCGGGAGATAGAGGGTGAAGGTGCTCCCTTTGCCGGATTCGCTGGCTACGGTAATGTCACCACCCATCGAGCGGGCAAGATGGCGCGAAATGGAAAGACCCAGGCCGGTGCCCCCGTAGGTGCGGCTGGTGCTGCCGTCAGCCTGCTGGAAGGCGTTGAAAATAAGTGAGTGCTTTTCGGCCGGAATGCCGATGCCGGTGTCGGTTACGGCAAAAGCCACGGTTGCGGAGCTGCGAGGGTTTTCTGTGGGATCAGGGGTATAAATGTGGAGGGAAACCGATCCCTGACTGGTGAACTTGCAGGCGTTGGAAAG
>JBAYTT010000058.1:0-18892 GCA_041675485.1 Pelobacteraceae bacterium | reverse complement strand
TTTTGCTCTTGCCGCCAAAGAGGCACACGGCATGCGCCTCAAAGTGCAGCGCAACCCGCAGCGAGCTCTGGATGGTTTTTATACCGGCATGTTTGCTGAAGAGGAGCTTGAAGGACTTTCCGACGCTTCTGAAATCAGGGAACTCGTTTCAACGATAACGTTTCCGGATACCGCAGCCGTGCTTGAAGCTCTTGATGCGCTTGCTCAGGCAGACATGCGCTCCTTATTGGCTGCCATCTTGACCCGAACTTTGATTATGAATGGCGAATTGGATAGGATCTGTCTCCCTCAGGCCTCACGGTATTTGAACGAACACATTGCAGGCTCTCAGCAAATTCCTTTCAAGAACTGTGGGCATGTACCTTTTTTGTCGCAGAGTATTCAATTCAATTCCGAACTATTACAGTTTGCCAGGAGCGTCTGTGAACAGGGTGTCTGAAACCGGCAGGATTGCCGCCGCATTTCATCAAAAAGCAGTCGAGTATGACCAGCACGTTCTTGTCCAGAAGCGCGTTGTGGCACAGCTTGCAGATGCTGTCGAACTGCATCTGCGGCAAAGGCCTGTCCAAGTTCTTGACGTTGGAACAGGTACTGGAGCCCTGCTGGAACGACTGCGCACGCGTTATCCGGATGCCCGCATGATAGGCGTTGATATAGCTCTTAACATGTGTCTGCGTGCACGCCAAAAACTGGGGCCGGCCTGCCCGATTGTTAATGGAACGGCTGAACGTCTCCCGTTCAGAAGCAGGACGTTTGATCTGGTTGTGTCAGCGTCTGTATTGCAGTGGGTTGATGATTTATCTGCTGCTCTGCTGGAGATGCGCCGAGTCGTACGGCCGGGAGGGGAGATCAATCTGGCATTTTTTTGTGATGGCACCCTCGGTGAGTTGCAGCGCTGTTTTCGGGATGCCGTCAGGTGGCGCAGTGACGGCTCAAGTCAGGGGGTATCCCGATTGCATGGGTTCCGGTCGCTAGACGACGTGACATCTATTGTGAGCAGGATGGACTTTGAAAAAGTTGTTGTCACAGTTGAATCGGAAGTTGACTGGTATGACGACCTGAACGCTCTTTTGCGGTCGATTAAAAGCATCGGGGCCGGAACGGTATCCGGGGGGAGTGAAATCGGTTTGGGGTGGAGGGGGATCTTGCAGGAAGCATCCCGGCTTTACCGGGAGCGATACGGGAGGGATGGCAAGATTCCCGCCACATATAACGTCCTCTATCTCTCTGCTCTTGTCAGGCCGTAATCAAACATCCGGTAAAATTGCGGCGTTATAACGAACTGATGATCTTTTTTGCAAAATCGTTGATGACGCTGTAGTGGACTTCGACCCCTTCGCGCTTGCCATCAATAATTCCTTTGTTCTTAAGCAGCGCCAGGTGCTGTGATACCGTTGCCTGGGGCAGCCCGAGGCATTCCCAGATATGTTTTACGTTGCACTCATGAGTACAGAGCCCGGCAACGATCTTTAAGCGGATCGGGTGGCCAAGCACCTTTAACACCTCAGCTTCTGCGTTAAATTTCTTCTGTTTATCAAATGCCATTGTTTCGGCCCCCGTCAATATTTTTGAATATCATATATATGGAATTTATGCTCGTCAATCGAAATATAAAGCCGTACACCTTCAGCTGTATAACTGGCTGCTCAGGTGGCAGGCAGCAGCATGGCCGCTCGCATATTCAATCAATTTCGGAACTTCGTGGCGGCAGAGGTCAACTGCATGACGACAGCGTGGATGAAATCTGCATCCGGGAGGAATTGACAGGGCGGATGGCAGGTCATCGTGTAACAATTCGTCCTTAGAGGCGGTTGCTGCATGTGAACCTGGGATTGCGGCAATGAGGGCCTCGGTGTACGGATGCCGGCATCGGCGAAATATCTCTGAAGCCGGTCCACACTCAACAATCACTCCAAGATACATGATAATAATCCGGTCACAGATATGACGTAATACCAGCAGGTTGTGCGAGACAATCATCATGGATAAGGTGAAGTCACGTTTCATCTGCATCAGAATATTGATGATCTGGGCCTGGATTGAAATATCGAGTGATGAAACCGGTTCATCGGCAATCAGAATCTCCGGAAAGGCAGCCAGGGCGCGCGCAATGCCGATGCGCTGGCGCTGTCCACCCGAAAATTCGTCTGGGAAACGATTGACGACTTCACTTGGCAAGCCAACCGCCGCCATGATGCGGTCACGCTCTATACGTCGGAGCGTATCAGGTATTCCGGCAATTATGAGCGGCTCCGATATGCTGTCGCCAACACGCATGCGAGGGTTCAGGGATGAAAAAGGATCCTGGAAAATCATCTGCGTTTTACGCCGAAACTGGGTTAAATCATTCTGCCCGAGTTGAGCAAGTTCCGTACCCTTGTAAAGCACTTTCCCTGCATCGGGTGTCAGCAGACCAGCAATGACTTTTGCCAGGGTTGACTTGCCGCATCCTGATTCCCCGGCAATCCCGAGCGTTTCACCGGATAACAAATCCAGAAAAATTCCGTCAAGTGCAGTCAAAAAACGGCCTGTATGACTCTTTGATGAGGTTCTGAACGTTTTATGGAGGTCGACTGCGCTGAGGATGGGAGACTTGATCATGAGCATTTCCAACAACGGAGAAAATGTGATGGAGCGATTTCCACAAGTTGCTGCGATTCTGTGCGGCATTGCGCTGTGGTGAGAGGGCAGCGCTCAGCGAAACAACACCCTTCGCCTGACGCGGTCCTGGCGTTAAGCTGTCCTGCTACGGTAGGTAACGGTTTGCCAGGTTCGGCAAACTGAGGTAGTGAGGCCAACAGAGCCTGAGTGTACGGATGTCGAGGAGCAGCAAGCAGAATATCTGTTGGTGCGGACTCAACAATTTGACCGGCATACATGACGGCGGTACGGTCGGCGCGCTCGGCTACTATACCCAGATCATGGGTAATAAGCAGCATTGAAAGTCCGCTGGACCTTCTCCGGGCGTCCAGTAGTTCCAGGATCTGTGCCTGGATGGTCACATCGAGTGCGGTTGTGGGCTCATCGGCAATCAGCAATGAGGGGCGACATGCCAGGGCCATGGCAATCATGACACGCTGTCGCATACCGCCGCTCAGTTGATGCGGGTAGTCGCGCATTCGATCACCGGCGGACGGAATACCAACGTTTGTAAGGAGTTCGATCCCCTGTTCCTGAGCGGCTTGTCGCGTAAAACCCATATGCAGAATCAACGGTTCGCAGAGTTGGTCTGCAATTCTAAGAACGGGATTCAGGGAGGTCATAGGTTCCTGAAATACCATTGAAATCCGTCGTCCCCGGATTTTTCGCAGTGCCTCTTCCGAGAGAGTCAAGAGGTTTTGACCCTCAAAAAAGATTTCACCAGTACTGATAAATCCGGGTGAAGGAACAAGTCGCATAATCGAGAGTGCCGTCATGCTCTTGCCGGAGCCGGATTCCCCAACCAGGGCCACTACGGATCCTGTCTCAAGGTGCAGGGACACCCCTCGGACAGCATGAATCGGATTTTTTTCTGTCGGGAAGGTGACGTGCAGGTTTTGTATTGCGAGCAGTTCTGTCACGGGAAACTCAACAAGTAAAGTGGGCTTATGTCAGACACGTGAAGTTGATTGGACGGCGACCTGAGAATTATCAAAGCGGGAACTGAAAAAGGCGCCTTCTTCAAGAATCGAAGTAAAAATCTCGACGACAGCCGGATCAAACTGGGTACCTGCGTTTTCCGACAGTTCGGTGATAGCAACATCCAGTGTGAGTGCTTTACGATAGGGACGATCGGAGGTCATGGCATCAAAAGCATCCGCTACGCCGATGATCCGTGATTCGAGGAGTTGGTCGCCATGTTTGATGCGGTTTGGATATCCCATGCCGTCATAGCGTTCGTGGTGTTGACCGATGCAGGTTCGGACATCTTTGAGAAATTCAATCGGCTCTAAAATCTTCATGCCGATAACCGGGTGTAATTGCAGTTCGTTGACATCGTGTGCTGAAAGTTTGCCTTCTTTATGCAACAGGCTCAGATCAATACCAATTTTCCCGATATCGTGCAAAATTGCCGCTCGTTCCAGAATTTGCAGTCGATCACTGGAAAGGTCAAAGCGACGCCCGATTTCAACACTATAACGAGTGACCCTTTCGGAATGCCCCTTGGTGTAGCTGTCACTGGCTTCGATAGCTGTTACGAGCGCCTGAATCGTGTTTAGATAGGTTTGTTGTTGTTCATCATAAAGGGTCGCATTTTTTATGGCGATAGCTGCCTGGGCGGCTATGGTGGTAAGCATTTCCAGTTCGTATGAGTAAAATTGCGAATTGTCGATCTTGTTAACGACACTGATGGTGCCGATAATCTCATCCATGACCATGAGGGGGGCGCAAATCAATGTTTTACGCTCATAGCCTAATTCGCTGAAGCGGTCAAACTGCTGAGCCTGATTAATGTCAGCAATCAGAAGTGGCTGGCGGTTATTGATCACCCACGATGAAACGCTGGTCTCCTTCATCTTTAAAGGCTTTTGTGGAGCGATCAGTTTGCCGCTGGCAATGAGATTGGTTACCTGGAGCTCTCGTTGATCCTTGTCATATAGAATGATGTAGCCGATTTGAGCTTCCAATGTTGCTGTTGTGCTGCGGACAATCAAATTGAACAGCCGGTCAATGTCCATGGTTGAGTTGATTGCCAGGCCTATTTTGTAGATGGTGGAGAGTCTGTCAAAGGCATGTTCGAGGTTTGAGTTCTTTTGTTCAAGTTCCGCAGCAAGATCGGCAATGGTAAAGCTTGCCTGCTCAATCTCTTCGATTCGTTCCTCAAGCGAAACATTCAGATTTTCAATTTCTCTGAGTTGTTCCTCAAGTTTTTGGTTCATCAACTGAGTGTCATGATGGTGTGCCAGTTTTTCTTCGGCCCGGGCCAATTCACGTTCATTTATAACCGTAGTGTGCATCAAATCTTTTAGTTTGGTCGTCATGGAGTTTAGATGAAGTGAGAGAACGCTCATTTCGTTGGAACTCTGGATAGAGCTGTTTACATCGAAATTGCCAAGTTCTATCTGACGCATGGCCGCGATCAAGGAACGGACTGGTCGGTCAACATAGAGAGTCAGAAAGGTGAAGATGGTGCCGACGATCAACATGATCATCAAGGCAGCGGAGGCTATGGCATTTTTCTTCTCAAGACGTATGTAGCTGACTAAATCATCAAGAGAAATTTCTGTCTCGATAATGGCAATGAAAGGTTTGCTAGCATCATGACACCCATGGCAGTCAGGGGTGTTAAGGATGCGGGTATATGAGTCGAGATTGTTTTGCTTGTTGGTGAAATAAAAATGGTTCTGTTTTGAACTGAGGATTTTCTCGCGTTCTTCTGCTGTAAGTTCTTTGCCAATATCATTTTTATCGGCTGAATGAATGATTGTGCCTTCTTTGTCGATAATACGCAGTTCCTTAATGTGTTCGTGAACTTTTGCCTCATGTAAAATCGTATTTATTGCGGTAGTGTGGCCTGCTTTCATGGAGTTTTGAATATTCGAAACAACACTTTCGATCAATATGACAGAACTTTTTTCAACAATCTTTTCAATCACGTCTTTTTGGTCGCGATAATGGTTCCATGACACGAAAGAAATTACCGCGATGACGATTATCGACACCATGCCGACTATTTTGATTTTGAGAGAATTAAAAATCACAGTTTTCTTTCTGAAAAAATTGTTTTGTGTCTTTTACCGCACATGACTGGCGATTTAACGAAAAACGGAAAAATTATAATGCATATATCTTTGCTGTAGCCGTTTTGGACTGAAAGAACCATAAAATGCAGTAGCTACGGGCAGTTAATCCCAATTATACCAGTAAAGAATGGTGGCTTTTGTTTGTGTAAAAGTCATTATATTAGTAATTCTTATTAGTTAGGTGTCGTGCAAGGGTAAACATACAGTATGTGTGCCAAATTGTGCAATAGTGTTCTTAAGGCTACAATGCTTGAAAAACACCAATCAAAAAAATTGACACGATGTAGTGTTATGTGTTTCTATCCTCAGGTTTTGCAACCATTGTATCGTATGAGCATAATTATCCTTCTGACACTGGCAACGACTGTATTGTCGTGGTCGGGGAGGGACCGGATAAGTGCAGCAGTCCTGGATGAAACTATCCGTGTTGCTATTGTTAAGTCAGCGTCTGAAGTCACGGTGGCTGGTGAAGGAATCCTTGTGACGAATGAGGTCGGCGATGCGCTTGTTCTATCACTCCCTGCTACTGTAAAGCCTGGCAAGGATTGTTTGCTGGTTGATGGGAGGCGGTTCAGGCGGCTCACTTTTTCTGCTTCATCCGCAGTGTTCGTGAATAATAAGCCGTATCGGGGGCTTGCTGAACTGACCGTAACAGACAAGGGCATTTTGGTGGTAAACCAGTTGCCCCTTGAGGAATATCTTGTTGGGCTGATCAACTGCGAAATATCTTCTGCGTGGCCGATTGAGGCGGTAAAAGCCCAGGCAATTATTGCCAGAACATATGCGTTGAACAGAAAAATGGCCCGTACTGGCTCACCGTATCACTTGGAGTCATCGGTTGTTGATCAGGTGTATGAAGGGTGCTTGATTGAAGACAGTCGCGCTTCCCGTGCGGTTCTTGAGACCAAAGGGGAGGTATTGACGTTTGGTGGCAGTATAATTCAGGCTTTTTATCACTCCAGTTGTGGGGGGAGGACCGAGGCCTCCGAGAACGTGTGGGGAACTTCGCTGCCGTATCTGCAAGGAGTTGAATGTCAGTATTGCCTGACTTCGCCGACTGGCACCACTTGGGAATACAAGCTCTCTCTCTCCGAGATTGAAGATCGGTTACGGGCGGCCGGGTATAAAGTGTCAGGCCTGTATGATATAAAGCCGGGTGCGGTTAATTCGCGTGGTCGGTTGAAGCAGGTTGTTCTTCTTGCGGCAAAGGGTGGTACTGCGATAACTGGTGAACAGTTTCGCAAGGCTGTCGGCTATGGCTTGATAAAGAGTACCCGCTTTACCCTGAAAAATTCGAAGAATGAAATAAGTTTCTCTGGAAGCGGCAACGGTCATGGAGTCGGGTTGTGCCAATGGGGAGCCAAGCAGCGGGCGCTTGACGGTTTTGGATGTGGAGAAATACTTGCCTATTATTACCCCGGTACGGAGTTGCAAAAGCTCTCTGAGATTCGTTGAATGTGAATTGAATGCTCGTTAAGGATTTCAGCTATAGTCTGCCACAGGACTTGATTGCACGTCATCCGTCTGCAAAGCGGGATGGATCGCGGTTAATGCTGCTTGACCGTACGACCGGATCAATTGCTGAGGACACGTTTTGCAACCTGCAGCAGTATCTGCGTCCGGGTGATCTGCTGGTTATGAACGACACACGAGTCATTCCGGCCCGGCTGTTTGGCCGCAAACCATCCGGCGGTCGAGTGGAAATTTTTTTGCTGCGCCGATTGCCGGGACAGGAAGAACGGTGGGAATGTTTGCTCAGGTCGTCAAAGAGATTTCGAGAAGGGCAAAACATTATTCTTGAGTCGGGTATGACTGCTGTTGTACTGTCTCGCTGCGCTTCAGAAAACTGGCTGGTTGAATTCGATGGGAACGAGCCGTTTGACCTCTGGCTGGACCGGGAAGGCCACATCCCCTTACCCCCCTACTTGCAGCGTGATGACTGTTCGGGAGACCGTGAACGGTATCAAACTGTTGTTGCCCGGGAACCGGGTGCGGTTGCGGCACCAACCGCCGGTCTTCACTTTACACGCGAGATGTTGGACAATCTGGCAACGACCGGTATTAAAACAGCCTTTCTAACGTTGCATACCGGGTTGGGTACTTTTCAGCCTGTGCGTGTTGAACGTGTTGTGGAACATCAGATACATACGGAGCGTTTTGTGGTTCCTCCTGATACGGCTGAGGCGGTCAACAGGACCAAGGCGGCAGGTGGACGGGTCATTGCAGTTGGCACTACGTCTGCCAGAACGCTGGAATATTCAGCTCAGCAATCGGGGGCTGTTGTTTCCGGCAGCGGAGAGGCGGATATTTATATCTACCCCGGCTATCATTTCAAAGTTGTCGACGCTCTGATCACCAATTTTCACCTGCCGGAATCGACGCTCCTGATGCTGGTTTCTGCTCTTGCCGGGCGGGAAAATGTGCTTGGAGCCTATCGGGAGGCGGTCTCCCGGGGCTTCAGATTTTACAGTTACGGCGATGCGATGTTCATCTCTTAAGGGGGCGTGTGTCAGAAACATTCTCTGTAATTCATCGTGATTTTTCCAGTAAGGCGCGGCTCGGTACATTGAAGACTCCTCATGGTGAGGTTGAAACTCCAATTTTTATGCCGGTGGGTACCAACGCGACCGTTAAAGCGATGACTCCGGAAGATCTTTACGCCGTCAAGGCGCAAATTATTCTGGCTAACACCTATCATCTTTACTTGAGGCCCGGGCATCGCTTGGTTGAGCAAATGGGTGGTCTCCATCGTTTCATGAACTGGGACAAGCCTATATTGACTGATAGTGGTGGTTTTCAGGTTTTCAGTCTCGGGGAACTACGCAAAATCAGCGAAGAAGGTGTCAAATTCCAGTCACATCTTGATGGTTCCTACCATATGTTGACGCCGGAACTGGCCATTCAGGTTCAGGAGTCGCTGGGCGCCGATGTCATTATGTGCTTTGACGAGTGCCCTCCCGCTACAGCGGATTACCAGTATGTCAGCCGCTCACTTGAGCTTACGGCCCGTTGGGCCGGACGGTGCAAAGAGGCTCATACCCGTGCCGGACAGCAGCTCTTCGGAATTATTCAAGGCGGCATGCATTACGACCTGAGGGCTCGCAGTGTTAATGATATCTGTTCTATCGGTTTTGACGGTTATGCTTTGGGTGGCTTGTCGGTCGGAGAAGAAAAAGAGCAGATGTACGGGGTAATGGAATGTTGTTCGACTCTGTTGCCGCAAGATTCGCCACGATACATCATGGGGATCGGGTCACCCGAAGATCTGGTAGAGGCGGTCTGGCATGGGTATGACATGTTCGATTGTGTTATGCCAACCAGAAATGCCCGTAATGGCATGCTTTTTACCAGCCAAGGCCGGGTTAATATCAAGGCAAAAATATATGAAGAAGATGCAGGGCCACTTGACCCGGCTTGCAGCTGCATGGTCTGCAAAAATTACTCTCGAGCCTATCTGAGGCACCTGTATCGGGCGGGTGAAATCTTGTCATCACAGTTGAACACCTATCACAATCTGCACTTTTATCTTGACCTCATGCGGAGAGTCCGGGAGGCGATTAAGGATAATAGTTTTGACGAGTTTCGCAGACAATTTAAAGCGATGATGTTACAGAAGCAATAAACTGAAAAGGGAGGATATCAATATGTTTGGGTTGGCTTTTGCGATGGGAGGTGCTCCTGGAGGAGCGGCAGGTGGGGCAGGTGGAATGGCGGCGTTTCAACAGATAATTCCGTTGGTTTTCATGTTTGCTATTTTTTATTTTTTGCTTATTCGCCCGCAGCAGAAAAAGGCCAAAGAGCATAAAGCCTTACTGGAGTCTATGAAAAAAGGTGATAATGTCATTACTGCCGGTGGAGTTCATGGTAAAGTAACCGCTGTAGAAAACGATCTTGTGACTCTTGAAGTTGCGAACAACGTAAATATAAAAATTACCAAGAGTTACATTGCTGCAATCAAGAAGGACTAGCTCAAAATCCGGAAGGGAGAACAAGCCTTATGCCAAAAGGAATTGGCTGGCGTATTAGCCTTATAGCTGCATTTGTCGTGCTTTCATTTCTGTACCTTACTCCGACTTTGGCGAGCAAGTTGCCATCATGGTGGGGAAAACTTTTACCTAAGGACAAGATTCACCTCGGGCTTGACCTGCAGGGAGGGACTCACCTGGTAATGGAGGTCGACACTCAGAAGGCGGTTGAGGGATCACTGGATCTCGTAGCCACAGACCTGGAAGATACGCTTAACAGCAAAAGTCTTCGCTTCAAACGTATTACCAGAAATGGGTCAGATAAGGTTTCCGTGGTTCTGTACGAAAAAGGGACTGCTGATGCCGTACAAAAGCTGATCAAGGATAAATATCCATCGTATGAGCAGAGTCCGACCTTTGATGAGGGCGGTTTTGTTGCCATGACCTTGCGGGTGAGCGAGAAGGATGCGCAGGATCGCAAAGACAAGGCTGTTCAACAGGCTCTTGAAACGATCCGCAACAGGATTGATCAGTTTGGCGTCTCGGAACCTACCATCCAGCGCGAAGGTATCAATCATATTGTTGTGCAGTTGCCCGGAATCAAGGATCCGCAACGGGCAATTGATCTGATAGGACGTACCGCGCGACTGGATTTTAAAATGGTACGCGAGGACGTTTCGCCGTCCGGCACGATTCCTGATGATGCTGAGTTGCTCAAAGAAAAAAACGTTGATGCAACAACCGGTGCAGTCACAGAAATACCGATAGTCGTTCAGAAGAAATCGATGATCACTGGCGATCTGTTGACTGATGCTCAGGTCAGAATTGATTCTCAGTTCAATCAGCCCTATGTAGGAATTGAGTTCAATTCTCTTGGTGCCAAGTTGTTTGACCAAGTCACGGCAGCAAATGTCGGTAAACGTTTTGCCATCGTTCTTGATAACAATATTCACTCAGCTCCTGTCATACGTGAGCGGATATCCGGCGGCAGTGCCCAGATATCGGGTAATTTTACGGAAAAAACCGCCGCAGACCTTGCGATTGTGCTTCGGGCCGGGGCATTGCCGGCACCTGTCAAGATTATCCAGAATGTGACCGTAGGTCCCTCATTGGGACAAGACTCCATCAATAAAGGTTTGTATTCCGGCCTGATCGGTGTGCTGCTGGTTGTTGTTTTCATGGCGGTTTATTACAAGCTGTCGGGAATGATTGCCAATCTGGGGATGGTGCTCAACATCGTGTATCTGATGGGCGCATTGGCTGCATTGGGCGCCACCCTGACACTGCCCGGTATCGCTGCTATCGTATTGTTGGTTGGTATGTCGGTTGACTCGAACGTAATTATATTTGAGCGCATCCGTGAAGAACTAAAGTTGGGCAAATCCCCCAAAGCGGCTCTGGATGCCGGCTATGACAAGGCTTTCCTGACGATCATGGACTCCCATATCACCACCTTGATTACTGCAGCTGTTCTGTTCCAGTTCGGCACAGGCCCGGTAAAAGGCTTTGCGGTTTCCTTGAGTCTGGGGGTTATTATCAATCTGTTTACCTCCCTGATCGGAACCAAGGTGACCTTTGACCTGTTTCTGCACAAGGGCAGAGTTAAAAAAATGAGCATATAAGGAGGGAACACCGTTCATGGAACTTCTTGGAAAAACAAGAATAGATTTTATCGGGATGCGCAATATTTCATTCATCATATCGGCGATAATTTCGATTGCCGGCATCATCGGAGTCATTCAGGTCGGTCGTGGTGCAGCCAATATGGGCATCGATTTTTCCGGCGGCACCGCCATGCAGCTGAAGTTCAGCAAGCCGATCTCGATTGCCGATGCCAGGGTCGCACTGCATAAAAACGGTATTGCCAAGGCCGATCTACAGGAAATCAAGGACGGCAACAAGCTGCTGGTCAAGATGGCTGGTGCTGCGGTCGGTAAACCGTCCGAAATGGTGCAGACCGCCTTCAAAAAAGAGTTTGCGGATAATGCCTTTACCGTGGAAAGTTCAACGGAAATTGGTCCTTCGATTGGTGACAAGTTGCGTAAAGACACCATGATAGCAGCACTGCTTTCAATGCTGGGGATTATCATGTATATAGCCTGGCGTTTTGACTTCAAGTTCGGAGTCGGGGCAACTCTCGCGACCACGCATGATTGTCTTGCGATGTTTGCCGCTTTTTATTTGATGAACAAAGAGATTAACCTGTTGTTCATCACAGCCGTACTGACGATTGCCGGTTATTCATTGACGGATACGGTTGTTGTTTTTGACCGAATTCGTGAGAACCTGCATAAAAATTTGAAAGGTGCGATGAAAACTATTTTCAACGATAGCATCAATGAGGTATTGTCACGTACGATTGTTACGTCCCTGACAGTTTTTCTAGCTGCAGCTTCACTCTACCTTTTCGGGGGCGAAGTAATTCATGATTTTGCATTTGCCCTTTTGGTTGGTGTGATTGTCGGTACGTATTCATCAGTGTTTGTGGCAAGTCCGATCGTGGTCATTCTCGAAGATCGTGCCTTGGCAAAGTTGGCTAAAACCGCGTAATCCGGTATATTATTTGATACGGAGAGGTGTCCAGTGAACAAAGATTCAATCCTCATAGCAGCTGTTGCCCTGGTAGTTGGATTGTTGGGGGGATATTTGATCTTCAGCATCAGCAATTCCGGAAGCGTTCAACAGTCGAATGCTGTTATCCCGGTCGGTGCGGGGTCTCCAACCGATTACACACAGCGAATTGCCCAGGCCGAGAAAGTTGTCGCTCAGGATCCCAAAAATCTTAATGCCTGGATATCGCTTGGTAATGATTATTTTGACACTGAGCAATCCCAGAAGGCGATCAACGCGTATGGAAAAGCGCTGGAGATTGAACCGAATAACCCGAATGTTCTGACTGACCAGGGAGTCATGTTCAGAAAGGTTGGGTGGTATGACAAGGCACTTGCAAACTTTGAAAAAGCAACCAAGTTGGATCCTAATCATCTGCAAAGCTTATTCAATGCCGGAATCGTATATGCTGTAGATTTGAAGCAACCGGAAAAAGCAACTCAATATTGGAACAGATATCTAAAACTTGATTCAAACAGTCCGACCGCCATCCAGATAAAAAGCATGATGGAACAACCGGACAAGGCTATGGCGCCGGCAATGAAGTAACAGCAGCGAATCCCCCGCCAGTCGGGGGATTTTTTTTTGCAAAAGGTGCATAAGTGATGCTTAAAAAATGGTGCTTAAATCCTGTAACCGATGTAAAAGCGAAGGAACTGTCGGAATCTCTGGGAGTGCACTCAATAACCGCACGGATCCTGATCAGCAGGAATATCGACTCGTCTGAGGCCGGCAAGCAGTTCTTTTTACCTGCTCTTTCATCCATGTTCGACCCGTTTTTGCTGAAAGGAATGCAGGAAGCAGCGGAGAGAGTGCTCCAGGCTATCAAGACTGGTGAAACGGTTTGCATCTATGGCGATTATGATGTTGACGGCATAAGTGGCACTGCACTGCTGGTATCATTCCTTCGGCGTGTGGGGATGACCTGCACCTATTTTATTCCCAATCGCTTTGATGATGGGTATGGTCTTAACGAGGAGGCTCTTCAACGCATCATTGCAATGGGCGCCACTCTGATTATGTCCGTGGATTGCGGCATTTCATCGCTAAAGGAGGCTGCGTTTTGCAGACAGGCTTGTGTTGATCTGATAATACTGGATCATCATGCTCCCAAGGAAACTCTTCCGGAAGCTACCGCAGTTGTAAACCCTTTGCAGCTTGGGTGTAACTACCCGTTTAAAATGCTGGCCGGGGTTGGTGTCGCCTTTAATCTCTTGATTGCGTTGCGTAGTCGTATGAGGCGTGAGGGTATGTTTTGTTCAGGTGTTGAACCCGATCTTCGGGAGTGGCTTGATCTGGTTGCTCTCGGAACGATTGCCGATGTGGTGCCGCTCATTGGTCAAAACCGTATGTATGCCCATTATGGTTTACAACAGCTTGAAAACCCCCGCAGGCCAGGCATCGTCGCACTAAAAAAGGTCGCCGGAATCATGGAGACAGTTACCTGCGGCCAGGTCGGATTTCGATTGGCGCCCCGTTTGAATGCCGCCGGTCGCATGGAAAGCGCTGTGCCGGGGGTTGAGTTGCTGCTCAGTGAGAATATTGAGGAGTGTGCAAAAATTGCTGATGAACTGGATACGGCAAACAGTGAACGCCAGGCAGTTGAGCGAAGCATGCTCGAGCAGGCATCTGCAATTGTTGATGGTGGCGGCGACTATCCGGCCTGCAGGAGCATCGTACTCGCTTCTTCCGACTGGCATCAGGGGGTTGTCGGTATTGTTGCCTCCAGGCTTGTTGAGCGGTATCATCGTCCTACCATCCTTATTGCCATTGATGAGGATGGGGGGGCAAAAGGTTCCGGTCGGAGTATCCCTGGTTTTCATCTGCTTGAAGCGCTGAACGCCTGTTCCGATTATCTTGATCGATTCGGCGGGCATAGATACGCGGTCGGCGTCGGATTGAAAGCTGAAAGTGTCGCTAAATTTGCCGCAGCTTTTGAAGCCACAGCAGGAGAGATTCTCGGGGAGAGTGAGCTTATACCGCTGCTTGATATTGATGCTGATGTTTGCCCTGCCGAGGTAAATCTTGCTTTGGTAGATGAGTTGCGTCGTATGGAGCCATTCGGCGCCGGTAATCCGGAACCTACCCTGATGATGCGTGGTGTAACGGTAGTGGAGCGCCGGATCGTCGGTGATGGCCATCTTAAATTGCGTGTATCTGCCCAGGGGCAGGTTTTCGATGCAATTGCTTTCCGGCAGGCAGAGAGTCAGACGGATGGGATGCTGGACATTGCCTTTTACCCGGAAGCGAACCGATGGCAAAATGCAACTACGCTGCAGTTACGAATTAAAGCGATCCGAAATGCGGAGGGCTGATGCAACGGAATGAACGTTTTGACAGTGCCGACCGGATCATAAAAATAGGTTTTTGGGTCAATGCCGTATTGATGGCTTTGAAGCTGTCAGCCGGTCACTGGGGTCGCTCGGATGCCGTTTTTGCTGATGGTATCGAGAGTGCATGCGATTTTGTGGCAATATTTGCAACCATGATGGCCCTGAAGCTGGGACGCCAGCCTTTTGACGCCAATCACCCCTACGGCCATGGTCGTGCGGAAAGCCTGGCGGCACTTCTTGTCTCCATGGTCATCGCTGCCACTGGCGGCTGGATCCTGTACGATTCGGTTGGCTCCATTATTGCGGGAGATTTCAAATCCCCCGGTTGGATTGCGGTAGCAGCCGCTGCCGTGACGATTATCATCAAAGAGTGGCTCTACCGTTTTTCGACGCGTACGGGTAAAAAACTTGAAAGCCCGGCGTTGCTGGCAATTGCCAAGGATCACCGTAAAGATGCCGTCACTTCCGTATCTACACTGATCGGAGTAATCGGCGCCTTTTTCGGGTGGGGTATCATGGATCCGCTGGCGGCAGGCCTGACTTCATTCTTTATTCTGCATATCGGGTATCAGACATTTCGTGAGGCTGCCCATGATCTGATGGACGGGACTGCTCCGGCAGATTTTATTGAGGCTCTGCAAGCTCTGGCGGAGAGTGTTGAGCAGGTAGAGCATGTGCATGAAATGCGTGCCCGCCGTTCAGGACAGTATATGATCGTTGACCTGAAACTCGAAATGGATCCGAACATGACTGTCAAGCAATCACATGATGTTGCGACCCGCGTCAAAAAACTTATCTTTGATCGCTATCCCGGTGTCGGAGATGTCATGATTCATATCAACCCGCATGATGAAGAGCACGAGGACCTGATCAGGCTATGAGACTGTGGCGCCTGTTGATTTCTCTTGAACTCTCTCTGGGCTTGCTGGTTCTGCTTTGTGTCGGCATGGCCGCTGGTTCCTTCTCTCTTTCCGGAGAGTATGCCGCTTCAATTAACGGTATGCCTCTTTTTACATGGTTGCGAGAGACCCCTCCCTCAATTTCGTGGTGGCTCTGGTTAACGATAGTTCTTCTTGCTTTGCTGGCTCTGAATACTGTTCTCTGCTCTTCCGAGACGCTCTGGTCTCGCTGGGGAAAGAGCGGGATGACTGCACTTTTGGCGCCCCAGTTGATGCACGCAGGCTTCCTGCTGATAGTCATCGCACATCTGCTGAGCGCCGTGGGATCGTCTCTGGACAGGGTGGAGGTCGGGGAGATGAATCTCGCTGCCCTTCCTGATGGAAGCACGTTCGGCATCGCCTCAATTTCAGTACAGACCTCTCCGGAAGGCATGCCGATCGGTTTCAGTGGCGAGCTGGTGGCTGATCTGAACAAACCAGACGAACGGGTCATCATCTCGCCAAATCATCCCTGGTTCTCCAAGGGCTTCGGTGTGTATATCAAGCAGGCTGAAGCATACCCGGTCAAACGGGCGCTTCTGGAAATTCATCGTGAACCTGGGGCCTCAATGGCGTTGGCCGGGTCCCTGCTCTTCATGGCAGGGAATGTTCTTCTGGTAGCGATACGGTCGAAGCGGCAGGACTCTCAAATAGATTCTTGACAGTTTGAGAAAAGTTAGTCATCATTCCCAAACTACTCATGCGAAAACTAATCCCTCTAAAATTCTTTTCCCGACTTCTCCTCGTTGTTCTTCTGACCGCGACGATTAATTGTGTGCACGAAAGCGCCCATGCCATGCAGAGTAACGTCAAGATGGCGAACGACCAATCACTTTCGGAAATTTCATCACCTCACCACTGTCCCTGTTCTCCTCTTGAACAGCACAAGGATAACGATGGCTGCGACAACTGCATCAACTGCGCCTGTCATGCGCCTCTGACCGTCCAGCATTTTAAATTCAGCTACAATCCATCCATTCTTGATCTTCAAACTTCCGATCCTTTCAAGTTTTTACCCGAAGTCTATCTTTCCAAGTTTATCCCCCCTCAAATACAAGCCTAAAACACTACGCCGGGAGTAGTACGTCCTGATTAAGAGACAGCTGTACTTCTCTTTGCATCGTGGTGTGTCCGCAACCGTTTTACATCTCATCACTCAAAACTGAATAAGGAGGTTATTCCTTTGGGAACAACTGCATTTACGCGAGGAGCTTTGCTCCTGGTGCCAGGAATCATTTGTATTTTATCGTCATCCCCCGTGTCAGCAGATGCACAAAAGCTGGCACTGCCGCAGGTTGTTGAGGTTGCGCTACGGAATAACGGCGACCTCACCTCATTTCGTGAAGAAAAAGGCATCCGTGATGCTGGCAAGGCCAGGGCGGGACTCCTGCCGAACCCAACCCTTGATTTCGAAGCCGGCACGGGGGCATTGACCGGCAACAGTGCGGAAAACAGCCTGGCACTGGGGGTGTCACAAGAGTTCTTTCTGGCGGGAAAGCGGGGGAAACGGCTCGCAATCGCTGAACAGGAATTGGAGATGTACCGCTGGCAGTTATCTGACAGGGAGAGATTGCTGCGTGGAGAGGTAAAGACGGCTTTTTACGATGTCATTCTGACCGAGCAGCGGATCGCCCTGTCAGATCGTTTGATTGTACTTAATCGCCAGCTCCTTGATGTAACGCAAGAACGCCTGGCGGCTGGAGATATCCCTGAACTGGAAATGAACCTGGTTAAAGTGGAATTGGCACGGAGTGAGGGCGCAAAAATCGAAATTGAAAAAGCGCTTAACCAGAATCAGGCGAAACTATGGACGCTCATGGGGCTTTCATTTGGCGAATATCCGGCAATTGACGGGGCCTTTGAAACTGAAATTGCCATGCCGAAAACACTGGTCGAACTAAAACAGCTGTCACACGCTAATCGTCCGGACCTCAAGGCTCTTGAAGCCGAAAAAAACAGGGGCGAAGCGGATATCTCTCTTGCCCGGGCCGATGGGGTACCCAATATTACGGCTGGCCTGGCTTTTAAGCGCGATACGACAACCAGTGAGAATGGCGGTGTTGAAAGCAAAGATACTGCCTATTCCATAGGTATTAAATTGTCGATGCCCATTCCCCTGTTCGACAGGAATCAGGCCGGGGTTCAGGAAGCCAGAGCCAAGCGGAGCAGCACCGAAAGCCGCCTGACTGCTGCCGTCAAAATCGCTGAACGGGAGGTCGAGACGGCCTATGCAAGTTTGTTGAATGCTGAAAAAGCCCATTCACTCTACAAAACAAGCATCATTCCCCAGCTTGATGAAAACCTGAAACTGACCCAGGAGGCCTATCGGCTTGGTGAAGTCGGTATTCTATCGGTCATCCAGGAACAAAAGAAATTCTTCGAGGTAAGCGATGGTTATCTGACGGCGATGTATGATCGTCAGGCTGCCCTCGTGAAGCTCGAATCAGCAGTGGCAACAGAACTTTCCGGAGGTGTTAAGTGAGCAAAAAAGTAATCATCATAGGAGTTGTTCTGGCCGTAGCTGTGGGTGGTGGGTTTTTCTATCGTTCAATCAACCTCAAAAGCAGCGGCGGAGAGCAAAAGAAGGACGCCGGCTCAAAGGTTGAAAATGCAGGCGGCAAGGATGAAAGCAAGGAGCAGAATGATAAGAAGGAGCCAAGCAGTGTCAAGATGACCGCCGAGGTGCAGAAACAGAACGGCGTGGTTGTCGCTCCGGCCAAAACACAGCGTATGGGCGGTGTGATCAGCGCTACCGGCAAGGTGGAGGCCAACGCCGACCGCACTGCCCACGTATCGCCGCGCATCTCAGGAAAGATCGTTGCCGTCAGTGCCTCCCTCGGTGACAGCGTTTCCGCCGGACAAGCCCTGGCAACCCTTGACAGTGTCGAATTGGGTGAAGCCTTGGGGCGCTACCACCAGTCAAGGACAAAGCTGGCCCTTGCCCAGTCGAACATGGAGCGAATCAAGAATCTGGTGGAGAAAAAGATTGCGGCCCGCAAGGATATCCTCCAGGCGGAGACCGACTTCAAAACCGCCCAGACTGAACTGCACACTGACGAAGAGCGCTTGTCCCTGTATGGTCTCTCACCATCCGCCCTGAAAGGTGAAGACCATAAAAAGCCGTTTTTGCCGGTCCGTTCACCCATCTCTGGCATCATCACCGAGAAGCACGCCATCGTCGGCGAACTTTCCGACCCTTCAAAAAGCCTCTATACCGTGGCCGATCTTTCCACAGTCTGGGTACTGGTGGACATCCATGAAAAGGATCTGGTCAAGGTGCACAAGGGGCAAGCGGCAATTGTTTCCGTGAGCGCCTTTCCCGA
>JBAYTT010000057.1:0-18964 GCA_041675485.1 Pelobacteraceae bacterium | reverse complement strand
GTCACCCAGGTCGGGGAGATTGCCACGGTCACCCTGAAGCTGGCCAACGGTGCGATGCCGACCGCTGCCGGTTTCACGCTGCCTCAGCTTGGTGTTACTGTGATCGATACGGATGGAAATTCGATAGGCGGGATGCAGGTGATTGTTTCAGGGGTGCTATTACAGTAGCTTCAATTTCAATTACCTGTTGTGATAAAGCCTCATTTTCACTCCGGAGAGGTGGGGCTTTTTTTTACTGCTGTACCGGGAGGGTGACGGTAAACTTCGTGCCTCCGCCGCTTCTGCTTGTTACCTCGATTTCCCCTCCCATGCTTTCCACCAGGCTTTTTGTTACGAACAGCCCCAGGCCGGTCCCCTCACCCGGTTTTTTCGTGGTGAAATAGCGGTCGAAGATCCGGTCGATCGCTTCGGCCGGGATCCCCGGGCCATTGTCGGTTATCGCGAAGCAGATGGCATCCGCTCCTCTGGCTGCCGTTTCGACAAGGAGTTTGCCGCCGCAATTTTCCAAGGCCTGCAGGGCGTTCATGATAATATTGAGTAGAATCTGCTTCAGCAGGTTGGCATCAAGCCGGATAACCGGCAGCGAGTAGTCGAACTGTTTCAGTACGACTACCGCTCGCCGTGCGGCTTCAAAGTTCAGGAAGTTGAGAATAAAATCGACCGTGAGATTGAGATCTACCTCACCGATTGTTTCGTCATGGCTGCTGAAGTTAAGCAAACCCTTGGTCAGGTGTGACAGCCGCTGCGCTTCCGAACTGATACGGGCGATCATTTCCTGCACGGCTTCCGGGACACCTTCTTCACGCATGATCATCTGGGAAGCCGAAATAATGACGGAGAGTGGAGCATTCAGTTCATGTACGACACCGGCGGAAATTTTGCCCAGTTCGGCCATTTTTTCATTGTAAGCCAACTGCCGCAGAAGATCCGACGTGATAATAGCTTCATTGCTATGCCTGGCAGCAGAATCGTTCATTAGATGCTCCGGGAAGAGAAAGAAGCCGCCCAGAATCGGGCGACTTCCTGTTGTGTGAAAAATTTCTGTGGCCTGTTACATGTTGTAGCCTGATTCGGAGTGCTGTGTCTGGTCGAGACCCATGATTTCATCTTCTTTGTCAACGCGCAGACCGATGGTTTTGTCGAGAACGAAGGAGATGATCAGCGTTACGATAAAGGCATAGGCACCTGCTGCCAGAACGGCGATCAGCTGGATCATCAACTGCTTGGCGTTGCCGGCCAGCAGTCCGGTGGCGCCGACAGTGGCAAAGACACCGGTAATGATGGCGCCGAAAGTGCCGCCGACTCCGTGGACGCCGAAGGCATCAAGTGAATCGTCATATTTCAGTTTTGCTTTGAGCAGGATGCCGCCGTAGCAGACGAGACCGGCAGCCAGACCCATCAGCAGTGCAGCGCCCGGCTGTACAAAACCGGCGGCAGGGGTGATGACAACCAGACCGGCAACAACGCCGGAACCGAAGCCGAGTGCGCTTGGCTTGCCGGAGTGGATCCACTCAGCAACCATCCAGGAGAGGCCGGCTGCAGCCGGAGCTATCGTTGTGGTGGCGAACGCCAGGCCGGCCAGGCCGCCTGCTGCGTCAGAAGTATTGACACCAACGATGGCAGAGCCCGCATTGAAACCGAACCAGCCGAACCAGAGCAGTCCGACACCCAGCAGGGTCAGCGGGAGGTTGTGGGGAGCCATACGCTCGGTCGGGTAGCCATGACGCTTGCCGAGGAAGATCAGGAAGGCCAGGGCCGAAATACCTGAAGAGAGGTGAACAACGGTACCGCCTGCGAAGTCGAGTGCACCTTTTTTGAACAGCCACCCTTCTGTCATCCAGACCCAGTGTGCCAGCGGATCATAAACCAGTGTCGTCCAGAGAAGAACAAAGATGCAGTAGGCGGAGAACTTGACACGCTCTGCCATGGCGCCCGAGATAAGGGCCACGGTGATGATGGCGAACATGCACTGATACATGGCGAAGACCAGCTCAGGAATTGCGCCCGGCTCCTTGGTGTAGTTCTGGAACAGCGCCCAGTCAACGGTGCCGGTGGCGGCGTCTTTCATGATAACCAGTCCGTTCAGCATAACCTTGCTGAAGTCGCCGATCAGGCCCATGTGGCCGACATCACCGCCAAAGGCCAGCGAATAGCCGACTACCGCCCACTGTACGCCGACAATACCCATGGCGACGAACGAGTGCATGAAGGTCGAGAGAACGTTTTTCTGGCGGACCATGCCGCCGTAGAACAGTGCCAGACCGGGAATCATCAACAGTACCAGTGCTGAAGAGACCAGCATCCAGGCGGTGTCCCCGGTGTTGAGCACCGGTTTGACATCCGGTGGCGTGGCGGGAGCAGCGGCAGGGGCTGCTGCATCAGCAGGTTTCGCTGCTTCCGCTGCGGGAGCTGCCGGTGTAGCAGCCGGTGCGGCTACTGCTGTTGCTGCCGTCGGCGCGGCATCTTTCTTTTCTTCGGCCATCGCGGCAATCGGTACCAGACCGGCCAGGATAACGAGCATTATTGAAGCAAGATATAGTTTTAATTTCATGGTATTCCTCCGTTGCAGGTCGTTTTCACGTCGTTATCAGATCGCGTCGGCGCCATTTTCGCCGGTCCTGATCCTGATTGCCTCTTCAAGTGGGATGATGAATATTTTGCCGTCGCCGATCCGGCCGGTTTTTGCCGTGTTTTGGATCGTTTCGACAACCTTGCCGACCAGATCGTCGCTAACGGCGATTTCCATCTTGATTTTGGGGATAAAGTCCACGACATATTCAGCGCCGCGATACAGCTCGGTATGACCTTTCTGACGGCCGAATCCTTTTACTTCACTGACGGTAATTCCTTCTATTCCGATCGCGTTGAGAGCATCTTTCACTTCATCAAGCTTGAACGGTTTGATTATTGCTTCGATAAGTTTCATTGTGCAGACCTCCTTGTATGCGTTTATGGTTAATCTCCTAAAAAGTCGGGAGCGGGAAGCACCCCACGCCGCTCCCGGATAACAGGAGGAACAGCTAGGGAATATTGATGTCGAGCTGGGTGGTGAAGGTGTTTTTGCCGGCAATTTTATCGTTGTTGTAGATGTCATACCCGACGATAAGTGAGACGTTCTTGGAGAATGCCCAGGCTACTCCGAAACTCAAAGCCCCCATGGCGCTGTTACCACCCTGGTAATCGACGGCAGCCCAGAGGTTGTCGGATATTTCGCTTATGGTGCGGTCCCAGGAAAGCAGGATACCGTCGTTTTCCTTTTTGCCGTTTTCATCAAGCAGAACCTTGTCATTGCCCGTGAAGTATCCCGCAGAGATGCGGCCAACCACCGGCAGAGTCTTGGCGGCCAGGGCATAGACGATATTCTGGTCGGTACGCAGGGCACTGTCGGAGCTGCTGTTGGTGCCTATGTTGTAGCCGCCGATTGCCAGCGCGGGCGAGTGTTTGAACAGTGAGTTCTCAGGAGTGCCCAGCTTGGCGTTGAAGTAAAGAGGGTAGTTGTCATAGGACGTGCCATTAACCAGGTAATCCACGCCAACTTCCAGCTGTGCTTTCTCAAACGGCAGAACCCCCGCGGTCAGACCAAGGTCATACACATTCGGGTCACGCGTGCCATCATTCCTGCGTTCAGCTCGCACATAGTTGTCGATGCCGAGATGCACTGTCTTGTATGCCTGCACATCCGTTGATGGAATCCAGATCTGTGTTGAAGGGGTTGCCATTGCCGAACCACATGCCAATGCCACGATCGCTGCCGCTGTTGCTGCCATTTTTACAATTTTCATCTTCTTCTCCTTTTCATCGTTGATTTTGAACGGTGATCAGATGAAAGCTTCTTTGGTTCCACTGCTGCACGTTCTGTTGAAGTTTATTCGTATTCAGCAGAGAACGTGCCAATAAGTCAATGTGTAGTATTTACGGATAGTTGGAGATTGCGGTTGTGTTTGATACCAATGAACAAGGAGAATTATACCGCGGATATGATTATTTTTTGTGCAACCATGCCGTAAAAATATTTTATTAAGGGAGGAGTCGTGGCAGGAGAGATTGACGGGGATGATAGTATTCAGGTAGGCTTGATTACAGGGATCATTAACAAGGAGGGAACATATGGAAATTGTTGCTAAATTAAGCGAAGTGCCCAATTTCGGCAAAAAGGTTGTTTCTGTCTCCGGCAGGGAGATTCTGCTGGTCAACATTAAGGGGCATGTTTATGCCGTTGAAAACGAGTGCCCGCATCAGGGCAGTCCGATGAATGCCGCTGTAGTGAAAGATGGCTATATCTCCTGCCCGCGTCACGGTTATCGTTTCAACCTGACGGACGGTACCTGTGCCGAGCACCCGGAATGCATACTGGCAACATTTCCGGTGCAATTGAATGGTGATGATATTCTGGTCGATTGCTCGGGGAGCAAAAAAGACTAAAAGAGTATTTTTATCTTGTTGACAGGCATATGATTGGCTGGTATTAGATTACAAGAAGCTTCACTTTAATTTCAAAGGAGAACCACCTATGTGCCTTACAACTCTTGTAACCCAGCAAGCACCTGATTTTACCGCCGAAGCAGTTATGCCAGACAACAGTTTTGGTTCGATAACCCTTTCTGCTTTGAAAGGCAAATATGTCGTGCTGTTTTTCTATCCGCTCGACTTTACTTTCGTCTGTCCTTCAGAAATTCTGGCATTCAACCAAAAAGTTGCTGAGTTCAAAGAGAAGAATTGCGAACTGATCGGCGTTTCGGTTGACTCGAAATTTACTCACCTGGCCTGGAAAAATACCGCAATCGAGAATGGCGGCATCGGCAAGATCCAGTATCCCCTCGTTCAGGACCTTAACAAGGAAATCGCCAAGTCATACGGCATTCTGTTCAATGGCTCGGTTGCTCTGCGCGGCCTGTTCCTGATTGACACAAAAGGTATCGTACGCCATTCATTGATCAATGACCTGCCGCTGGGGCGCAATGTTGAAGAAGCGCTTCGCATGGTTGATGCCCTTCAGTTCCATGAAACACATGGCGATGTGTGTCCAGCCAACTGGAAGCAGGGAGATGAAGCCATGAAGCCGACCGCAGAGGGCGTTGCTTCGTATCTTGCCAAACATTCAAAATAGAAGTTGATGTGTATTGGATTGGAGAGAAAGAGCAGCGTGCCGGCTGCTCTTTTTTATTGCTCCCGAATAGCCACTTTTTAAGTTAGTACAAAACCTCTTGACTTTAAGGGGTTAATTTTTCTACTATGAGCAGAATATGTAAAGGCAATGAAGAGGAGTAGTAACCATTTACATGCTTTTCAGAGAGCCGGTGGTTGGTGCGAACCGGTAAGCATCGTGGTGAACTCGCCTTGGAGCCGCTCTGGTGAACAGGTAGTCAGAGTCGTGAGCCTGCGTTAAAGGTGCATGAAGGCCCGGTATGGTATGGGCGAATTGGGTGGTACCGCGGATGGTTCAAGACCTCTGCCCCAAATTTGGGGTGGAGGTTTTTTTTATTCATGTGACGAGGATTATGCGAGAAACTGCGATACGTCGCAGGACACTGAAAGGAGTATCAACAATGGCAAAAGCAGCGAAGAAAGATGACCGGAAGATTATCAGAATTTTTGATACGACGCTGAGGGATGGAGAACAGGCACCCGGAAACAGCATGAACATTGCCGAAAAACTGCGGATTGCCAAGCAACTGCAGAAAATGAACGTCGATGTCATCGAAGCCGGTTTTCCGATCGCTTCCGATGGCGATTTCGAAGCGGTAAAAATGATTGCCCAGACGATCAAAGGGCCGGAAATCGCAGGGCTGTGCCGCTCCAGCGAAAAAGATATCGATCGTGCCTGGGAAGCCCTGAAATACGCCGGCGAGAAGGGGCGTATTCACACTTTTATCGCTACCTCCGATATCCATATGAAATACAAACTTCAGATGGAGCCTGCCAAGGTTCTTGCCGCAGCCGTCAAGGCGGTCAAGCGCGCAGCTTCGTATACCCCCAATGTTGAATTCTCCTGCGAGGATGCCGTCCGTACCCGTTTGCCGTTCCTGGCCGAAGTTGTCGAGGCGGTCATTGCCGCCGGTGCAACGACGGTCAATATCCCGGATACGGTCGGTTACACTATTCCGTTCGAGTACTTCAACATCATCAAGTTCCTCAAGGACACGGTGCCGAATATCGACAAGGCCATAATTTCGGTTCACTGCCATAACGATCTGGGGCTGTCGGTGGCCAACTCGATCGCGGCCATACAGGCGGGGGCCGGTCAGGTGGAGTGCACAATCAATGGCATAGGCGAACGAGCCGGAAACTGTTCGCTGGAAGAATTCGTCATGATCCTGAAGACCCGGCGCGATATACTCCCCTTTGCAACCAACGTGGTAACCGAGCAGCTTACTCCGGCCAGCCGTTTGTTATCTGCTGTTACCGGCATCGGGGTGCAGCCGAATAAATCCATCGTCGGTGCGAACGCCTTTGCCCACGAAGCGGGTATCCACCAGCACGGAATGCTGATGGAAAAGACTACCTACGAAATCATGACACCTGAGTCAGTCGGCCTGTCGGCAAGCGCAATAGTGCTTGGCAAGCACTCCGGGCATCATGCTCTTCGCAAACGTCTTGTAGAGCTGGGCCATGACCTGGATGACGAGAAGTTCCGTCGCACCTTTGACCGTTTCAAGGAACTTGCCGATCTGAAGAAGGAAATCTTTGACGAAGATCTGGATGCAATCGTCTCTGACGAGGTCCGGGAAGAAGACCAGTATAAACTGGATCATGTTACCGTGACGTGCGGTTCGTTTGCTGTTGCAACGGCAACTGTCCAGATGGAAATTAACGGTGTCATTGTGCGAACAGCGGAACTGGGAGACGGCCCGGTTGATTCAACCTTCAAGGCTATCAAGAAGCTGACCAAATCAAAGGCAAAACTGACGCAGTACAATGTCGGCTCCATTACCGGTGGTACTGATGCGCAGGGCGAGGTTACCGTGCGGGTAAGCGAAGGAAGCCATTCCGTTGTCGGCAAGGGGGCCTCGACCGATATTATCGTTGCTTCGGCTAAAGCGTATATCCATGCGCTGAATCGCTTGAACAACAAGCAGAAGCGTTTGACAGACGCAGTGTAGCGTTGATTATAATACGTCAAAAAGAAAAACCGGGTGAGCCCGGTTTTTCTTTTTGACGAAACAGGACATATACGACTTTAATTATCTTGTTGTAAATTTTCAAATACATTATAAAATAGCTTTCATTCAATGTGGTGCCTCAGCAAGCGTATGCAGCCAGCCGGAACAAAGCTGCAACTATTGTTGCTCGGTACTGATTGGTTGCAGCAGGTCAAGTCCACTAATTTCGGCTTCTTTGTGTCAAGCGGTTCATGTGCTCTGCAACATTTGTGGCTGTATTCTTGCCGGGATTATGCCGTGCCGTCGGCACAACATACCGATTTTTCGAGAGGAGCGTATTTTCAAGTACATGGCATAGATGCTGCTTTACAAATCGAAAGCTGGGTCTATGCTTCATATGTGAACGTCACGCCAATAGGTTACAAAGTTAAGCCCGTTCCGCTTCAGATATTACTTTTAATACAGGAGTAACCCTATGAAGAAAGCGTGTTGTACCCTGCTCTGCGCAGTGTCACTAGCGGCCACTTCGTCCGGCGTCATGGCCGCCGACGTGTCCGTTGACTCCAGCACCCTGCTCGGTTTTGCCAAGCGGGACATTTCCGGTGCTTCCAAGGAAACCCTTGTTCCCGCCACCGAATTTTTAGGTCTTACCGCAGACAAACTGGCCGACGGTAATCTGTCACTGCATTTCTATGGCTGGGGGCGGGCAGATCTGGCCGACAAGAGCTTTAACAATGACAAGGCTGACGGTAGTCTCACCTACGGATACCTCCAGTACCGTTTTAACCAGGCCAATGCCAATGTTCGCGCCGGACGACTCTTTGTCCATGAAGGCATCGCCAATGAGCAGATCGACGGCATCAGTGCCCGCACCGACCTGCCGTTGGGTTTCGGCCTGTCAGCCTTCGGCGGAGCAACAGTACATACCGCCCACTTGAACGGCGAAAACAGCGACGGCAAGGGGGACACCCTCTACGGCGGCCGTGCCAACTACCGCTACAAGGGTTTGTTTGAGATCGGACTTTCGGGAGTATACGAAAGTGCCGGGCCGAGACTCATCACCCATCCTTCCGGCGAATATCGCCGCATCGGTGGCGACCTCTGGGTCACCCCGCTCAAAACGGTCGATATCATCGGTCACAGCAGCTACAACCCGGTAACCGAAAAGTTTGCCGAACACTCATACCTGCTTAACATCAAACCGACCCAGCACCTGGTCCTGACCGGTGAATTCAACCAGCACCGCGAACAGAGCTACCTGTACGCCTGGACCATGTTTTCCGCAGCCGCCCTCAACCCCAACGACAAATCAAGTTCGCTTGGTGTGATAGCCTCCTACGAAGTCAGCAAGAACCTTGAAATTGCCGCTGACTACAAACACTACAGCCGCGAATTCGGCAGTGCCGATCGGTACGGCTTCGATGCGCGTTCCAGCAACAAGGACAACTCCATCCGGAGCGGTATTGGTTACCACTACCTGGATGCCGGACAAGGGTTTGCCATCGGCACCAATCCGTCCGCCTCCTACCATGAACTGCGCTGCTATACCATGCATGACACCAAGCGGTACTTCTCCGCCATCGATATAGTGGGCGATTTCTTCAAAGACAAGATCTACAACAAAAGCAGTGCCTGGGAAGCAAACCTCACGCTCGGTTATCACCTCACTCCTGCAATGGCGCTGTCCGGTGACTTCAGTTACGGCAGGAACCCTCAATTTACCGAAGAAGCCAAAGCTCTGCTCCGCTTGACCTACAACATGACCTACAACGGTACTGGAGGGAAGAAATGAAAACCAGCACACTGCTGCTCCTGGCATTAGCCGGACTTATCGGCGTAGTAGCCTCCTGCGCCCGGATGAAAACGATTCCCGGGCTTCCCGCCTCGCATCCTGAAGCCCTGGCCGTCGGCCAGCAGGTAAACTGTTCCGAATGTCATGAAGACCAGCAAAAAGGCACCATGAAGGCCTTCAACGCATTCAGCCACACTCAATCCTTTGTCAAGAATCACCGTTTTTACGCAGCATCTGATGACCGGTTGTGCTCCACCTGTCACCAAAGTTCCTTCTGCAACGACTGTCATACCAACCAGGTTGAAATGAAGCCGTCCATCAAATACGGCAACCGCCCGGACCGTGAGATGCCGCACCGTGGCAACTTTATTACCCTGCACAAAATCGAAGGAAAACTTGACCCGGCCAGCTGTTACCGCTGCCACGGCAGAGCCAATAACGAGCGCTGCTTGGCATGTCACAGATAGGAGACCGTACATGATTGAATTCAGAAGTGGCCTGCTTCTCCTCATGGCAATAGCTATCTGGGGATGCAGCAATGCCAATGACAACTCGATTACCCTCGACTCATCCGGAAAACATCCTGCCGGCTGGGTTGTTGCGCTAAACGGCGGGAGCCATCCTGCAATGTTTATATCTGCGCCGGACAAATGCACGGAGTGCCACGGAACCGACTTGAAAGGCGGCATCAGCGCGGTCAGCTGTTTCAGCAGCGATAGAAACGGCATGTCATGCCATCCTCAGGGGCCATTCGGACACCCTGCCGGCTGGAGTGACCCTGCTGCTCATGGAGCCCATGCCAAAGCTGCTGCAAACGGTGCAAACGGGATGTTCTTCTGCACGGGATGCCACGGCACTGACTACCGGGGGGCCGGTGCAAGCCGGAAGGATTGCCTGAGGTGCCATACGACTGCTCCGCACCCGGCAAAGCCCTGGACCGGAACCCGCAGCCACGCCTCGACTGACCCCAGTAATGCTGCGGCATGTGCACAGTGCCATACTGCCAAAGCCAACCTGAGCCCATCTGGATTGGCAGGGTTACCGGTCACGGCGACGATCGGTTCAGGCGGCTGCTTCAACAATACTCTCTGTCATGGCGTAATGGGGCATGGCTCGGATCCGCAACCGTGGAGCCTCCCGATCAACCACGGGTCACGGGCCAAAGCCGATCCGGGAGCTGGTGGCAACACCGGATTCACCGCCTGTCAGCAATGTCACGGCACCAGCTTTGCCACGGTTCTCGGTGCAAATTCCTGCGTCGGTTGCCACGGCGTGGCGGCCCCGCATCCAATTGCTGCGGACTGGCGTTCAGTCGGTATGATCACGCATACGAACACCGGCCCGAACAATGCCGCGGTGTGTGCAGCCTGCCATAACTCTTCGTCGCCAAAGCTTGCCGCACCCAACCTGGCGAGATTTGCCAACTCGCCAGCTGGATCATTCACTGACGGTTCTCCGGATTGCTTCACTGCCAGCATGTGTCATGGTGATGTAAGAAAAACCAGCAATTGCGATGCGTGCCACAGTACCGCGACCACCATTCCTTTCAAGTCCATGGCTGGCGCTACCGCGGTAAGTGACTCCAAAGTTGGCGCTCATGTTAAACACTTGAGCGCATCTGCCCAAGCGCCCGCCTATTCGGCCAATATCGCCTGTTCGGAGTGCCATGCTGTTCCCGGTTCTCCGGCTGTTTCAGGAACGCATAGAAACGGGACCAACGACATTGTTTTCGGCACCTTGGCGAAAACCGGTTCGTTGACGCCTGTCTATACAACTGCAACCGGAGTATGTGCAAATACCTACTGCCACGGTACGACTTTGAACGGTGGTACCAACAAGTCACCTGTGTGGAATCAGTCCGGATACCTGGCTGCCGGTTGCGGCACATGCCATGGTTTCCCGCCGGCAACGGTTCGAAATGGGACTGCAGCGCATTCCACAAGCAGCGCTTGTTCGGGATGCCATTCTCATGTCAATTCAACAAACAACGGTTTTCTCGATGCGAGCAAACATATAAACGGTGCCGTGGATGCATCCGGTGGTGCATCACACGCATTCCCAAATCCAGGGTCCGCACATCGGACCGCCACACCAGCCACCTGTCAGGGATGCCATAACACAACCAGTACAACAGGCGTCTATCCGGTCCTTCGCGGAACACCCCCTAATTGTGCGGGATGCCATGCCCGTTCGTTGTTTGTGGGATGCTCGGATTGCCATGGCGATGCGACCGGTCGCCCTAATGGCTCTACTTTTCCCAATAAGGCCGGCAGACATTCAAGTCCTGGTGAACATGCAGTTGCTTGTGCAGTGTGTCATGCGGGCGGTGGTTCTGGTGTGTCAGCGCATGGCAACAGCAATGGTTTTGCCAAAACCGCTGCGGACGTAATTCTGAGATTTTCCATCACAGGCACGGTTGCCAGCGATAGTTCAATTGTCATAACGCGTTCGGGTTCAACGGTTACTTGTACAGGTGTTTGTCACATTACAGGTGGAGATTCTCAAAGCCATAACAGCAAAACCTGGTAACCGTGCGATTTGGTATTTTTCTTTTCGATGCATTCCAGCTGCCACCACTGCCACGACAGAGCCAATAACATGAGTGGTTTGGTACTAGATAGGAGAAGCTGAGATGATAGTGCTACGCGCCATAATTCTGGTTTCAGTTGCCGCGGTTGTGAGTCTGTTTTCCGGATGCGGCACATCCAACTCCCAGGCACCAACACTGGATGCAATCAACAAACACCCGGCTGACTGGCTCGTAAAGCACCGAAATGCATACAGGGTAAATCCTGGCCAATGCCGCGAATGTCACGGAGAAAATCTTGCTGGGGGAATCACCAGGGTTGATTGCTTCAATCAGGGCGCTTCTACCCAATGCCATGCCGGTGGTCATGGTCCGCGTTCGATTATTCATACGGTACCGTTCTCGGACCCGCTGTTACATGGACCGATGGCAAGAGCTGATCTGATGATTTGCCAGGACTGTCACGGGGAACCTGGCGGGCCGGGGAGCAACCCGCGCTTCTCACGTTTGATCGGCTCCCTTGCAACAGGCTGCGAAAAAACACCCGGGTGCCACGATCCGTATATGGCACATCCCAAACCCTGGCGTACTCATGGTTCAGCAGGTAATCTTGCCAATGCCTGTGTCCTCTGCCACGGAGCTTCTTTTGGAGGGGGAAGTGGTCCTGCCTGCATAACCTGCCATACCGCTCTTGCCTCCGGAAATATTCCCGTTGCGGGAGCATGCATATCCTGCCATGGAAAACCGCCTGCAACAAACAACCACGTCAAACATTACGGGATTGCCGGTGTCACCGGATCATGCGGTGTTTGTCACAACGGCGCCGGCAGCGGAACTTCCTTACATAATAATGGCACCACCGACGTCGCCTTTTCGGCCGCTTACAATGCAAAAACAGGGACTGCTTCACTTGAGACCGACAAAACGTGTGCCAATGTCAGCTGCCATGGCGGCGTAACCACTCCCGCATGGGGAGGGAGCATATCAGCCGCTGATCATTGCGAAACATGCCATGTAGCAGGGGCGGCCGCTCAATCGCCGCAATTCAACAGTTATTACTCAGGTCAACATTCACGTCACATTAATCAGGTGGGCCTGAAATGTGTTGATTGCCATGATATGACGGTAGTCAGCTCCGGAGCGTCTCACTTCAGCACTCTTGCAACCCCGTCATTCGAGCTTTTACCGGCACGCACCATAAAAGTTCCGGGGTATGCCACTACTCCCGGAAGTTGCAATCCGGGCAGAACTCCCCAGGCAAATGCCTATTCCGTGGGCGTCTGCCATGGAACCGAAACGTGGCAATAGCCGGGGAATAATAGATGAGGGGTCTTCCTGACCAACAAAGATAGCGTGGGAGGTTGCACCATGGTCTGTTTGCGCTCAATATTTTGCAGCCTGATATTCCTTGTGGCTGCTTTAGCCGTCAGTTCTGCATCCCCTTCATACGGTGCGATTGCTCCGCAGGTGAGCTTCCTTAATCTGGTTACCCAGGAAATCAGAACTCCGGTCCGTATTGCCATCGACCAGCAGGGAAATATTTTTGTCGCTGATCCGCGCGGTGGCGGGGTGCTTAAATATGACCACACCGGGGCATTCATAAAGAGATTCCAGCTCAAAGGTGTTCGCGGAATTGCCGTAATGCCGGGCGGGGATATTGTTGTCAGCAGAGGCAATCTTGTTGTCGTCCTGGATAGTGAAAGCGGCATTGAGAAATTCAAGCTTGGCCAGGGAACAGGCCAGTTCAAGCTGGCAACAGGCATTGCGGTTGATGACACCGGCAGGATTTTCATTGCAGACAGTATAGACAACTGTGTTCAGGTCTTCAGCCCGACCGGTGTCCCGGTTGCCCTGCCCGCCGCCGCTGCCGGAAAACCGTCAAACAGTTTTGGGACGTTTGGCAGTCAGTCAGGTCAATTTTCTCTTCCTACCGGCATATCATTCGAAAAAATCTCACGACAGCTTGTCATTACCGACTCACTGAATGGTCGTCTGCAGTTTTTCACACCGTCAGGCATCTTCCGGAAAACCATCGGGTCAAAAGGAGTCGGCCCCCTCAGTTTTTCATCACCGCAATCGGTTGCTTTTGAATACACCAAAGACGCTTCTCCATCGCTTTTCCGGATGTATGTCGTGGATGCGTTCCAGTCAGAAGTACAGGTCATCGATCCGTCGGGTGTCGGCAGCTATCTGTCAACGATCGGCGGATACGGCGTAGATCCCGGGCGGTTGGTCGTGCCTTCCGATGTCCTCTTCGACCAGGACTCAAGTCGGCTGATTGTCGCCAATGGCCAGGGCAATCTGAGCATGTTCGGCATCAATGTCAGCTCTGTGCCCACTCCGGATTTAACTCCACCGGAATTTACCGTAAATCCGGTGCCGGTAGTGTCGAGTTCAAGTTCCATCATCCTGAGTGGTACCATTGAAAGCGAGGCGCTCGTAAGCATCACTTCCGGCGGCGGTGCCGTTGCCGGTCCGGTTGCATATGCGCCATTAAACACGGCATCGGCTGAAAGCTTCTGGAGCACGACCGTATCCGGACTAACCAATGGCCTCAATACGATCACTCTGATTGCCAAGGACAGGGCAGCCAACCCGACGGTCAGGGAAGTGTCGATCACTTACCTGCCTTCAGGGTTGGGGATCGCCATCAACCGTGTCGGCACTCCCACAAATGCCAGAACACAGGTCATAACAGGTACCATGGATTCTGGTGCAACCGTCAACCTCTCCTCGAGCACGTCCGCACTTTTCTCCGCGGTGACGTATCCGACGGCAACAAGTTGGCAAAGTACGGTATCAGGTCTTGTTGATGGAAACAACGTCATCATGGCAACAGCGGCTAAAGGGGCATCGTCGTCTTCCACATCGGCAATAATTGCCGTGGTTACAACTCCACCGGACATGAATGTGTCCATGCTTGCGGATGGGAGTGTGACCAGTTACCCGGTATTAAACGTGAGCGGCTATCTGCCGGTTGACGGATATTTTGATGCACTGTTGATAAATGGTCAGCCGGTTCAGGTTAACAATGACTACTTCTCTACTGCGATCCTGCTTACCATCGGCAGAAATGAAATTACGATCCGGGCTTCCGACAAGGCCGGGAATAGTTCTACCCTCACCAGTGTTATTACCTTTAACCCTGACAAGCCTGTCGTAACGATCGCGGCCCCCGCTGATGGCGCCATTGTTAATGACACCTCGGTTGCGCTCTCCGGGACTGCAGGAAATGGCACTACGGTTCGGCTGTTGATCTACAACGGAAGTTCTCCTGTTACCGGAACTCCATTTACAGCCATCAACCAGCCAGGCACGGGTACGGTATGGTCAACTGCCCAGAATATTCCTCTCGACCCGGGCATCAACACTGTCGTGGCGGAAATTGCAGACCAGTATGGCACGACGTCATCCGTCAAGACGACGATTGTCCGGGATGCCAACCTGCCGTCATTCGCCGTTACCGTTCCGCTTCGTGACAGTGTCGTCAGCAAAAAGGATCAGACCGTTACCGGGACCGTTTCACGGGGGGCAACACTCACGGCATTATTGGTGCCGCCTTCCGAAAGTCCTCTTGATGTGCCGGTCGTGCGCAAAGCTGATGGGACATTTGAGGTTCAGACGGCTCTCTCGGCAGAAGGAACCTATAATCTGAGCATTACCGCGGTAGACTCGCTTGGCAATGCCGTCACCGCCAACCGGGCCTTTGTCTATGATGTAACGGCTCCCACGCTGTCGATCGTTTCTGCCAATCCTCTCAAGGTTACCTTCAGCGAGGGCTCCCTGATTGTCCGGGACAAAAATGGCCCGGTCAGCTTTACCGCTCCGGTTCGCAATGCGGACGGGTCCATTGCACTTGACCTGACAAATGCTCTGTTTGATGCTGCCACACTTGATGTCCAGGCAGTTGACATGGCCGGGAACAGCACGCGCAACGGTGACCTTGACTCATCAGGGGACGTGGATATCAGGGATGCATTGAAGGTCATGCGCATGTCAGTCGGCCTGGAAACGTCAACTGTTGCCGACAGGCTCCGTGGTGATGTCGCTCCGCTGGTAAATGGAAAACCTGCCCCTGATGGTGTCATGGATGTCTTTGATGTGATCTACCTTCTGGAAAAAATTGTTGGCTTGCATTGATCCGATTTTGAGAAACACAAAGGACACTGCCATGAAATTTTATCTTCGTTTTCAATTTGTAGTCGTGACTTCACTGTTTTTGGCGGGGTGCGGTGGTGGCGGAGGTGGGACATCGGTTTCACAACCAACCAGCACGGCCGTGGTTTACAGTATCAGCGATATTTTCGGGAATCTGACCTCTGCATCTAGCAGCATCAGCGGAATTCAGGTGACTTCAACCCTGCCACGAGGGGTATCCCCGAATGTAACTGCGGGTCGCATACTCAGAATCGGCAATTCCGACCTCAAAAGTCTGAAGGGAAATGCCGGCATTCAGTTCGGCACCTATTCGGCAACTACCAACCAGGTGACGTTCCTGGTGACTGCCAATCCGATCACTGCAAACATCGGATTCGGGGAGTTTGCTCGCCTGACCTACACGACAACACTTTCAACTCCTCCGACACTCGCCGATTTCAGGGCGCAACCGCTCTTGGTAAAGGTGAGTGGTCCGAACGCGGTGGACCTTTCGGGCAAGGTTGCAGCAGAAGTCGGCTTGACTACCTACATCAGCCCCTAGAATTGGCACGTACGTTGGAGGAATCAGGTGTACCGATACATACTCTGAATAAGATGGTTATCACTTCACAATGTTCAATTACTTGATCCCATTGTTCAGGAGCGCACCATGAAGAGCGTAGTCATTACCATATTCACGGCGTTTGCATTGCTGACGGTGTTCCAGGGCCCATGCGGCTCAGCAGTCAATCCTTCCGCTCCTCATGATAACGCCAACGGTTACACATGTGCCAGTTGTCATACCCAGCATAATACGCTTGGCAGCGCCGGCTATAATAATATCTGCCTGAGCTGCCATCGGCCGGGAGATCCAAAGGCAGGAGTAAAGCCTTTTTCTCCGGCAGATGCAGCAGACCCATTTGGTCAGTATGCTGCTCCCGGCATGGAGGTTCGCTACCAGACATCGCACCGTTGGGATGGGCCGGACACCAATCCTGCCGCCGGCGCATTGCCGCCTGTACAGGCGGCAATGACAAGCAATGGCTTGAGGCAAAGAACCGACGGGAAACTGGCGTGCGTACGGTGCCACAATCAGCATTCTCAGGATTCGAAACCGTTTCTGCGCCTTGCTAACGACCGTGACCAGCTCTGTTTCGATTGCCATCGCGGTCGTGACCAACGGAACCATGCCTCGGGAACCCATCCTGTCAACGTTACCTATAGCGGAGTTTCCTCAAAAGTTACGGCTAAGCCCCTTGAATATTACTCCTCTCCGCGTAATGCCAACCCCGCCAATCCAAGCTCGGCACTGCGGCTGAACGGTGGCTTTATCCGGTGCAGCACATGCCACGGAGTTCATTATGCCGATTCAAACAGTACAACCATTGATACATATTCAAGTTCCGGCAGTCTGAAACCATCATCGGGCAATCTTCTTCGCACCGATCTGCGGGGAGAAACGGCTAATGCAGTCAATATATGCACAAACTGCCATCGGGCCAAAACCGCCCACAATGCGCGGGGGCAGAATGTACAATGTGCCGACTGTCATGGAGCGCATGTTGACACCGGTGACGGATCGCAACCAAACGTCTGGCTGGTTAATCGCCAGATGAGATTTTCGAGTGCCGTCCGTTCAGCGAAAAGCAGACCGGTGCTCTTTCAGTCAGCCACATCCAAAAACTACAAGGACGCCAATGGAACCGGTGTCTGTCAGTCGTGTCACGACATACCTATGACAGCTGGATACCAGACATTTCATAATGCAGCGGATTCAACCACCTGTAACGGGTGCCATTTCCATACCAGTGCGCTCGGGTCATTTTCCGTTGATCCCGATCAGAGTTGCAGCTCCTGTCATGGCCATCCTCCGGCAGCCAACACTCCGGGCGCAGTCGGCTATGCTGCAGGGTACCAGGCATCTCCATCATTCAGTGACGAGTCGCAGAGCGGTCACATAACTCACGCCGGTGGTCTTTACCATAAAGAATGCCAGAGTTGCCATACCGGCAATAATCACCTGGATGGTAATTTCCAGGATGTGTTTCGAGTGACTGCCGGCACCGTTGCAGCGACGGGTGGGGGAACGCCTGTTTATAACCCCAGCGCACAGACATGCTCCACGGTGTATTGCCATAGCAATGCATTGCCTCGGGGCGGTGCTGCCATCATGGCGACCACTCCGGCATGGAGCAAGGAAAAGGGAGGCGGCAGGGGGGCCATTGTCGGCCAGCCAGGTGAGTGCGCTTTCTGTCACAGCCGCGCCGGCGACAGTAATCCGAGCTGGTCAGTGTCGCATACCCGCCATGTCAATGGCTACAGTGCCAATGCAAACTTTACCTGTGCCGCGTGCCATGCCGGTACTGCTGCAAATAACACGTCCCTTTCCAACACGGATTTCCATGCCGATGGCGTCAAGAATGTGGTTTTTGGCGGTATTGCGGCTGGCGGCATTTGGGATGCTGCATCGGCCAGCTGTTCCGCCCTGTATTGTCATGGTCCTGTTCAGGGTGCCGGCGGGCTTGGAACACCTGTGAATGCAGCGAATGTCAAATGGAATGATCCCCCGATGACGTGCGGTTCCTGCCATGCCGCCATGATTAAACTTGGCAATGTTTCCTCGGCAACCGGCAGTCACAAACGTCACGTCCAGACGTATTCGTTCAGTTGCGGCATATGCCATGGCAGCGGGTATTCAAGCGCGACTGTTAATGTTGGCACCCACGTGAACAACACCATCACCATGTCTTTTGCCGGAACGGCCACACTTAACGGTGCCACTCCCGGCTACTATCAGACGATTAATACTCCGGGTAACGGCTATGATCGATGCAACACCGTGTATTGCCATAGTACTGTTCAGGCTGCGGGAGGGGTTGGAGCACCAGCTTTCGCCTCGCCGGTCTGGGGGGCTGATCCGTTGATCTGCGGCAGTTGCCATGCGAACATGGCGACCAGTACCGCCGGAAGCGGCAGTCACCCGCTGCACGCCCTGGCCTCCACCGGGGGATACAGCTGTGTCACCTGCCATAATGGCGCCGGCAAAGACCCTGACCCGCCGTTCGCTGCAACGGCGAAGCATGCTGACGGAAGTATTGATATCTCGTTTTCCGGCAATGCAGCCGGAACGACCTATTCACGCGGCGCCAGCCATGTAGCCGGCAGCGGGACTTACGGAAACTGCACGAATAGTTCCTGCCATGGCGCCGGCACGCCAACCTGGGGCGCCGATACGAACAAGCCGGAATGCGAAAAGTGCCATGGATCAGCAGCAACCATTCCGTTTGCCACCACCAACGGGGCAACCTCCGCCACCGATCCCAGGGCGGGAGCCCATACGGCCCATCTCCAGGCGTCTCATGCTTTGAGCGGCAAAGTCGCCTGTGCGGAGTGTCATACCGTGCCTGC
>JBAYTT010000056.1:0-19368 GCA_041675485.1 Pelobacteraceae bacterium | reverse complement strand
CTGAAACTGGATCTTGTTCATCTTCACGGTTGGCCTCCTTGAGGTTGATACCGTAAAGATACTCTATAGGTGTGTCACAATATGACGTAACCGCTCAAAAGCGGAAGATTAGTGCTAATCAGGAAATTATATGTTTTACTAAAACCAGACATGATTTCTGGAAAAACGATTGATGACTTTACGTACTGTTTTTTGTGAAATTGCCAGATGTATATTAAAATACCATAATATAAAAGTTTGAATGTTGCGGGGCCGGTCGGAAACGTCATATTTGAAAGAAACTGATCTCGTCGCCAGTATTAAAATTGAGAATTATCAACAGCCCAATGTGAAGCTTATACTTTCACAAATGAGGCAAAACCCAGGAACAAAGGAGGCTTATTATGAACCCGATTACCAAGATGTATGTGAACTTCATGCTGTATCTTGAGTCCTTAAAAAAGGACGAAAAAGGCCAGGGGCTTGTCGAGTACGCGCTTATCCTGGTTCTGATCGCCATCGTCTGCATCATTGCAATGAAGTATGTTGGCAGTACAACATGCAATGCCCTTAACGAGGTCGGCAGCACGATAAAAAATAGATAAGCGGCATGTTTCGTTACGATTATTACAGGCGTGTAAACGAAATATCGAGGTAAACCAGCTAAGGGAGGGGACGTTATGAACCCAATCACCAAGATGTATGTACGTTTAATGCATTATCTTGCGTCACTGAAGCAGGACGAAAAAGGTCAGGGCCTTGTTGAGTATGCTCTTATTCTGGTCCTGATCGCCATCGTCTGTATCATTGCCATGAAGTATGTCGGGAGCACCACGTGCAATGTTCTGAATGAGGTCGGTTCTACACTGCAAGCCCGGTAGCGGGCTGTAGCCTCATGGCATTTTTTAATACCACGATACAGCTACGCTACATTTGCTGATGCCCGGCTGGGAGAGCCTTCGCGGCTGGGCATGATTTTCTGGTCGATAACGTGTGTTGCAGGAAATGTGGCCCACGGAAGAGATTGGTGATTTAAGCTGTATCCAGTGCGCATCTGTAGGTTGGGCAAAGGTGGTTTCATGCCGTGCCCAACGTGGCCGTCGGTGCTGTTGGGCACGCTTTGCTTTGCCCAACCTGCAAAGCTGTTGCCGTTTCCAATGGCCGGGCTGATCAGTAACAGCCAAAGATAATGCTGTAAGAAATCGTTGTCGCAGGGTGAGGATGTTGCCATGCCGACCAGGAAAGCAAAAAATATTCGCGGATACGAGCGGGGCCAGGCGCTGGTGGAGTTTGCCCTGATTCTGCCATTTCTGCTTCTGCTGCTGTTCGGTGTCATAGAATTCGGGCGGGCGTTGTTCCAGAAGAACATGACAGTCAACGCTGCACGATCCGGAGCCCGAGCCGGGGCTGTTTCACCAGCTGCCAGCTATACTTCAAATATCAATGATGCAGTCTATGCGGTGTTTGCTCAAACGACACTCGGATCGAGCATTGTCACTGCCCCTCAAACGGCTCCAAATTCCGGATCCGGTGTCCCGGTTACTGTAACTGTTACCACTAAATTCAAGACAGTTGTTCCCAAGTTGCTAATTCCATTAGAAAATTATACCAGCATCACCGCTAGTGCCACGATGCGGTATGAACAATAAATTCTTAGTTGTTCCGGAGGTACCATGACACGGCCACAGGTAATAGCGCTTGTTACTATCGTTGCCCTGCTCTTTGCGGGACTGGCCTCCTGGGGAGTCTACAGCTTCCTGCAGAAGGAATCCAGCAAGGTCAAGAGTGCAGGGGGGCAAGCTGTCGTTGTTGCGGCAGTTGAGCTCCCTATCGGCGCCAAACTGGACATCACCCATATGAAGACGGTTGCCATGCCCAAGGAGAATTTCCCCCAGGGTGCCCACAGTGATCCGAAGCTGCTGGTGGGGAGGGTGGTCATCAGGCCGTTAAGTCCGGGCGACCAGATCACCGAACCGAAGCTGATGCCGAAGGAGGGAACCCAGCAGGCGGGTGTCATGTCCTATATCGTGCCGCAGGGGCACCGGGCGGTAACGGTCGGGGTAAACGAGGTGGCAGGTGTTGCCGGGTTCATCGCCCCCAACAACCGGGTCGATGTGGTGCTTACAACGGGGATCCCCAACAACAGCAAGGGTGAAACCATCACCAAGATCGTTCTGCAGAATGTCCCGGTGCTGGCCACGGGGCAGATTACCGAGCAGAAAGATGGCAAGCCGGTGGTGGTGCCGACAGTGACCATGGACCTGACCCCCGATGATTCGGAAAAGCTGGTGCACGCTTCTCACAAGGGCTCCCTGCAGCTGTTGCTCAGAAACGTCATAGATACCGCCCCGTATGACACCCGGGGTACAACCATCAACAAGGTGCTGGCAGGATCTGCGGGGGCTGAAATGTCGTCGGTTCAGGTGCAGACTCAGGTTGAGGCGAAACCGAAGCGCGCTGTTCGCGTTGCCAGAAGGGCAGCAGCTGCTCCGGCAGCTGTATCGGCAGCAGTGAAGCCTGCGGCTCCTCCGCGAACGCGTCATACCATAACCGTCATTGACGGCGGCGTTCGCACGACAAAGGAATTTGTACTGCAATAAACCACAAATCCAGGACGAGGTGTACCGATGAAAAATTTCGGGTCGCGTAAAATTCATTTGAATATCTGGGTGGTGTTACTGTCCCTGCTGCTGGCGGCGCCTGCCATAGCCGGAGTTCCGTTTGAGGTAGGACTCAACAGGAGTTCCCTCCTCAAGCTGAAAAAAAATGTCGTGCTGGTGACACTTGCAAATACGAAAAAGGAAGAGAAACAAAAAGACACCGAGATTGTCGTTGGAGCGGACAAAACAGTTGCCGAGAATGCTGCTCGCGAACGACGTGAACGGAAAGACTCGGAACAGGGTAACACCAACAGGTTTGTGGTGTTGGAAGTGCTGTCACCGACGTTGCTGAAGCTCGACGGTATAAATATCGGCAATACGAACATGATCGTATGGGAGCAGGGTGATGAGGATAAGGAACCGACCGCGGTCTTCTACGACATCAGGGTTACCGGTGATCGAACCTCAATTGAGTCGCAACTGAAGGATGTCGCCCCGAACGATTCAATCAACGTCCAGTTTGCCAATGAAACCGTTGTATTGAGCGGCACAGTGGCCAATGAACTGACCAGGAAGAAGGCGGAAGATACGGCCAAGGCATTTGGCGCAAAGGTAATCAATCATATCACCGTTGATAACCCCCAGCAGGTGTTGCTGGAGGTGAAAGTTGCCCAGGTGGACAAAACGTCCCTTAAAAAACTGGGCATAAGCTTTATGCTGAAAGGAAGCAGCGGTGAAGTCTTTTCCAATATGGTTGGGTCTCCAACCGGCGCATCAACAGGTAATACCATAAGCTCAGGTGTTGGCGGTACAACCACCACACAGGGGAGCGGCACCGGCATATCCGGAAACATCGCCGGACTCGGAAGTTATAGCCCGCTAGAGGGAATCCAGGTTGGCGCTTCCTATTTCAAGGGTGGCATAGGAACTGTGCTCCAGGCGCTTGTCACCAAAGGGTATGCAAAGGTTCTTTCCGAGCCGAATCTGCTGGTAAAAAGCGGGCAGGAGGGGAATTTTCTCGCCGGCAGCAGGATTCCCTACAACGTGGTGGCCAGTGTCGGTGGCCTTGCCGCGACTACCATTGTGTATGAATCTGTCGGCATTAGGCTGAAATTCAAGCCAGAGGTGCAGGAAAACGGCATGATTACCCTGAAGATAGATCCGGCCGAGGTGAGCAGCATTGCCGGCACCATGGCGGTAAATGGCTACCCGATAATCGATACGCGTGAAGTTCGCACCAACGTTGAACTAAAAGATGGCGAAAGCCTGGTGTTGGCCGGACTTCTTCAGGAAGAGCAGATCAAAACCATGTCCAAGATACCGCTGCTGGGCGATATCCCGATCCTTGGAGCGCTGTTCCGTTCCACGCAGAACGACCTGAAGGAGAAGGAACTGGTTTTTTTCATTACGCCAAAGATCGTGAAACCGCTGGCTAAAGGGGTGAAGCAGGAACTCCCCACCGACCGTAAGCTGACCCCTGAGCAGGAGAGGGAGCTGAAATGGATGCCACTCGGAGAGTAAATCTGTCGGACGAGCGCGGAGTTGCGCTGGTTTACCTCGCTATTGCGCTTGTGGTGCTGATGGGCTTGGCTGCCTTGGCCATCGACATGGGGTACATGTATGTGAATAAGGCAAAACTGCAGAATGCCGCTGATGCCGGCGCGTTGGCCGGAGCCGGACGTCTAAGCGCGCAACCTCTTGCTAACTTGACCTCGGCACGCACAGCAGCAAAGGCGTTTGCAGATACAAACTTCGGCTTGACCTTGGACCGCAATATAACAAACGATCCTGGTGGAGATATTGTCCTTGGCAATTGGAACAGTGCGTCCACGCCTCCCTTTACCCCATCTGGGAATCCGATCAATGCTGTGAAGGTGCTTGCCAGAAGAACGGGCGACACCGGTACCGGGATCGGCGCAAATTCAAAATTCGACCTGTTTTTCAGTAAAGTGCTCGGAGTTAACACAATGGGCGCGTCGGCGTCGGCAATTGCCTCTCGGCCAGCACGTGCGCGTACATTCTTCATGGTAGGCCACGGTGTCTGCAACAGTACCACTTTTCCGGTAGTATTAACTCCTGCCCCCGGATTTAATAATCTGGCATGGACAAGCCTGCTGGATCCATCGACCAGCTCAAGTGAAGTACGCGATAGTTATTTCTGTCCCGCTGAACAAATACCCTTTGCCGAGGTTTGCGGCAAACAAATTTACACAACCGGAGGGGTTGTAACGTCTGTTTTTCAAAGTGTGGAAGTGGATTTTTATGATCCGGATTATGATGCCGCCAATAAAACGTTTGCCGTGGACAGTCATGGTGACCGGTATGTTGAATCCTGGAGAGTAATCGTTCCCGTTTCAGCGGAAGACGATCCTACTGTTCAGCCTGTCCCGCACTTGGTATGGGGTTATGCGCAAATTACAATAACCAGAGCCTGCGGTTCAGGTGGTGGAAATCCATGCAATGCTGAAGGACGACGTTTCACTGCACCAAGCACCATACCATGTGCCGGTGACGAAATTGTCATCAGCAGCATTGTCTGCTCAGATTGTGAACATAGCAATTTTCTCGGAGCCTTACCCGTTCTTGCACAATAATTACGTGACAGGATGAAGGAAATTTATGCCATCAAAACTTTCCATAGTCATTATCGATCCTGATCGCGAAGCACGTGAAGTGATCGAAAATCTGATTCAGCCTTATGGTGACCGCGTTAAAATCCTGGGATCAACCGCTGATTTTAACGAAGGGTATCGTCTGATAGAGGCAACCAATCCCTCGATTGTAATACTGGGTATTACCCAGTTGGCTGTCGGGGTCGAACAGATTCAGAACATAAATGCTCACTTTGAGTATATATCCGTATTTGCCTACACTACTGAAAAGGACTCCGACTGGATCCTGCGCCTTATGCATGCGGGGGCGGTCGAATATCTGCTCAAGCCGTTGGACAAGATCGACCTGTTTGAGGCGATCCAGAAAATCGGCAAGCTCTGGATGGCAAACAACCGTGAAGCAGTGCCGGAAAAAGAGGGGAAAATCATCTCGGTCTACAACCCGATCGGAGGAATGGGCACCACGACAATCGCGGTAAACCTTGCAGTAGCCCTGGCAGAGGATAACAACAAGGTCGCGCTGGTTGACCTTAACCTCTTCAGTGGGGATGTTGATACTTTTCTCGACATTACCCCCCGATACACCCTGTCCAGTGTGACCAGCAACCTCTCCCGGCTGGACGCAAGTTTTCTGATGAGTGTCATGCCGCATCATTCATCCGGCATCTATCTGCTGAGCGAGCCGCTTGAAGTGGAAGAAACGTTCGCGGTCACCCCGGAGCAGATCAAGCAGTTGCTTACATTCCTGAAGCAGGTCTTTTCGTATGTCATCGTTGATACCGGAGGCCATCTCTACGGCACCAACGAGACCATATTCCAAAAGTCCGACCTGATCCTTTACAACACGGTACTAAGTCTCACATCTCTTAAAAACGCCAAGCGTTACCTGTCCGCAATGGACAAGCTCGGTCTGGCGAGGGACCGGGTCAGGATCGTTGCGAACCGTTACCTCTCAAAATCCGACATACGGGTACAGGATGCAGAGAAGGTGCTTGACCGTAGTGTGTTTATCACTATTCCGAATGAATATGCAGAGGTGAACAATTCCATTAACAAGGGGATGCCTTTGGTAAGCCTGTACCCCCGTTCGAACATGACAAAGGCTGTTTTTAAGCTTGCCGAGATGATCCGTAAATAACCTGACCGGAGACTGATTATGGCATTAACCGACTATTTCTCCCGGCGTACCGTCGATCTTCACGATCGCAGCACCATGGAGAAGAACATACAGTTTTTCCAGGAGATGAAGAGCCGCATCCACCGAAGGATGATCGAACGCATCGATCTTGGCAAAATTGATCAGTTTACCAGCGAAGATCTGGCTCGGGAGATAGGCTTCATCATCGAGAACCTGATTCTTGAGGAAGGGGTGCCGCTCAACCAGCAGGAAAAAGACAAGATCATTATCGAGGTGCAGCACGAGACCTTCGGGCTCGGTCCACTCGAACCGTTACTGGCTGACCCGGCCATATCCGATATCCTGGTGAATAACAGCAACAGTGTCTATATAGAGCGCCATGGGAAGCTGGAAAAAACCGAGGTCGTATTCCGGGACAACAGGCATTTGCTGCAGATTATTGAGAGGATCGTTTCCAAGGTCGGCCGCCGCATAGATGAATCGTCACCATATGTTGACGCACGGCTTGCCGATGGGTCCAGGGTTAATGCAATTATTCCGCCTTTAGCCATTGACGGCCCTGTTCTGTCGATCCGCCGTTTTGGTGTTGACCCGCTCAGGATGGATGATCTTCTTATGCTGAAATCAATTGACGAACGGATGAAAATTGTTCTGGTGGGGGCGGTAAAGACCAGGCTGAATATCCTTATTTCCGGCGGTACCGGCACCGGCAAGACCACCGTACTGAACGTCCTGTCCGAGTATATTCCTACCACGGAACGGATTGTCACGATCGAAGACTCCGCGGAACTTCATCTGAAGCAGGACCACGTGGTGCGACTGGAAACACGCCCGGCCAACATCGAGGGGCGGGGGGAAGTCACACAGCGCGACCTGGTTAAAAACGCGTTGCGTATGCGACCGGACAGAATCATCCTGGGTGAGGTTCGTGGCGGCGAGGCGCTTGACATGCTGCAGGCAATGAATACCGGCCATGACGGCTCCCTTTCAACCATTCACGCAAATACCACCAGGGATGCCATGGCGCGGTTGGACACCATGGTGCTCATGGCAGGGTTGGACCTTCCGGAACGGGCCATACGCGAACAGATCGCCGCTGCAATCAATATCATCGTACAGTTGGTGCGGTTTTCGGATGGTACCCGTAAAGTCGTGAAGATTTCGGAGATTACCGGCATGGAAGGGAACACCATTGTTATGCAGGACATTTTCATCTTTGATCAGAAGGGTGTGAAAGATGGCGAGATAATAGGTGATTTCAAGGCAACAGGCATACGTCCGAGATTTGCCGAACGGCTGAAGGTGTCAGGGTATGAGTTGCCGGCGAATATATTTGAGTAGTACGAAAATCTAAATCTAACCCCCCTCAGTCCCCCCTTACCTAAGGGGGGAAGCTTTGAAGTCTCCCCTTAGATAAGGGGAGATTTAGAGGGGTTAGCTGCTAACGAGTGTGAGTTGCAGGCTATCTTCCAAGTTATCCAAAAGGGGAAGCGACCGGTGGTCATTGTCATAATAGTACTGACATTCATTGCTGTTTTTCTCTTGGTATCATCCTTGTTCCTCGGGATCACTGCGGCTCAGGAGGCGCCTTCGATGGTGCTGAAGAAGAGGCTCCGCAGGATGGCCATGCGGGGGGACGATGCAGCGATACCGGAAGAGTTGAAAAGCGAAATCATCCGTGAAATTCCGCCGTTCGAGCGGATTTTGGCGAAGCTGCCACTCATCGGCAACATTGACCGGAGCCTGGACCAAGCGGGCCTCAAAACAACTCCGACACAGTTCACACTTTATACCCTTTTGAGCATGGTGCTTGGCTTCTGCGCCGGTTACGTCGTCATGAAGAACCTGCTCTACGCATGTGCCGTGCCGATTGCGGTTGTATTGGCGGTTATTGTTTTGCTGGGTCAGTTAAAACAGCGTCGGGAAGAAAAATTCACCGAGCAGATGCCGGATGTGCTGGCCATGCTCTCCCGGTCGTTGCGGGCAGGCCATTCCATGAACAGTGCCATAGAGTTGGTGGGGCACGAGGTTGCCGATCCGGCGGGCGAGCTGTTCAAGATCGCCTATGAGCAGCAGAAATTGGGGTTGAGAATTCTCGATACCCTGTCCAACATGACTCTGAGAATAGAAAGTCTTGACCTCCGCTTCTTCGTCACCTCGATTAGTATTCACAGCGAAGTGGGTGGCAACCTGGCAGAAGTACTGGACAAACTGGCGGAAACCATCCGCGAACGGTTGAAGATCAAACGCCAGGTCCGGGTCATTACGGCCCAGGGACGGCTCTCCGGGTACGTGCTGGGGGCGTTGCCGATGGTTGTTTTTTTAGGGATGACCGTTTTGCTGCCGGGGTATGAAGAACAGCTGTTCAAGGAAAAACTGGGCAATTACATGCTGGCCGGTGCGTTAAGCCTCCAGATCATGGGTTTCATCGTGATCAGGAAGATCATCAACATCCGGATCTGAGGTGCCTTCATGTTGTATCTGACCATACTCTCCGTGTTTGCCAGCGTCGCCCTGATTGTGGGCGGGATACTCTATTTTGTCCTGACCCGGCGTAATGTCATTCAGGAGCGCCTGGAAAAATTGATGCCCTCAAAGGTTGTGGTTGAAAGCAAGCCGACGCTGATCCGGGAAGGGACGCCATTGCAGAAATTTCTGGGGAGACTGGGGAGGAAAATGCCTACCCGTAGCCAGGAACGTGTGAATTACACAAAGTTTCTGGTGGGTGCAGGCTTCCGGAAAGAGACCCTGCATATTTTTATCGGGTGCAAGATAGTCCTTTCCCTGCTGCTGCCGGGGCTCCTCATCCTGCTATACTCGCTCCCCAAGGGGCTTGTGCTGAATAGTGAGTTCCTCCTCCTTGAGATCGCCCTGGCGATAACCGGCTATCTGCTCCCCAGTCTCTGGCTGCAGAACCGGGTCAAAGCCCGCAAGCTTGAAATCTTCCATACGCTTCCGGACATCCTCGACATGCTGACGGTCTGTGTCGAAGCCGGAATGGGGGTCGATGCTGCCCTGGTCAAGGCGACAGATCATCCGCAGTTCAAAGGCAACCCTCTGGCTGAGGAGTTCAAAACAGTCGGGAGGGAAACGCGGGCCGGAAAGATTCGCACCGAGGCGATGCGCGACATGGCTGATCGTACCATGGTTGACGATATCAGTGCGTTGGTCACCATGCTCATTCAGACCGAGCGGTTCGGAACCAGCCTGTCTCAGGCGTTGCGTGTCCACTCCGACAGCCTTCGTACCAAGCGGCGCCAGATCGCTGAAGAGGCGGCAGCCAAGACCGCCATCAAGATGTTGTTTCCGCTCGTATTTTTTGTGTTCCCGGCACTTTTTGTCGCCTTGATCGGCCCGGCACTACTGTCGTTCAGGCTATTGTTCAAATAACAATGAGAGGGGGTGACACTATGAATGTCGATTTTAACAGCATGCTTCTGCTCGTGATAGCCGTTGAACTGGCCTTGATTTATGCGCGGCTTGCCAAGAAATGAATTTCTATCGGTTACCCCCGGTTGTTTCAGATGCCGGGGGAGCTGGTCCTGAAAAACGTAACCGGGTAATCGCCGGTTGACATAACATTGCTGTTCAGCGCTGGAACATAACGCCCCCTGTCCCCCTCTTAACTTAAGAGGGGGGACGCGGATCGCAACCTTGGCGGTACATTGACTGTTACATCGTAGCGTCCCTCCCCTTAGCTAAGGGGAGGACAGGTGGGGTTAAGTTTCGGGCATACATTCTGTTGCTGCTGAATAGATAACAAAACAATTTCTCTAACACCGGGAGGGAATTCCATATGAGATACGTGAAAAAAATATTTCCATGCATTCTGCTGTTGTCTTTTCTGGTGTTGACGGGATGCAGCGGTTCAAACGCCGGGAGCGACACAGCGGCGAAAGATCAGTTTGCGCCTGCGGCCAGCACTGATAGTGGTAGTGACACGACTCCTACTCCTACCGGTCCCGGAACCGTACTGTCGTATAGCCTGACGCTTAATACCGTTGGAGTCTCGGGAGGCGGAACAACTGTAGGCCCAGGAAGTACGGTTGTTGCGACTGCTGTCCTCGTTGATTCAAACGGAAATCCGGTTGCCAACCAGCCCATCAAATTTGAAAAGATTGATACTCTGGCTCCGGTAACTATAACCAGTCCCATCATAACTACCGACTCTAACGGCAAATCGATAAACTTTCTTCTGGCAGACAATCTCCCAAATACCTCAAGTTCCAGCTATGACATCATCATCAAGGCTTCTACCTCGGTGAATGGTCAGTTGGTGACATCAGTAACGATATTCAAAGTTGTTCGAAGCGGTGGAAACGTGATCAACTTCATTACCTCCAAATCACCGACCGACCCCGATGGTACCCTGAACACGCTGGCTGTGACCCTGAAAAATGTAAGCCCTCTCAGTCAGCCATCTACAGGAATTGTGCAACTGGTCCCTTTTGAAGTCCTCGACCGAAATGGTATTCCTATGCCTCGTCAACCGGTTGCAGTAAGTATTTACAGCACCATGGGTGGAACAGGGTGTACTGCTTTCATCGATAGCCCGGAGCTTCCCGCCGTGCGCACGGTTACCACGGACGACAACGGCAAGGGTATCTTCAATGCTGTTGTCTCGATGGCAACTCCCGGGGTCGGATCGCAAAACAGCTGCTCCATCATCTACCGGGCGACAACGACGCTTGCCGGGCTTCCCGACCCACCGGTATTTTCCTATGGTGGCTTCATAGCCAATGTAAAGAACGAGCCACCTCAATAAAAACTACGCTTACCCAGGGGGGGAGAATGTATAAAAACATCCTTATTGTTATTCTTGTCGTTACCTTTGCTGCGTCATCCGCGTGTGCCGATACAATCGCCAACCGGCTCGGTTTTACCGGCAGGGTCGGGTTCACTGTCCCGGTGGGGGATGACTTCATCAACGGCACCTCAAAGACAAAGTCGGGTTTTGCTGCTGGTGGCGGTCTCATTTACGGTTTCGGAGACTATCTGGCGATGGAGCTGGATGTCATCCATTTCCCGAAACTGGATGCCGAAATTGGTGGTGTGAAGAGTTATGAAGCATCGCTGACAGACATCGGCCTCGGTCTTCAGTACCGGATAACCCCCAGGAACCGGGTTGTCCCCTTTGTCGGCGTGGGGGCGGATTTCATAAAGGGACGCCTGAAGCATGTGGGCGGGAACAATTATGATCTGGACTGGACCTATGGCGGGCATGCTAATGCCGGTGTGGACTGGTTCCTGACCAAGGGGATTGCCCTGACCGCGGATTTCCGAATGGTGCGGGCGATCTCGGGCGACATCCTGAGCGGCTCAAAAAAAGTGTCAGAATACGACCCGTATTGGGTCCAGGGAACCTTTGGCGTCAGATTCATACTTCCTGAAAAGCTCTGACAGTACCATGCGGGCTGTTGTAGTGAAGTCTGATGAGGAGTTAGCCGCAAGGGTTACAGTGGCTGACTCCTTTTTTTCTCGTCTCAAGGGACTGCTCGGAGCCGGTTCCTTGCCGCACGGGGAGGGACTGTGGATTGTCCCCTGTAAGGGAGTTCATACCTTCGGCATGAGGTTTCCAATTGATGTGGTTTTTCTGGACAGTGAACAGCGGGTGGTTGCTGCGGTTTCCGGCCTTCTCCCAAACAGGCTCACCCCGTTTTACCGCCGTGCAGCATCGGTTCTGGAGCTTCCCTCAGGTACCCTTGCCGGAGTGCCGCTTGCCACTGGCGAGCTGGTTTTAATTGCCTGAATTATTGAAAAGCCAGCGGAGCCGCTATCCATGACCAGATTTCTTCGATACATTTTACCATCTCTTGCCGATATGGTCTTCGCTTCCGTTTTTCTCTTCCTTTCATTAGTGCCAGGCAGGGGGCTTCTGAATGACGGCGATACCGGGTATCATATACGGGCTGGCGAATACATCCTTGATACATTCACCCTGCCGCATATTGATCCGTATTCATTCATAACCCCGGCTCTTCCCTGGACTGTTCATGAGTGGCTCTCCGAAGTTGCCATGGCCATTGCACACCGGCTATCCGGGCTTCCAGGGGTGGTGGCTTTTTACGCACTTATCCTCGCTGCAACGTATTACACTGTTGTCAGGCTGCTCAAGGCAGAGGGGAATAGTGCCCTTCCTGCTGCCGCGGCTACGGTCGTTATCATTGCCTCATCAACAGTCCACTGGCTGGCAAGGCCCCATGTTTTTTCTTTTTTAATAGTCGTTCTATGGCTGCACATTCTTGACAGTTACGAACAGCGCGATCGTAACCGCCTCTATCTTCTTCCCCTGCTCATGCTCTTCTGGGTCAATCTTCATGGCGGGTATATCGTTGGCTTTGTCCTGCTCAGTATCTACCTGGCCGGGAATCTGCTCCTCATTTTTGTCGATCAGGAGGCATGGCATAATGGAGGAATGAAAAGGGCAAAGAGTTACGGTTCAATACTCGGTATATGCATGGGAACTGCCCTGTTGAACCCTTTCGGCTGGAAAATATTTCTGTTTCCATTCAAACTTGTCTTTGACAAATACCTGATGGATCATACCACGGAATTTTTATCTCCAAATTTTCATGAACAACCGGTTTTCAAGGCTCTTATCCTTATTCTTATTCTGCTTTTGGCGTTCTCCCGAAAGCGTCTTACCCTGATTCAGATAGGTCTTGTCCTGTTTTTTACCAACATGGCTCTCTCCTCCATACGGTATGTCCCGTTTTTTGCTTTCGTTGTCATCCCGGTCATGGTGCGACAGATGCATTTTGACCTCGGGAACTCTTTTCCGCGTGTACAGGCATTTATTCGTAAAAGGATTGAGACAGTCTCAACCATGGACGGAATGTCTCGCGGTTATCTCTGGCCCTTTGCCGCAATCGTGCTGGTATTGTTCCAACTGTACAACGGAGCGATCGTCCAGGGTTTCGATCCGAAGAAAAAGGCGGTTGCTGCAGTTGACTTTATTAAACGGGAACATATTCCGGGGCGGATGTTCAATGACGACGAATTCGGCGATCTGATAATCTACGAGGCCCACCGGCAGTACAAGGTGTTTATTGATGGCCGGTTGGACATGTACGGATCGAAACATCTGAAGGAATATTACAAAATCACCACTTTTTCTCCCGGTTGGGAGAATATCCTGCAGCGCTACGGCATCTCCTGGATCATCTACAATACGGATTCGGACTTTGTTCGTTTTCTTGCCTGCCGCCAGGAGTGGCGACTGATCTACTCGGACAAAGTGGCGAGTATTTTCGTAAGTAATACGGAGCGGTATGCGGATCTTATCGCCCGATATCCCGGGGGGGCGCTGGCCAAAATTGACGATGAGCTGAAGCAGGCAAAATGATTCTTAAATCCCCTCCCCCCTTGTGGGGGAGGGCTAGGGTGGGGGGGATGTTGCCACATTTGATTCCTTTGGCAACTTCACCCACCCCTCAATCCCCTCCCGTCACCAGAAGTAGGTGCCTCTAGGCAAGGGAGGGGAGGTTATCTGCTACGGACAACGCTGCGCTCAACCCACCAGGAACTGACCGCGAGGCACTAATGACACCTGAGCAGGCGCACTTACTTGCCCGGTTTGCCGCGGCACAGGGCACCGGGCCGATAATCCGGCATAGCGGTTCGCTTGTCTTCCGGTCGATTACCGGTTCGCTGCTGATCCACGTCATGATGGCTGCTGCCATGCTTTCACCGGTCGTCCAGCTGCCGGTGACCACTCAACCTACAAGCATGGAGTACTTCTGGCTGACTCCATTTTTCCGGATGGATGACGGTACCCTGGTCGCCGAATCTGAACAGCCCCTTATCTCATCGGAGCCGTCGGGCGCTTTGCCTCCGGTAGCTGTAACGGACGGGAAAAAACCCGGCCAAGCGATCGAACTGCCGACCATGCCGCTGGAGCGCGCTGCGAGTGCCCCTGCGGAGCTGATGCCGGCTGATGCCGATTTGGTGACTGCCGCGCCGGTGGCGCTGCAGAAGAAGCGGGTTGCTCTGGTGGAGGAAACTACTCGTGACAGGATCCGTCCGCTGCCACCGGTTGCTGAACAGAAGGAAATCCATCAGGAAGAGGAAGCCCCTGCCGAACGGATGGCTCCTCTGTTTGCCGAGCAGGAGAGGCTTCAGCAGGAACTGGCTTCAAGGGAAAAGGAGGAGCAGGAACGTCGCGTACGGGATGAGGCTGCTCGTGCAGAGCGGGAACGACTTGCAATCAAACGACAAAAAGAACTGGAAAAGCTGGCAATGGAAAAGTCAGCGGCTGAACGAAAGCTCCTTGAACAGTCGCGGTTGGAGAAGTTGGCCAGGGAGGCGGCGGAACGGGAGCGAAGCGCCCGTGAAGCAACCAGGCGCACGGCAGAGCAGGAACGGTTGGCGCAGGAAAAGGCACAACAGGAAAAGCGTGCACGGGAAAAAAGTGAGCAGGCGCGCCTGACGGCACTTGCGAATCAGGCCGAGGCTGAGCGTCAGGCGCGGACTCAAGCCGAACTGGACCGAGCACGCCAGGAGAAAGTTCGCCTTGAAAAGCTGTCACAGGAACGGATTGAGCAGGAGCGTCTTCGCATTGAAAAGACCAGGCAGGAAAAAACCGCACGAGAAGCGGCAGAGCGTGACCAAAAAGCTCGCGAGGAGAGACTGGCTTACGAAAGGACGGTACAGGAAAAGCTGACAGCGGAAAAAGCTGAACGGGAACGCAAAGCAGGTGAAGATGCACGTCTGAAAGCAGAGCATGTCCGGTTTGCTCGAGAGCAGACTGAACGTGAAAGGGTAGCCCGGGAAGCAGCAGAAACGTCAAGAATAGCCGAACTGGCGCGCATAGGCCGGGAGCTGGCTGAAAAGAATCGCGTTGTTGCTGAGCGGACGCGCCTGGAGCAATTGGCTGCCTTGCAGGCGAAGAAAAAGATTGAAGAAGCAAAAAACGCCAAGCCTGCCCAACCGAAGGGAATCCCTGTCCCGGTTGTCAACGGAGATATGAAACTTGCGATTACCGGCGACAGCCGGATTAGCCTTGAAGTCAGGTTCAGGCCGTTTCCAAAGTCACGGCACAGCAGGCCGTTAACCCGTGCCGAATCAAGAAAAGAGTCGCAGATTGTGCCGATCATGGTCAACAAGGGTGATAACATCCGGGAGGCGGTGATTGAACAAGGTCGTGAAGGCATCTACACCTTCATTGTTTCCCTTGAAAAACCTGGGCAAAACGGATCGTTCGTTCTGACACTTCATGACACGACATCGAGAAAAAGTGTCAAAAAACTCGGTAAAAAACCCGTTGGAGAGCGTGCCGTTCTGACAAAAGTACTTATGCCGGAAGGGATCCTCTGGGAGGATGAGACCGCTTTCAGCGGGAGTATGGAAGACTCGGAAGGTGTTACAAAATTCAACTCCGAAACCGGCCTGTTATGGAAGGAGTACGGCAATGATTGATAGATTGCGCTGCGCTCCTTCCGATGATCTCTGGTATGGCTCCCTGCTGTTGGCCCAGTTGCTGCTGGTGTGGTTTACCCCCTATTTTCCGACCCAGGACGGACCGAGCCATCTCTATAACGCGGCAATCCTGCACGACCTGCTGAATGGAGGTAAAGAGTGGGGCGAGTATTATCGCTACGAACTCAAAGCTGTGCCTAATCTGGGTTTCAACTTGATCGTGTTTCCCCTCCTTTTTGTCGTTAAACCGCTTGTCGCGGAAAAACTGTTCCTTACCATATATCTTATCCTTACGGGACTCTCCGCCAGCTTTTTTTTGAGCACTTTTGCTCCCGGCAAACCCCGGACCGCCCAGTTGCTTGTTGTGCCGGTTGTCTTTAATTATACCCTGATGATGGGTTTTTACAGCTATGCCATTGCCGTACCGGTATTTCTGTGCGCTTTTTCCCTGGCATGGCGGATCAGGACCAGGCCTGTTTATGTTCAGTTTGTATTCTGTACTATCGCCGGCATTGTCATCTATTTTCTGCACCTGATTCCGTTTATTTTTTTTCTGATTTCACTTTCAATTATCGCCGTTACAGAAAGCAAGGAAACGGTCTCGCCAATACGATTTTTCATCCGGCGGATCGCGATGATGCTTCCGCTTGTGGGCCTGTTGATTTTTTATCTGGCTAGCAACGGATCATCGAACCAGTCGGTCGATTTTTCCTACCTGCTGTCCGTCGGCCGTTTGCTGCTACTTGTTGCCGATTTGTTCACTTTTTCAACGGTTACTTTATCCCCTTTGCAGCTTGTTCCAGCAGCAATAGGCATGTTTGTGGCGCTTGTGTTGACGGTTTCGCTGGCAAAGGATTGCAGGTCAGGCAGACTGACGCTTGACCCCGGACAGAAGACAGCGCTCTTTCTGGCAGCTGTGCTGACCGTAATATATTTGTTGGCACCGTTCCGTTTCGGAGGCGGCAGCTTTTTCAACAACCGGTTCCCCTGGGTAATTCTTCTGGTTCTTTTGCCGCTGTTCGCATGCGTCAGCGACAGGGCCGGCACTGTTGTCAGAATCGGCCTGATATCCGCAGGGATTCTCTCGGTAATGTTAAATGTGTTCATTTTCAGGCAGCAGTCCGACGATGTTTCCGCTTTCCTGTCCGGGCTCCGATCAGGCTGCGCAAAGGGGGAGGGTGTCATGCTGTACCGGACGTCCCGCCCTGAATGGCCGAAGATCGACGTGCTGGTTCATGCGCCTTCTTATTACGGCATCTTCAACGGATGCGTGAATCTGGGTAATTATGAGATTGGACAATCATATTTTCCGGTCCGCTTCAGGAATGATCTCTCGCCTCTGCCTACTGCGCAGATGTTTGCCTATGGTCGGGGAGAGATGGACTTTTCGAAATATCCGGCTGTCAGCCAGGTGATAGGGTGGGATCTTAAGCCCGATGAACGGCTGAATTTGAATAAGCAGTTTGACCGCACGTATGTAAACGATAAATTATCGTTGTGGATCAGGCGGTAGTTATGTGGGAACTGAATAATAAATCAGGTGCAGAGAACAATTCAACTCCTCTGGTTGCTGAACGCAGATTGCACTACTTTCTTCTGTTTATCTACCTGGTGGTTGTTTTCAGGCTCTGGATCATGCCGCTTGGTTCCAGTTTGTGGCTTGATGAGACTGTGACGTACTGGAATGTAATGTATGGGCCTTTGAAGTCTCTTGCACGAAGTACTGAAATTGCAGGACAATTTCATCTATATATGCTGATAGAATCTATGTCAGTGAAATTGTTCGGGCTCAATGAAATTGCATTGCGACTTCCCTCAGTCGTAGCTTCATGTTTATCTTCGTGTCTGATATATCGACTTGCAAAGCGGTTTTCATCTGGCGAGACCGGAATGTTTGCTGCAATTATGTTCGTATGTATGCCTGAAATATGTCTGGAATCTTCTAATGCCCGGCCCTATGCTTTAACTATCCTTTGTTCTCTGTGTGCAATATCACAGCTTATCAAACTTCATGACTCATTTCGTTGGCGTTATGTTGTTGGTTATGTAATGGCGGCAACGCTAATGGTATATATGCACCATATTTCTGCTCCATTTCTATTTGTATTTGTAATGTATTCGCTGATATTTACTAATGGTAGTCTTGATCATTTAAGAATTTACATTATTCACATATCTGTGTTTGTATTGTTAATACCACTTGTATATCTGGTTGTCTTTACTGGAAAAAATACATCTATTCTCTCATTCGCTGGTACACCAGGAATATATACACTCATTAGAACAATAGTAACTGATTTAGTTCTTGTTATATTACTATGTTATTATGCTTCAAAAATATCATTAAAAAACGAAGTAAAGGGATTGCTACCATTTTATAATAAACAAATTGATGCTTTTTTGTGTTTGTGGTTCATTTGTCCGGTTTTATTGTTTTATGCAATATCTTTAGCAACCGATTATAAGCTGTTTTATCCACGATATATGATATTGGCATATCCTGCACTTGTCCTGCTACTAGCAGCAATATTACAAAAAAACCGCTTGGTGCTGTCAAGGTACGCAACATTAATCATAGTATGTGCATTCAGTATTATTACTATAGGTGGAAAAGAGCGTTACCCTTCACTTCATAACGAGGATTGGCGTGGCGCATTGTCGGCGGCAAAAGGTATAGCTGTAACCTCAAATATTCCGATATTATTCAATTCCGGGTATCTTGTCACTTTCCAACAAGAGTGGAAATCTCAGACTTCTGATGATTGGGAACTGAGTCCATTGTCAGCATATCAAGTCAAAACCAGAGTAATACCTTTGCCATTGAGACTAACGCCGAATGCCGGAGATTATCTGGAAACCAATGTATTGAAACAGATACTATCCGAACAGAGTTTTGTCGTGGTGCACAGAGGTCAAAGCAGTTCAGTTGATTCCTGGGTCAACGATCATGTCAGAGATAGAGGGTATGAACGACTAAAACAAGGATACTTTGCTGGAGTGTCCGTTATTCTTTACAAAAAGCACCGTGATCTGCTAGCTGTACCCGGAAGGACTTCTCCATATTTGTGATAGCGTATTATAAAAGCGCCACTTGGTTCAGTGTGTGACATCAGTTTCGGAAAAACAAAAATGGACTTAAAAGAGACAAACAATATTCACGCCAAAAGGCATCCATGGGAGACAGCTCGTCTTAAAGCCTTGAAAAACATTTTAGGACCGCAGCTGTTCGAAGGGATTACCGCGCTTGATGTCGGATGCGGCGATGGCTTCATCTCCATGAATCTTTTCGATCATCTCCGGAGTAAGGATATAACTGCCGTTGATATAAACTTGTCCGATGAATGGATTCGTGAACTTGACACGCTCACCCAGGGAATACGATATCAGAGAGAAATGCCTTTAGAGGGAAAGTATGACCTTATCATGCTTCTTGACGTGATTGAGCATGTTGAATCCGACAATACTTTTCTTGCCGACATCGTTGACAGATACGTTGCCGGGAACGGCACGGTAATGATAACGGTTCCCGCTTTTCAATCAATTTATGGCCGACACGATGCGGCTCTTGGTCATTACCGGCGCTACAATCAAAAAGAGCTTACCGGTTTGGCAACCTCTTGCG
>JBAYTT010000055.1:0-19412 GCA_041675485.1 Pelobacteraceae bacterium | reverse complement strand
CTGGATGACCTGAACAGTCTCCAACCCGGTCAGTTCATCAAAAAACCACCCGCAGCTCGTAAACATAAGCAGTGCGTGGCGCTGCATCTCCAGCAGGCTCAGTACGGCAACAGTTGCATCTTCGTCCAGCGGACGCTGTGAATGTTTACACAGAAAGGCAGCAACATTTTCAGCAGAACGGTCCAGCAGGACATCGATATAATCGTCCCGTGCATCCCACGGCTCTTTCACCAACCCCGACATGCCTTTTTCATAACAATCTCCCAGCTGTTTACTGAGACAGTCCAGGGCATCCCGCAGAGGTTTTCGCCATTGCTGATTCCAATTGGCATTGCCTCCGGAATTACAGCCGCAGTCGCCCCTCCAGCGCTCAATGCCATGCATGCAGCTCCAGGAACTGTTTTCAATAATCTGAACTTCAAGAGTTGCCGGATGCAGTTCCAAAAATTCACCATAGTTGGTCAGACGGGCAAGTCCATTCCCTTCGATATGGTCCAGGGCATGTCCCAGCGCCATCTCGCCGAAGTGATGGTGATGGCCGTACGTTTCACCATCGGTAGCTATGTGGACCAGTTGAGCATTTCTGCGGTGATTGGAAAAGCCTGCTATCAGACGGGCGGCAAACTGTTCTCCACTCTCCAGCAGTTTTTCGAACGCTACTGCCTGGGAAATTGGGCCGTCATAAAAGAAGAGTGTAATACTTCTTCCGGAGGGGAGTCGGCAGAGATACGCCTGTGACGGGTCAATGCGTGAACCTGAAACATCCTTCCATCTGCCGGAGTCGCCCACCCGGACCTTTCCGGCCTGGTGCGGCGCCAGTACGGTAAAACAGATGCCATTCCCGGCCAAAACCTCCAGGGTTTCGGTATCCACGGCGGTTTCAGCCAGCCACATCCCCTCGGGGAAACGCCGGAAACGATGCTCGAAATCCCTGATTCCCCATGTTACTTGCGTCTGCTTATCGCGCAGAGTGGCCAGCGGCATGATGATATGATTGAAGACCTGAGCCAGCGCTGCGCCGTGGCCGGATCGCCACAAGATACTCTGCCGGTCGGCAGTCAGGATTGCCTCGTACGTTTCGGGTGCATATTTTTCCATCCACGAAAGCAGCGTCGGCCCGAAATTGAAGCTGATGCGGGCATAATTGCTGATAATCCCCATGATACGCCCATCACGATCCAGATTCCGTGAGGCGGTGTTCGGGGCATAGCATTCAGCGGTGATCCGATCATTCCAATCATGATAAGGATAGGCTGAATCCTGGATCTCAATGGACTCCAGCCAGGGGTTTTCACGGGGTGGCTGGTAGAAGTGACCATGTATGCAGAGGAAGCGTTCCATCAATTATTCCTTTCGGTCCGGTACACCATCACGCCGAAGGGTGCAATTGTCGGAAAGGTGGATGGACGGGTGGAAGATACCGTAATGCAGCTCCCCGATCGATAGCCGTCAGTGGAATCGAGCAAAACGCGTAATGGGCCGCTCGCCAGCTTGGGGGGGATTACACGGTTTTGGTCGCTGTAGTTGAACAGACAGAAAAGTTGATCGTCGCCGGAAGTTCGTACCATCGCCAGCATCTGTTCATCCTCGCATGCAATTACCTGCATTCCGGCTCTGCTGAGGCTGGCAAGCGGGACGCATTCCTTGCGCAGCCGTATCAGATCACGGTAAAAGTTGAATAGGAGCCGCCGATCACTTTGAAAGCGCAGCTCCTGATCCAGTTTTGCTGAAAGAAAGGTCGTCTCTGCCTGAGGATCGGAAGGTTCGCCCTGACCCCCGAAAGCGGTGAACTCTTCCAGCCGTCCACGTCTGACACCTTCCACCAGATCCGGGTCGCCATGACTGACGAAATAGGGAAAAGGTGCCGACTCCGCATACTCCTCCCCCATGAAGAGGAGCGGAAGATATGGGGAGAGCAGAACGGTAGCAGCGGCCAATTTCAGCTGGGGAATTGAGAGATACTCTCCCGGGCGTTCACCAAACATCCGGTTGCCGACCTGATCATGGTTCTGGGAAAACACTACCAATTGTCCGGGGGGGATTTCTGCCGAGGAACGGCCATGCCGCCGCTTTCTGAATGATGAATACTGACCTGAGAGGACAAAACCCTCGTTTATGCTCTTTACCAGATCTGAAAATGTGCCGAAGTCAGAGTAATATCCTGATTGATCTCCGGTTAATAACGTCCGCAATGCATGGTGAAAATCATCGTTCCACTGGGCATCCAGCCCGTAACCGCCCGTTTCAGTGGAGTTGATCACCCGAATATCGTTCAGGTCGCTTTCGGCAATAGCAAAAACATGCCGTCCAAGTTTCGTTCCCTCCAGATGAACTGATTCGGATAGTTCCTGAAGAATATGCAGGGCACTGAAATCGTAGATGCCGTGTATAGCATCCAGCCGCAGGGCGTCGATATGGTATTCTGTTATCCAGTAGAGTGCATTGGCGATGAAATAGTGGCGGACCTGGTCGCTGCCCGGTCCGTCGAAATTGACCGCGTCCCCCCAGGGGGTGTGGTAGCGGTCCGTAAAGTAGGGGCCAAAGGCATGCAGATAGTTTCCTTCCGGTCCCAGGTGGTTGTAGACCACGTCCATGATCACGGCCAGTCCCTTCGAGTGACAGGCATCCACCAACCGCTTCAGCCCATCCGTGCCGCCATAGCTGTTCTGGGGAGCAAAGGGATAGGTGCCGTCATACCCCCAGTTACGTTCACCGGGGAACTGCGCCACCGGCATCAGTTCCACGGCGGTTATGCCAAGCTCGCACAGGTAATCGAGACGGGAGATCACGCCGTCAAAGGTGCCGGCCGGGGTGAAGGTTCCCACATGCAGTTCATAGATGATGTACTCTTCAAGTGGAATACCGCGCCATCCATTGTCATGCCACTGGTAGCGGTTCGGGGCCACGACCTGTGACGGGCCATGAACACCATCAGGCTGGCTGCGGGAAGCCGGATCGGGACGTTCAAGCGTATCATCCAGCAGATAGCGGTAACGGTCTCCAGCGCCAATACCGGCAATGGTTCCACTGAAATAGCCGCTCCCTTCAGGATTCAGGAGCGCAGAAGCCCGGCCGGAGCCAGGCATGATGACTTCAATCTTCTCAGCTCGCGGTCCCCATACCCTGAAACGGGTCGAACCCTCCGGGAGAGGGGTAGCGCCGATATCGAGTATAACGCCGGTATCGACTGCTATTGATCTGATTTGTCCGTGCCTCAAGCACCCTCCCGTACAGATCATTTATGCGGTTTTGTTCGTTTCTGCTTCCTGCTTTTCCTGGAAGTCTTGCCTGATATTTTTTTACCGCCCCGCGCTTTTTTTATAGATTTTGCTGAATTATTTTTACTTTTGACAAACTTCTTTTTTGATTTAAACGTTTTCTTTATTTTATGTGGTTTCGGCTGAAACGAGTTTTCCTCCTTCAGATCATTCAATATTTGATTGGTATCAAGAAGTGACGGATCTGCTTTTTGCGACTCCAGCAGATATTTCCTCGCTTCTGCTTCGTCTCCCTTTATCATCGCAATTTTCCCAAGCCCTCTGAGCGCCTTGGCATGGTTTGGTTTGAGCGTAACGGCGGTACGGTATTCATGTTGTGCAGCATCAAAATTTTTCATGAAATAAAGCAACAGACCAAATCTGTAGTAACTGTCGGGATTCTCGGGGAACAGCCTGGTTTCCTCTTTTAGCAGTGCCAGAAGCTCTTCGTACTTCTTCTGTTTGACATAAATTGTTATCAGGGCATTACGGGAACTTAGATCATCATGTTTCAGCCGGAGCGTCTCCCGATAGTGGTGAGCAGCTTCGTCCAACATCTCTGCGTTATGGTACAAAATTGCCAGCTCCCTGTTGGACTCAATATTGCCGGGGGCAAGCCGGACAGAGATTTTATATTCCGATATGGCATCTTTGTAGCGCTTGCTGCGCTCATAAGCTCGCGCCAGCTTGAAATGCAGCAGGGGGTTGTCGTCCTGACGCTCCAGCAGAATACGGTATTCCCGTATGGCCTGCTGAAAGTCTCCCCTTATCGTATAAATTTCGGCAAGATGCCTGTGAGCATCCAAATTACCGAGACCAGACTTTAATGATTCACGCAACTCTGTTTCGGCGTCTGCCAAAAGTCCTTTGCGTTTGTAAATAACCCCCAGTGTGTATCGCGCATCTATGTTGTTTCTATCGATTTTAAGGCATTTTTTTAGTTCGTCAATCGCTTCGTCGTCATCGCCGGTTGCCTGGTGGGCATCGGCAAGCTTCATAAGCGCCTCTGTCCAGTCAGGTCGTTCATTGAGTGCCTTTTGATACTCTTCGATGGCTTTGCCATATTCACGTGCAAGCAGATGCCTGTCTCCCTGACGAATATGGCTGTCTATAGCTACATCTCCGGTTATCTCTGCCAGTGCAGTCCGATACTCTGCCGCAGCGCGTTTCAGATCTGCCGCCCGTTCGTAACGATCTCCTCTGACGACGCGCCCCGCAGGCCCTTCGTTGCACATTTGCAGAATAAGATCCTCTTGCTCGTGCAACTTCTCGCCCTGTAATGATGACAATAACGGCACCATTTTCAGCGCATCCGTACAATTGTCAGCATATGCGACTGTTACGCCTAAATTTGACATCGCAGCGACCAACATGCCGACAAGAAGAATATTTTTCCTGAAATTCATCGTATACCTTTCTGAAACAGTGGAACCTCGGAGAACAAAGAGGAGTCAGCGTATTACATCAGATGATCCGATACGCGAAAGAAACCCTTCCGCCATGGTTTTGTACAACGGTTTCGGACAGATCCTGCGGGAAACCGCATATGCGATGAATGACGCAGCCATGAGCGGCAGTATCATGGTGTGGTTGTCGGTCATCTCCATGACGATGACAAAGGCGGTGATCGGCGCCTGCACGACACCGGAAAAATAGGCTACCATGCCGAGAATCACCACGGCGCTGACCGGCGCAAACGTCAGAATCCCCGCCAGGTTATCACCAATACCGGCCCCAATCGCCAGAGACGGGGCAAATATCCCCCCCGGGATTCCGCTCAGATACGACACGAGCGTGGCCAGCATTTTGAGAATGCCGTAGCTGTGTGGCAGGTTGTTAGTACCTTCGATGATCCCCCTGGCCTCAATATAGCCGGTGCCGTAGGTCAGTCCCCCGGACGCAACTCCGATCAACGCCAATAGCAGCCCGCAAATGCCGGCAAAGAGTACCGGTGAATTTTTCATGATGTGGCCAACTCTGCCTGTCAGCCCCTTTGTCGTGACGCTGATCAGCATTAGACTGAATACTCCGCCTGCAATCCCTCCGGCAATGCCGCAAATTATGGCAGCCAGCCAGCTAAGATTAAGCGGCAGCGAAATAGAGGTATGGCCGAAATAACTGTAATTTCCCATGCAGGCGAGAGAAACAACACCTGCAATCACTACAGCCGTCATGGTGTTGCCGCTGGTACGTTCCTCAAAGGATCGGCTCATTTCTTCAATCGCAAAGACGATGCCTGCCAGAGGCGTATTAAACGCAGCTGCTATTCCGGCTGCCCCGCCGGCCAGAATCAACCCTCGCTCCACTTCCAGCCGCGAAAAAGTGGCAAAGCGCGACAGGGAATACATGATGGCTGAACCGATCTGTACGGTGGGGCCTTCACGTCCTACCGAAGCCCCGACAAGCAAGGCAGACAGAGTTAAAATAATTTTTCCGAATGCGATACGAAGCGAAAGCACCTTTTTACGATCATCATGATTCGACAGGGCAATGGCTGCTATGCTTTGCGGTATTCCGCTCCCCTGTGAACCGGGGAAGAACCGTCTGGTTATGAATACAATCAGTGCAAGACCAAGAGGTGTTACAAGGAGCGGCAGATAAGGAGAATATCTAAGCAGCAAATGAAACAGGTGATTGGCATATTCACTGCCGATTGAGAAAAGCACCGCGGCAAGACCAACTGCCACGGCGCCACCCCAGAAGACCATGCGGCGCTGCCAGACATGCGCGGAGAGGCGTACCTGTCGTGTCAGCCTTATTCTGAGAGGAGTGCGCATTATTTTTCCGGTTCCTTGTTCATCAGTCAATGCGGTTGATATCCATATTCAGTGTATAAGTGTTTCATACTCTGGAGCGGCTCGGCGCGGCGTTGCCTGAATCTGATCAACCATGAAGAGGTTGCGGAGTGATGTGCTCTGCGCCAAGCATCCGCACCATATGCTTCATCCCCAGTTCAACCGCGGTAAACTGTTCGTCAGTCAATTCATCCAGTCCTTTCACCAGCATAACCTGGGCAACTTCGGGGGATTTTGCTGCAAGTTTCTTCCCCGCTTCGGTAAGATGCAGGTCCACTGCTCTTCGGTCTTCCGTTGATCGTGTCCGTGAGATTAGTCCTTTTATTTCAAGCCGGTCGAGGATTCCCACTACGGTCGCCGGGGTGAGATACATACGCTGAGCCAATTCAGAAACCCTGAGGGGAGACGTGTTAGCCAAAATATTAACGGCCCAGAGTTGAGGCCCGGTCAACCCGGTTGATCGCTCGGCAGTTTTTGAGTATTCAGTTATTGCCTGGAATACCTGCCTCAAGTTATCGATGATTTCCGGAATGGCCTTTCTATCTTTTTTCATAACGCCTCCAAAAATTCAGTGTCTTCCGGTTAGGTAGTTGCAGTTGGCCTCCCCTCCCGCAAGGAGGAGGGACTTTGAGACAAGTGCAATAACCTAACCGGACATTGCTGCCAAAAATTGACTTTACGCGTTAATTCGCATTACAAATAATTAGCATTGCTAACTATAACGGTAACAACTGTATCAGTCAAGTCAGGATTTGGGATATATAGGCGGTTCGCAAAAAGAAGCTGAGAAGCTACGTAATGCAAGGTTGTAACCGACGCGACCCGCAAGCCTGAAAGTTATTGAATTTTGCTTTCAAAAATCGGTTTAAAATGTAAAAATGTTATATATGGAAGCCAATATACAGCCCGCCAAAGGAGAAGCCATGTTCAAGAAAATCGAATTATATGATCAGGCTGAAGAATTGGGCGATATCATCGAAAAGCTGGCTGCAATAGCGGCGAGTATGAGGGAAGCTTTTGCCCACCAGCAAAGCCGGTTTTTGGAAGACGTTGACAATCAGTATCTGGAATTGAACGAGGAAATCGCTTTCGACGCGGTAATGGCCGAAGAACAGACATTCGGGAAACCACTTTACTATAAAGAGCCGATATTTCGATACGAGGATATCCTCACGCATCTGCAGATGATAGACAAGACCTTGAAACAGGTGGCAGATGCGCTTCGAAACCAGATGAGAGACGGCATCCTCTTTACCGGCATGGAGGCTGAGGAGATTAACATGCTGATGGAACGCCAGGAAAGCATACTCCATGCAATCGCTGAGGTCGTCAGGAACTGCGACGATAACCATTTGAAAGAAGTAAACAATGAATGCCGTGCAGTGGCTGATTCCTGTCTCAAGTTCGCAACATCCTGCGAGTCCCCTCTGGTTGAAGGATTATGCACTCCTGAATCAGCCCCGACCCTGCTGACGATCCTCAGCCGAATGCAGACTCTTGCCCGTAATGAGGTGGAGACGCTCAAACTGCTGTCCGCATGGATCTGGGATCGTGTCGTCAACGGCACAAGTGTAAACACGGCAGGACATCCTTCATACTGACAGTTTCAAAATCCAGCCAGCGGGAATACTCCTGCAACTGACAACAGGATTCCGTTCACAGTCCGCAGCACAAAAAAGCCTGCATTGGCAGGTTTTTTTGGTACTTACGTGTTTCTTTCCCACTCATAATATCAATCGTGCGAGATTATCTCTGTTCTGTCTTCGGGAACATAGTTCAGCCAATCATCCGCGCCACTCTGCGTTTCTCATGTTCCAGCGTTTTCTGCCCCATTTCGATGGCGGTCAGGATGCTCTTTTTCCCTTCCCTGGTAAGATTCTGCCCATTGTGCAGGATGTCGACCGCCTTTTCTCCAACCGTGTCGGCGAAATCTGCTATGTTATCGGCGAACTCATGGATCGCCTTGTCGCTCTTACTCTCCAGTTTTTTGCCAAAACGGACGATTTCCCGGCGGGTCTCCCTGCCGGAATGCGGTGCGAGCACCAGAGCCAAACCAGCCCCGACGACTCCGCCTCCGATGAGCAAGAGGGCATCTGTAGTGGTATTGTTAAATTTATGTGCCATTTTAATGCCTCCTCGTTTTTATATTTTACTACTTTCCATTTTAGCGTAACAAACCGGGTTAATCCATAGAAATGGAATATCCTGCAAGCAAGGATGTACGGGCTCGGGCGGCCACGTTGCCGGAGGAGACGTGCGCTACGCCGGGATCTTCGACCTGTGCAGCATCGACTGTAATGACGAGCGAGAAGGGGTAATCGTGCGCTTCGCCGTCGTGCGGCGCGAGAGGATGAGGATTGGGTGATTCAGGCAAAACTGCTGCGTTCAAACGTCTCTTTTGTAACCTGTTTTGGAGATCAGCAACAATCACCCCGATTGGCGAATAAACCCGTTCATGGCGCTTTGAGCTCTTCCCTCTTGGTCTCCAATTTCCTGACCAGTTCGGCGTAACCGTCGGATCTAATGATCCTGTTGAACTGGCTGCGATAATTCGAAACCAGGCTGACGCCTTCAATGACCACATCGTAGACCATCCATTTACCTTTCTTTTTCATCAGCCGATAGTCGAGAGAAAATTCATCATGATTGGCGGTATGCACCCTCGATCGAACCTCGGCGTAGCCGCCATCAACCCTTTCCCTGAGGTATTCTATCTTCTCGTTGTGGTAGGATTCGAGCTTGTCGGCATAGGAGTTCTCCAGCAAAGTGGCGAACAACTCTACAAAATATTTTCTTTCCTGGGGGGTACGTCGCTTCCAATGCCTGCCCAGTGAGCGCTTGGCCATCTCCCTGTAATCGAAGATGTCGCCGATGGCTTCCTTCAAGGCCTGGCGGCGACCGCTTTCGTTGTTTTTCATTTCCTTGTCGGAGACGATCCTTACCACATCATCCACCGTCTTTTTGATCTCGTCGGTGACACCTGCAATGGCCTGAGTCGTCATGAATATCCCTACAAACGTGATTAGTGCGATACGTTTCAGCATGATAGCTCCCGGTAAGTTTCTTTAATATAATATCGCAAGTTCGGTCCCATATTATTCTCCAATATGCCTATAAGCAGGTGATGCTCCCTGCGGACATCAACTTTGGGGCGGGAGTTCCTTTGAGCAATGTTTGCAGGTTTCCGCCCGCCACGGTACGAATCCCCCGCATGACACGCATTTCCTGAAACCGCCCCGTACCTCCCGAAGCGGTTTGAGAAACCAGATCACGACGATCAAGAGAGGAAGAAGTGCGCACAGCCCCCCCAGACGACAATGTTCCTTCCCCGGTTGCGGGCAAGGACGATGCCGGCAATGCAAGATAAGAGTACAACTATGATAATGGTGTGTTCGGGTTTCACAGGTCCGGTCATTCTGATAAACCCCCGCTGTATTTTATCGCTGAGTCTGCTTGCGAACTACTACTTTCGGACCGCTGCAAGCATGCTATTTACATTTTCTGTCGCCGAAAGAGGTGCTCCCGGCAGCGGACCATGTGGCTGCCGTCGGGAAGCGTGCGGTCGGAGACGATGCAGTCAACCTACCTGCCGTGTCTCACGCACTTACAATTTCACCCGCTTCAGTCTCAGCGAATTGGTTATCACGGAAACGGAGCTGAAGCTCATTGCCGCCGCGGCTATCATCGGCGACAGCAGTATGCCGAAGAATGGAAACAGCACACCCGCGGCAATCGGTACCCCGGCCGTGTTGTAAAAAAAGGCAAAGAACAGGTTCTGCCTGATATTGCGCATGGTGGCCCGGCTCAGGCGCCTGGCCCTGACGATTCCCCGCAAATCGCCCTTGACCAGCGTGATACCAGCGCTCTCTATGGCAACATCGGTACCGGTGCCCATGGCAATGCCGACGTGGGCCTGTGTCAGGGCGGGGGCATCGTTGATCCCGTCACCCGCCATGGCGACGATATGGCCCTCGGCCTGAAGCTGCTTGATCAGTTCGGCTTTCTGTTCAGGAAATACCTCTGCATGTACCCGGTCGATCGCCAGTTTGCCGGCAACCGCATTGGCGGTGATCTGATTGTCGCCGGTAATCATCACGATGCTGATGCCTTCGGCATGCAGATCGCGAATGGCTTCGGCTGTTGACTCCTTGACGGGGTCGGCGACGCCGATCAGACCGGCGGCCTTGCCGTCAATGGCTATCAGCATGACAGTCTGGCCTTCTGTGCGCTGCCTGTCCGCCTGTTGCGACAAACCTCCCGCGTTGATATCCAGGCTTTCCAGCAGCGCTGCGTTGCCTGCCGCAACCCTGAGTCCATCGACCTCACCGGTAACCCCTTTCCCGGTAACGGACTGGAAATTGTCGGCTTTGACCAGCTCAATTCCCTTCACTTCGGCTCCACGCACAATGGCTTCCGCCAAGGGGTGTTCGCTGGCCCGTTCAAGACTGGCGGTCAGGCGCAAGAGTTCATCCTCGACAAAACCAGCTTCCGCCTGGACTGCGACCAGTTTTGGCCTGCCCTCGGTCAGCGTTCCGGTCTTGTCTACCACCAGGGTATCGACCTTCTCCATGATCTCCAGTGCCTCGGCATTCTTGATCAGGACTCCTGCCATGGCGCCGCGTCCCGTTCCCACCATGATGGCAATGGGCGTCGCCAGTCCCAGTGCGCAGGGACAGGCGATTATCAGTACGGCAACGGCATTGATAACCGCATGGGCCAGGCGCGGCTCCGGTCCCCACACCCACCAGGCAATGAAGGTAAGCACGGCAATGCCCACCACTGCTGGGACGAAATAGCCTGCCACCACATCGGTCAGCTTTTGAATCGGTGCCCGTGAACGCTGGGCTTTGGCCACCATGTCAACAATTTGGGCCAGCAGCGTGTCGGAGCCGACTTTTTCGGCCCGCATCAAAAGGCTGCCGGTGCCATTGACCGTTGCACCGATGAGTTTATCGCCTTTCGACTTTGCCACCGGCATGGATTCACCGCTGACCATGGATTCGTCTATATTGCTTGCACCGTCAATCACGGTGCCGTCAACCGGTACTTTGTCGCCCGGACGAACACGCAATGTATCGCCGGGCTGTACTTGCTCCAGCGGGATGTCCTCTTCCGTGCCACCATCCCGCACGATGCGGGCCGTATTCGGTGCAAGACCGAGCAGCATCCGGATGGCCGCATTGGTTCGTGAACGGGCGCGCAATTCAAGTACCTGTCCCAGCAGGACCAGGGTGGTGATCATTGCCGCAGCCTCGAAATAGACGGCCACCAGCCCGCCATGCATCTGCATGACTGGCGGGAAGATTGACGGGAACAAAAGCGCCGCCATGCTGTAGCTCCAGGCAACCGAGACACCCAGGCTGATCAGGGTGAACATGTTGAGGTTCCAGGTCCGGACGGATTGCCAGCCGCGCACAAAAAACGGCCAGCCGCCCCACAACACAACCGGCGTCGCCAGCGCACATTCAACCCATTGTACCGTCTGCATGGAAAGCGACTCCGGCAGCCAGGCCGGCATCATGTCGGCAACCATAGCCAGGAAGAATACCGGCAGAGCCAGCGCGGTACAGATCCAGAAACGACGGTTCATGTCTATCAGCTCTTCGTTTTTTTCTTCACCGCTGGAGGTAACCGCTTCCAGCGCCATGCCGCACTTGGGGCAACTGCCGGGATGATCCTGAATCACTTCCGGATGCATGGGGCAGGTATAGGTGCCTTCCCCGGTAGTTTTTTCAAGAGGTAGGGCGGTCTTCTTCTCCAGATACTGTTCCGGGTGTTCCATGAATTTGTGCAGGCAATGGTCACTGCAGAAAAAATACTGTTTGCCGGCATGGAGGTAAGAGTATTCTGCGTCAGGAGATACCGTCATGTCGCAGACAGGGTCTGTGTGCTGATTTTTTTCTGTAGTTGGTTGGTTACTCATTATTCATCCTCCACTTGGGCGGCTAACGGAGTGGAATATCGCCGGATCATTTCTTTGTCAGCCTGATAACGATGAAGGCAATCGTTGCCACACCAGCAGTCACGCCCTGGCATTCACCTGTTCCTCCACTGTCAAGCCAGATTATAACTTTTTGGCTACTGCCCTGGCAGCTGTCACTACGGGGTCCCAGACCGGCGAAAACGGTGGAGCGTAACCAAGGTCGAGATTAATCATATCTTCCACTGTAAAGCCGGCATGCAGGGCGGTCGCCACCGTATCGATCCGCTTTGCCGAACCTTCCATCCCGACAATCTGGCCTCCCAGCAGACGACCACTCCCTTTTTCAGCAAGCAGTTTGACGGTAATATCTCCGGCACCCGGATAATATCCAGCCTTGGTCCGGCTCTTGATAACGGCGCTCACATGTTCGAGGCCAACTGCCGTTATTTCTTTCTCCTGGAGACCGGTGCGGGCCACTTCTATCTCACAGATTTTTGTGACGGCTGTTCCCGTGACTCCCGGAAAGGTGGCGTAACCTCCTCCCAGATTGATGCCGGCAACCCGCCCCTGACGGTTGGCGACCGTGCCGAGCGCCACATAGAATGGACGGCGACTGACCAGATGGAACGATTCGGCGCAATCACCTGCTGCCCAGATACCGGCAATTCCGGTTTCCATCCGCTCGTTCACCCGGATCGCTCCCTTCTCTCCCAGAGGGATGCCGGCCGCCGCGGCAAGCGCTGTGTTGGGGCGCACACCCAGGCCGAGGACCACGATGTCGGTCGGCAGCGTCCGCTTATCGGTCACGACACCGGTCACCTTGCCATATTTGGTCTCAAAAGCGGTGAGGGTCTCCTCCAGATACAGAGTGACACCTGCATCACGCAGGCCTTGGGAGACAAGTGCCCCCATGTCATCATCGAGAGTTCCCATGACCTGTGGAGGCCGGCTTATCAAGGAGACCTCCAGACCGCGTCTGATCAGGGCCTCCGCCATTTCCAGGCCGATGTAGCCTCCACCGACGACCACCCCCCTTTTGATTTTCCCGGCATCCAGCAGCTGGCGCATTTCCAGGCCGCTCTGAAGGGTGTTTACCCCGCAGAGTGCAACGGCATCCGAGCCGGGCAGATCCGGACAGAACGGCAGGGCGCCGGTGGCGATCAGCAGCTGATCGTACTGTTCCCACCAGATCCTGCCGCTGCCCAGATCACGGACACGAACTCTCCCTGCCGCTGGATCAAGCTCCTCGACCTCATGTCTAATTCTGACGTCAATTCCGTCCCGCTCCCGAAATGTTTCCGGAGTGCGGATGATGAGTGATTCTTCTTTGTCGACAACCCGGCCGACATAGTAGGGGATCCCTCAGGCGGAATAAGAAGTATGGGGGCCGCGCTCGAAGACAATAATCTCCATCCCGGGACAACGGCGTTTGGCCTGTGAGGCGGCACTCATCCCGGCTGCGTCACCGCCGATTACCAACAATCGTTTTTTGTCCATCGAACTACCTCCATGAAGAATCTGCATTACTGATCCCGGAGTCGCATTTCATGGCGTGTTGCTGATTTTTCCAATCCCATGCCACAAGGTAAAGTTGGCTGCCGTGGGGATACCATGGGGACGGGATGCCAAATGGATTTCGTGACTGATGGTTTGTGTCATGACTAACTCCGTTATTTTTTAAACTGCTCCAATACTATTTTTGCCACCGCTTCCGACGAAGCGGGATTCTGGCCGGTGATCAGGTTGCCCGCCTGAACGGAAAAAGATTGCCAGTCGTCTCCCTTTGCATACTTCCCCCCGTTTTTCCGCAGTTCATCTTCCACGAGGAACGGCACCACATCCGTCAGACCGACAGCCGCTTCCTCCGAGTTCGAGAAGCCGGTGACCGCTTTTCCCTGCACCAGCGGCGCGCCGTCCGGAGACTTCGCGTGGCGAAATACCCCTGGAGCGTGGCATACCGCCGCAACCGGCTTGCCCTGGGCGTACATGGACTCGATCAGGAAGATTGAAATTCTGTCTTCGGCCAGATCCCATAACGGGCCGTGGCCGCCGGGATAAAACACCGCGTCATAGTCATCGGCAAAAAGATCCCGCAAAATCCTGGTATGGGCCAAAGCGTTCTGCGCTTCCTTGTCTGCCCTGAACCGCTCCGTTGCCGCTGTCCGGAAATCCTTTTCGTCGCTCTTCGGATCAAGGGGAGGCTGTCCCCCCTTCGGAGATGCCAGGGTGATTTCGGCGCCGGCATCCTTGAACACATAGTACGGGGCGGCAAATTCCTCCAGCCAGAAGCCGGTTTTTTTGCCCGTGCTGCCAAGCTCATCATGTGATGTCAGTACTATCAGGATTTTCATGGTTGTTCTCCTTTTTATATGGTTATCCAGGAACTCTTTGAGTGCCACAGCATTATTATGCTCCCGGTCATGGGCGCTGTACAGCAGCGTGATGGTTCCAAGCCGGGCTTCTGCCAGAAGAAATCGCCATTCATCATCTTTCTCATTCAGTTCGGATCTGTAGCGCTGCCTGAACTCATCCCATTTGGCCGGGTCATGGCCGAACCAATGGCGCAAAACATCGCTCGGGGCCACCTTTTTCAGCCAGCCGTCCATGTGAAGATCTTCTTTCTTCATGCCGCGCGGCCAGAGACGATCCACCAGGAAGCGGGGGCCATCGTCCGGATCATAAGGGTCGTACACACGTTTAACCTGAATCATGATATCTGCCTCGAATCAGTCCGGTTCTTCAACTGATGAAAAAGTGGCAACTTTCATACCAGAGAAGCCCTGTGGCCAGGCATGATAAAACAAGCTGATTTTGCAAGGAAAAACAAGACGATGCGTGAGGACTAAACGGATTTATTGTTGCAACATTTGTGGCAGAAGACACAAAACTGCACGACACAATTCAGCATTGGTTCGGGCGGTTGCACCGTACGAAACATGCATATTGAAATAGAATTGATTTTAAAGTAGTAGTACATACGTTCCCAATTTGAAATTGAACATCAGGCTTTGTTTTTACGGAGCGAACCAAATGACGCCAGGCCATCGCCAGAATGCCGTTCACCCTTCCCGGAACAGGTCAGTCTGGTTGTTTGTGTTGGCAGCCATTGCGCTGGTGGGAATTTTCTTTGGCGTACGAATATATGTGGATTATCAGCGCAGAATTGAACTCGCCGAAGAGCGACTCCTGACCCAGACAAAGGTTGTGGATGAAAATATCACCACCAACCTGACAATCGTCAATCTGATGCTGAACAACATCATAAACGAGCTGGAAGAGACTTCCGGCGGCAAACAACTGAACGGTTTTCTGAAACGGCAGCTGGTAATGGCCCCCGGAATCCGCACCCTGATAGTCACCGACCACCTGGGACACTGCATCTACTCGAACCGAGACGAGTTGCTCGGCAAGGATTTCCCGAAAGACCGTGATTATTTTACTATTCCCCGTGACGCATCAGACAAGGGGCTGCTGTTTCTCTCTTCTCCCTATACAACCCTTCTGAAGAAGTATGTCATCAACATCTCAAAACCTCTTATCGGAACGCATGGCGAATTCAAAGGGGTTGTAAGCGCAACACTCGATCCCGGGTACTTTTCGGATATTCTCAGATCAACCATCTATTCTCCGGATAACAGGGTAAGCCTTGTTCATTCCGACGGCACGGTGTTCATCGCCGTACCCGAGGCAAAAGTGCCGGTAACCGGCCTGAAAGTCACTCAACCCGGTTCTGCGTTTCTTCAGCATATTAGCGATGGCACGCCTACCTCCATACGGAGAGCGGCAGGCAAGACTCTTGGTGATAAACGCATATTCGCGTACCATACCAATAGCCCGAAGGGGGCGCGTTTCGACAAACAGATTGTCGTGGCTGCAAGTCGCAACCTGCACGAGGTGCTTGCCGTGTGGCGGATGGACACAGCCATCCTGTTGTTGATGTATCTGCTGTTTGCTTTGTTATCCATGGCTATTACCAGGGTCATGCTGCTCCGTCAGGCCGAACGGAAACGGATGGATGAACGGCTGCAGACAGCCAATGAAGAACTGGAGATGCAAAACGAGGAACTACAGGCGCAAGGCGAGGAGATCCAGGCGCAAAGTGAAGAGCTTCAGTCGCAAAACGAAGAACTGACGCGGTTATGGGAGCAATCCAGGCAGGACTCAGTGGCGTTGCAGGAGAGCAGAAATGATCTGGATCGCGCTCAGGAAGTAGGAAATATCGGCAGTTGGCGCCTTGATGTGCGAAAAAACGTGCTTACCTGGTCAGATGAAAATCATCGTATTTTCGGGATCCCGAAGGGATCTCCTCAGACCTACGAATCGTTCCTCTCAACCATACATCCGGATGATCGCCACTATGTCGATACGCAATGGAACGCAGCGCTTCGCGGCGAACCATATGACATCGAGCACCGGATCGTGGTGGATGGTCAGGTCAAATGGGTGCGGGAAAAAGCATACCTTGAATTTGAAAACGACGGTTCACTGATCGGAGGCTTCGGTATTACCCAGGACATCACAAAACGCAAAGCTGCAGAAGAAGAACTGCTGAAGGCAAACGATGAACTGGAGCAGCGGGTAACAGAAAGGACGATGGAACTGGCTGCTTCAATCAATACCCTTCAGAGTGAAATCCTGGAGCGGGAATTGGCGGAAATATCCTTACGGAAGGAGACCGCCGAGCGTTTACAGGCAGTGGAAGCTCTTCGTGAAAAAGAGCAAATGCTCATTCATCAGAGCCGCCAGGCGGCCATGGGAGAGATGATCGGCAATATCGCCCACCAGTGGCGGCAACCGTTGAACGCTCTGGGACTCTTAACGCAACGGCTCGGATTGTTTTATGGATCGCCACAATTCAACAAAGAGTTTATCGATACGTCCGTTGTAAAATCCATGGAAATCATTCAGCACATGTCCAAAACCATTGATGACTTCAGAAACTACTTCAAACCGGACAAGGAAATGGCCAATTTCAGCGTGAGGAGAGCGGTTGATAACTCGTTGTCGCTTCTGGAAGGAAGCTTCCAGAACCCGAAAATCAATCTCGAAATCGTCGAGATCGGTAATCCTGCCATCTTTGGTTATCAGAATGAATTTGCGCAAGTCATCCTCAACATCCTGGTCAATGCAAGGGATGCCTTCATTGAGAGGGAAATTGTCGATGCCAGGGTTACAATCACCATCCGCACTGAAGATGGCTGCGCTGTCGTAACTATCGCCGACAATGCCGGCGGCGTACCCGAGGAAATCATTACCAAGGTGTTCGACCCCTATTTTACTACCAAAGGTCCGCAGCAAGGGACGGGAGTCGGTCTCTTCATGTCAAAAAACATTATTGAGAAGAATATGGGGGGGAGGCTTGCCGTGCGCAATACAGCCACCGGCGCTGAATTCAGGATAGAGGTGAAAGATGGGACACAAGAGTAATTCCAAAAAACCAATTTCAATATTGTTTGTAGAAGATGACGCGATGATTCTTGAGCTCCAGGTTTCCGTACTTATGGTCAGATTTCCCGATGCCGTGCTCTACACGGCTGTCAATGGCCGATTGGGGTTGGAGCTTTTCAAAGCACATACACCCGACATCGTTCTCACCGACATCAACATGTCGGAAATGTGCGGCATACAAATGTCCGGGCATATCCGCGCGATCAAGCCGAACACAAAGATAATTGCCATCACCGGTAAATCGGGTGAACCCGGTGAAAACGGGAAATTCATTCTGCGTAATTCTGACGGGAAAACAGTCGAATTTGACCATGTTATTGTCAAACCGGTTGACCTCTCTGAATTGCATGCCGCTATTGAACGGTGCATTGGCGAGATCGAACAACGGGGATAATCCGCTGTTAGCTGCCGTTTTCAGGCCGCATGACGGTCCCGATCCGCACCTCTCCCGTCAATGTACGGTGAACCGGGCAGCGCCCGGCAATCTCCAGCAAGCGCTGGCGTTGCGGCTCATCCAACCCGCCATGAAACTCCAACTCCCGCTCGATACTATCGATCTGGCGCACCTTCTCATCGCAGTCGCTGCAATCTTCAGCGTGGATTTTCTGATGAGAAAGCCGCACCACCACCTCCTCCAGCGGCCACCCCTTGCTCTGCGCATACATCCGGACCGTCATACCGGTGCAGGCACCCAGGGCGGCCAGCAGATACTCGTATGGCGAAGGCCCTTCGTTGCCGCCGCCGTATGCAAGAGGCTCGTCGGCGACCAAAGGAAAGCCGTTGGCGAACAGCTCTGTTCGAAAGCCCTCTGCACCGGATCGTGCCGTAACCCGGTTGTCGATCACCTCCGGCGGAACTGGTGCAGGAGGCGATGTGTCGGGTAGAATCAGGTAGCGAGCGGCCCAGGTAGCGATAATGCTGCCTGCATAGCGGGAGTCCCGGGCATCGGAAAGAAGGTGGTCGGCCAAATCGAGTGAGATGAAGCTTTTGGGATGGGAAGCGGCCCGGTAGATGGCGGCGGCGTTTTCAATCCCCACCACCAGGTCGTGAGGCGAGTGCATCACCAGAAGCGCTGCCTTGAGGCTCCGCGCCTCTGTCGGTTGCTGAGCCGCCAGGTCGTCCAGCAGGCTCTTACGGATGGTGAAATCTCGTCCACTGATGCTGACAGTTGCCTGACCGGTCTGCTCGATCTGTTCGAATGTCACTCCCAGCAGACCTCGCAGGCTTGCCGGATCGAACGGGGCGGCAATGGTGACCACGGCTGCTGTCGAGGGGATGTTTGCAGCGGCCGCCAGCACTGCCGTTCCTCCCAGGGAATGGCCGATGAGCAGCCGGGGCGCTTCATATTCACGCTCCAGAAATCCGGCTGCCGCGACCAGGTCGCTTACTTCGGAGGAAAAAGTTGTTGCGGAGAAGTCCCCCTCGCTCTCTCCCAGGCCGGTAAAGTCAAAGCGGAGCACGGCAATGCGTCTGCGGCTCAAGGCTCGTGAAATATTAACCACCGCCTTTAAGTCTTTGGAACAGGTAAAACAGTGTGCGAACAGGGCATAGGCGAGCGGCTGCTCGTCATCGGGCAGCTCCAGCCGGGCGGCGAGTTGTTCACCCCGGGCATTGGCAAAGGTGATATTTTTTGTATTCATCTTTTCCTCACCGCTTTAGTCCGGTACGATGACACTCCCTTTGACACTCTCTGCCAGCCCAGCTGCCAGCGCGCACAATGATCCGGAATCTTCAAGCCCATTCAAAAAACGTACGGGAATATGCGAATAGCCGACCTGTGCCCCCACCAGGGCCCCGGTCAGGATCGCACGCGCCTGATTCTGGCCACCACCGTTGACCGCATGCAGGACGGCTGATTCAAAATCGTCGTGAAATCGCGCCGCAAGATAATAGGCTGCCGGCAACTGGTGATAGATGGCGCAGGGCATGCCGTACACGAGTGACACTTTCCAGGCCGGTTCGATACGGATCTCCGGGTCTGCCGCAGCG
>JBAYTT010000054.1:0-19458 GCA_041675485.1 Pelobacteraceae bacterium | reverse complement strand
TGACAGGTGATAAACCAGTCGTCCGGGTGGATGTCGGCTTCGGCCCTGATAATGCCGATGCCGCAGCGACCTCCGGCCGGGTCTATGTCGATGACGCGATGGACGAGACGCATCCTGCCACCCGGAATGGTCAACGGGCGGGACAGCGGCAACCCGGCGAACAGCGGGCCAAAGCAACCGGCCAGATCGCCGTCGCGCAGCTTGTCGAGCTGTGTTGCATCGTATCCTTCTCGCGCCAGTGGCACCAGATCGTGCCAGTCAGCCGGACGGATGCCGGTTGTGGGGCGCAGATCCAGCGCCGGACGGACGATGCCCTTGCCCGCATCAAGCTCCTGCTGGTTGAAGAATCCGGCGCAGCCGTCGCGCATGGACAACAGCGGCTGGCCGTTTATCGTGGCCTCGAAGAAGAAGCGGAACAGCCAGGTATCACCCTGACGGAAGAACCGTTCGATACGGATATCGTAATGGATTGTCTCGCCCGGTCCGGGCAGGCCGCGATGGAACGTGACCACGGCGTCGAGCAGGCGGTACACCGCCAAGCCACGGGTGATGAAGTCGATGCCGAGATAGCCGGACAGGAACAGGTCCGCCTGACCTGCCTCCACGGCGATACAGGTGGGGATGCGGCCGCCGTCCAGGTACCAGGCGCCCGGATGGATGTCGTGTTCGGTAACAACCCTCCCATGGGTCATGGAGCGCGGTTCACCTTCGACGCTCTTGATCCGGTCCACCAGCATCAGCGGTTCATCCGGCAGCCGGACGCGGGTCGGGAAGGTATCCACCTCGGCAAACTCTCGCCCCAGCATGCGGCCGACCGAACCAATGGCGAATTCAAAGCAGAGGTCGCGGTTGAAGGTGGTTCGACTTCGCTCACCAACCGTTCCCTGAACGGCTTGTCCTGAGCGTAGCCGAAGGGAGTCAACCGTTCCCCGAGCGGAGTCGAAGGGAACATCATCCCCCAACGCCTGACGCAGAGACATTTCCAGGGCAAGAGCCTGCGCCATCGAACGGGTCACGGTCTCGCTGACTGCCAGGAACGCCGCATGGGCTTCCGTATGGGCCTGCTGCGAACGGGCCAGTTCGCCTATCAGCGAATCACCAGCACCAGCACCAGCACCAGCACCATCAGCAGAAGCAGGAGCAGGAGCAGGAGCAGGAACTGCTGCCGCAACGACCGGTTGCACAGGCGCATTCTTCTTCACCACTGCCGCAACAGGTGGCTGCGGCGGCTGAAATGGCGCACCGCCAAGTACAACACGCACCGTTCCGGCAGTTTTCTTGTCAGCAACGGTAACGCGCGGCACATCAAACAGCGGTGACAGGTCAACCGGCACCCGTTCGGCGATCAGGTTGGCCATCATCTTCAGCATCACGGAGACAGGGTCCTGACCGGCAAAACAGGCCGAGCGGGCCAGATGAGGACGATCACCGAGGATGCGTCCGATCATGCGGCTGCATGAAGCGCCTGGTCCCATCTCCAGGAACAGGCGGACGCCGTCCCGATATGCCGATTCAACAACGTTGGGGAAGTTGATGCCGTACAGCGCCTGGCCGAGGATCGAGGCGGCGGCGCTTTCGCGGGTAACCTCGTAGGAATCGCCCTTGACGCCGCTGTAATAAATCACACCAGTGGGCGGTTCGGTCGTGTAGAGATGCAGGTCGTGGTATGGAGTTGCCACCTGCTCCGCCACTTCGCAATGCACCGTGGTCACGCCCTGCAGCGGGATAAAGCGGCAGCCGAGCGTCGCCACCAGGCTGGCAAGTTGATCGGCATCACCGCCAATGACGCATTCGTCAAGAGTGTTAACGATCAGGAGGTAGGCGCGGGGAAACTCCGGCAGCGCCGCCCGGACCGCTTGTTCCGGAGCCGCAACGACTCCCAGGCTCCAGTTCACGGTTACGTCGTCATCCAGACCCCAGGCCTGTTTAGCCGCGCGGCATTCACCGGCCAGATCGTCGGTAAACAGGGTCGAATCCTTCATGCGGCCGTACATTCCGTCACGGTCGCGCCAGGTTCGTTGAGAAAAGAGCCCAGCCGATTCACCGAGGCTGTAGCCGATGACGGCGGTGGGGTGGACGCCGAAACGCTGGACCAGATCGCTGACCGCGCAGCCGGTGGCAACCTGGCCGAAAATCACGGCCCGATGGTCGTCATTGATCAGGGCTGATGGTGCGCCGTTCCAGAACAATTCCGGTTGGAACTGCGCCCGTAGCAACAGGTTTTCCCCATCCTGGCGGCGCAGGATCTCCGGCCAGCGGCTGAACAGTTCCATCCCCATGCCGGCATAGTGGTTGCCCGAACCGGGGAAGACAAAAGCTATCTTACCGTCAGTACCCAGTGGATTCTCTGTATAGAACAGGCGGTCGCGCAGACCCGGAACGGTGGCAGGGGCAGTGCCATCATTCTTCAGGGTGGAGTGGCCGAGATCAATCAACAGCGCTAACTCGTCGCGATCCCGGGCAACCATGGCCATGGCACGCGCCTTATCGGCTGCTGCCGCAAAAGTTGGATACCAGGCGGCTGCCAGATCGGAGAGGGGAGCAGAAGAACCCTGCATCACACCGTCAAGCCGGTCCAGTTGCACCAGAAGCTCAGCAGGCGTGTCACCGGCAACGGCAAACAGTGCTTCCGGTCCGATTCCAAGCGGTGCACAGTGATCCGCACCAACGCTGGACTGAGCTGTGTCCCATCCTTCCAGGACCACATGGCTGCACGATCCGTCAATGCCGCGCACACTAACCCCGGCGCGGCGCGGGCCGTCATTCCGGTTGCGCAGCCAGTAGCGGGAGGAACGGGGGAAATGGAGCGGCGACTGCACCGGGAGAACCGGAACGGCTGAGTTCAAGCCCCGGCAACCGGGAATGATTTCATGGTACAGGGCAAGACAGCCGCGCAGCAGCGAGGCAAGGCCGGAGGCGGCGCCGCTGTGGCCGATATCCCCCTTGATGCTGCTGACGGCGCATGACCGGGCTGCGGCTGTGTCGGATGCGAACCAGGAGGCGAGGGCTGCCGCTTCACCGGAGTCCTGTTCCGGAGTGCCATCGGCACTTGCTTCGATGAAGCCGATGGATTCCTTGTCTACACCTGCGTCTGCATAGGCTTTGTCAAGGGCATGGCGATAGGTTTCATCGCCTGTTGCCGGGTCGCCGCTTGCAGAACCGATGCCGCGAATGACGGCATAGATCCGGTCGCCATCCCGCTCGGCATCTTCCAGCCGTTTGAGCACAACGGCGCAGGCGCCTTCACCGATCACGGCGCCGTCGGCTGCCGTGTCAAACGGAGCGGCAACACCTGAACGGGAATAGGGGCGCACGCCATGCTGACCGAGGACTGCCCGCAGGTCTCCGGCCAGATCCACGGCGCCGACAAGCGCCTGATCCAGTTCGCGATTCTGAAGCTGGCGGATGGCAACTTCCAGCGCCCTGATGCCGGAACTTTCCTCACTGGAAATCGTGAAACTCGGCCCGCCGATACGGAATTCTCGGGCAATCCTGCTGGCCACGACGCTGCCGAGCGCACCCATGGTGCGGTTGGCGGTCAGGGGCGGTCCGGCAGCGGTCCGAAGCCGGGACGTCCATTCCGACAGCTCTTCAGATGTCAGGGTACGGCCTGCTTTCTCCGCCCAGCGGGATGCCTGTCCGGGCAGAGCCCAGCGCAGGCTGAAGTTGGTGCTGTTCAGGTCAAGGGCAATGCCGATGAAGACGCCGGTAGAGTCGTTTTTTTCCTGACTCAGCCCGGCATTGTGCAGCGCTTCCGCGGCCGTTTGCAGCATGAGCAGCTGCTGCGGCAGCATCTCTTCCATCTCGCGTGGCGGAATGCGGAAACGGTTCGCAGGCAGTTCCACCTCATCCATGGTGAAACCGGTAAACGGCGTTGAATCCAGCCCTTCCGCGCGGAACCATGTGCTTTGTGACGCGCCATGCCATGCTTTGGGGGTGGTGGGAGCCGCCGAATCATCGCCGCCGAGCACCCGTTCCTGAAACGCCCGCAGCGACTGCCACTGGCCAAAACGGGCATCCATGCCGACGACAGCGATTGGTTCGACTCCGCTCACCAACCGATCGTTGAGCCGATCCCTGAGCGGAGCCAACCGATCCCTGAGCGGAGCCAATCGGTCCCTGAGCGGAGCCGAAGGGAGCCACTCCTCAATCAACAAATGCGCATTAATCCCCCCGAAACCAAACGCACTCACCGCCGCTCGCCGGGGAATGCCGTCACCGCGCCTTTTCCACGGAGCCGCTGATGTCAGGACACGGAACGGGCTATTGTCCAGTTCCATTCCGGACTGGGGACTGTTGAAATTTGCCGTGGGGGGGAGAGTTTCATTCTGCATGGCCAACAGCACCTTGGTCACGGCTGCGCCGCCCGCAGCGGTCAGCAGATGGCCGATATTGGACTTGACGGAGCCGATGACACAGCGCGTATCGCCCGGGCCGACATCAGGCCAGAGCTGTTTGAGGCTGGCAACTTCAACCGCATCACCAACCGGGGTGCCGGTGGCGTGACATTCGATCAGGTCGACGTCGCCCGGCTGCCAGCCGGCCAGCTGGTAGGCGGCACGCATGGCGCGCAGTTGTCCTTCCGACATGGGGGCAAGCAGGCTGCCACCCACATCGTTGGCCAGGCCGATACCCCTGATGACACCGTAAATCCGGTCGCCATGGGCCACGGCATCTTCGGTCCGCTTGAGCAGGAACAGGCCGGCCCCTTCGCCGACCACGAGACCGTCCCCCGCGGCATCGAACGGGGAACAGACGCCTCGTTTGGAAAGGGCACGCAACTGGGAAAAACCCATCTGGGTGAAGAGCGGGTCGGGGCGTGACACGCCTCCGGACAGCATGGCGTCGGCCCTGCCGGACAGAAGTTCGTCAATGGCGAGCTTGATCGCATACAGCGATGAGGCACAGGCGGCATCGAGCGTACAGCCGCCGCCACCCAGGCCGAGAGCCCGGGCAAGGATCCCGGCGGGCAGGCCGGCGGGAAAACGGTTGAGCGGCGAAGTGGGGGAGGGGGCAGAGGCAGATCCAAGCAGTTGCTCTTCAAACGTACGCCCGAGCCAGTTGCGGGTCAGCAGCGCCGAGGTCTCGCTCGGCAACGCCAGGTTGCCGATGATGACACCGATACGGGAGAGGTCGAGCGGTGCGGTGACGCTATCGTCAAAGGCACGTTTTCCCGCATGGATAAGCAGATGAAAGAGCGGATCGAGTCCGTCGAGCAGCGCCGGATCAATGGCAAGATCCGGAAGAGTTGCCGCCGATGGCAGCCGGTCGATGAAACAGCCACGGCGGGAATAGACACAATCGGCTTTTCCCGGTTCCGGATCGAACACGGAGTCGGCCGGAACCATCCAGCGCCCGTCGGGAACCTCGCGAAAAGAGCTGCGGCAGTTGCTGATATTGTCCCAGAAAGCTGCCAGGTCGGGCGCATCGGGGAAGATGCCGCCGATCCCGACGATGGCTACGGTAGAACGATAATCGGTCATCAAGCTACTTCCAGCTCGACACACCCCGGTTGTGCCAGTTGATTACGCTGGAAGGCCTTTTGCAGGGAAGAATCGATGATACATTCGTAATTTTCCAGACGGGCAATCAGCTTACCGCTGGTCCGGTCAAGAAATTCAATATCAGCTGATGCGCCATGATTCCGTTCTGCGGTAACCCTGATTACGATCTGGGCGCCTTCACGGGGGAAATATTCCTGGAATTGCCGGTATCGTCCGGCAAACGACGGCAGTGAACCGGAACCGGAGCGCTCGAAGCTCCAGAGGATCATCAACTGGAAGGCGCAATCCACTACCAGCGGATCGGTCAGCCAGATGTTGCGCAACGGCTGTTTGATCCAGACATCCGGTTTCGGTGCAGCCTTGGCCAGCGCGGTAATGCCTTTGGCAGAGCAGCCGCCGACCTGCTCGATCCCTTGCAGGTCCGATCCGTGGAAAAGGCGTTCCTGGTCGTAGATAGCGCCGTTGCCGGGTGCGTAGGGCGCGACCGGGACATCGACAATGGAACGGATTCCTTCCGGCAGTTTTGATGCAAGCACTATTTCGGCGCGGACATGCAGGACGTTGTGTCCGTCACCGGCAGTACTTGTCAGTTCTACCGGTACCACAAAAAGGGAATCGTGTTTCTCGGCGCGACCGGCCATGACCCGGAGGCTGCACGTACTCCCCTGGTCGAAGATAACCCCTTTGCAGATGCGCAGGTTGTTGAAGCCGTGAAAACGGAAGCCGGGATTGCCGTGCAGGGCACCGTGGGCCAGCCACTCCACTGCCATGGCCATGGGAAGGACGGCCTTGCCGTCAATCACGTGGGAACGGATGAAGGGGAAATCCTCAATGGTCAGGTTCAGGCGGAACGCCTCGGTAAGCGGTGTCTCCGAACTTGATGGGGCGACTGCCAGCGAACCCGCCGACACCCCTGCCAGGGCAATGATTTCGACCGGTTCACCGGCTGCGGCAATTTCGCGGACCAGCAGTTCTCCCCCTTCTTTCAGTCCGATCAGGCCGATCCCCTCACCGGCAAAGACCTTCTTCAGCGACGGAGTTACCATGCCGCCATCCCACGGTCCCCAATTTATGCTGACGGTCCGGCATGCGGCACGGCGGCGTGACTCGGCCTGGGCCAGCTTGTTGAGTACTTCGTTGGCAACGGCGTAGTCAACCTGGCCGCTCCGTCCAAAACGTCCGGTTGTGGAGGAAAACAGGGCGATAAAACGCAGATCGTCCTGTGCGGTAGCGGCAAGTAATGCCTTCAATCCCTTCACCTTGGTGCCGTACACCAGGGAGAACTGTTCCAGGGATTTATCGCTGATGAGCCGATCGGCCAATACTCCGGCGCCATGCACGATGCCCCGGACAGGGCCGTGCTCCCGGCGGATTTCAGCGAGCAGGGCGGAAACGGCGGCAGTATCGCGAATATCCACGGAGCGGTAGATTGCCCGGCCACCCGCCTGTGCAACCCTGGCCAGGGTGTCCTTGAGTTCCCGCCCGGCTGCGATGGCCTGGTACCGTTCCTCAATCTCCCTGGGGTGAAGTTTTTCGGCGGTATGTTCAAGGATGGCCCGTTTTATCTGGCTTTCATCCTTTAGCGCCGCCAGCCACTCCGGTTCCGTCTGAAGTTCCCGGCTGCGTCCCAGCAGGACCAGCAGCGGTTTGTACGCTGCCGCGAGCGCCACGGCAGCGGCTGCCGTCACCCCGCGTCCGCCCCCGGTGATAACGATAACATCACCTGCCTGTAATGGTGCGGCGCCCGCGTGCGGCTGCTCTGGAAGGTCAATCATGTTCAGGGCGGTTCTCCCTGCCGGTGTCAGGCCGACTTCCAGCGGGCCGTCAAGCAACAGCTCGATCGCAACAGCTTCGGCCTCTGCCGTATAATCGGCAAAAGCTCCAATATCAATCGCTTTACACAATACTTTGCTCCATTCGTGGGCTGCCGTCTTTGCCAATCCGGCCAGACCGCCGGAAAGCGGGTCGTTCAGGGTAGTATCGGTTCCGCAACCGAATGAGCCGTCCTGGCGGGAAATGGTGGCAAACAGGGCACCACCGTTTTCTCCGGACCGGCGCAGGGCAGGCGCAGAGCTCTTCAGGAGCAGGAAGGCGTTTTCATAAAAATTGTCATCGGTTCCGCCCGAAGGAGCGCAGATTACCAGACCGGCAAGATCAGCCCCGGAGGCATTCATAAACGCGTCTTCGACACGCACCAGTTGAACATTTCGTCCGGTGGCAGTCAGCAGGGCACACAATGTGGCGGGAAAAACCGATCCGTCGTCCGTAATCCAGATGACGCCCGTGTTGGCCAGTGGGAGTTTTTGCGCCGGAACAGTCAGTGGCACCGGTACGATGGTGCTTCGATTGACTGTTTGGACGGTGTTGTTGCTTTCACCGGATTCGTCGGCAACGGTTCCCGCGTGTGAAGATGACGGCACGTTCCCGGCAACGAGAGCGGCTGCACCACCCCCCAGATGGCGGGCGATCTCGCCCAGAGTGTGCAGAGTACCCAGATGCTCGGGTCCGATGACCGGTGAGCCGGGGAGGCGTTCCTGAAGTGCGGACAGGATCTCGACCCGTTTGATGGAGTCGATGCCGAGATCGGATTCAAGACCCATCTCCATCTCCAGCATCTCCACCGGATAGCCGGTTTTATCGCTGACGACGGCAAGGAGGGTTTCGGCGACGTTGGACAGTGCGGCGGGTTCGGCTCCGCTCACCCGGCTGTCCGGTGATGAAGGCGTTGCAGTAACGCTGGAACCCAGATGGCGGGCGATCTCACCCAGTGTATGCAAGGTGCCCAGGTGTTCAGGACCGATAGCCGGTGAACCGGGGAGGCGTTCCTGTAGTGCGGACAGGATCTCGACCCGTTTGATGGAGTCGATGCCGAGATCCGAATCGAGCCCCATTTCCATTTCCAGCATTTCAACCGGATAGCCGGTTTTCTCGCTGACGACAGCAAGGAGGGTTTCGGCGATGAGAGGAGAGTTTGCTGAGTTCGGTGTTCCAGCGCCCAGGTGGCGGGCGATCTCACCCAGCGTGTGCAGGGTGCCGAGATGTTCTGGACCGATGACCGGAGAACCGGGGAGGCGTTCCTGGAGTGCGGACAGGATTTCGACCCGTTTGATTGAATCGATGCCAAGGTCTGAATCGAGCCCCATCTCCATTTCAAGCATTTCCACCGGATAGCCGGTCTTCTCGCTGACGACAGCAAGGAGGGTTTCGGCGATATTGGACAGCACTGCGGGTTCGACTCCGCTCACCCGGTAGTCAGCCGATGGCGAAGTGGAAACAGCACCGGCACCCAGATGGGAGGCAATTTCTCCGAGGGTATGCAGGGTACCGAGATGTTCGGGGCCGATGACCGGTGAACCGGGGAGACGTTCCTGAAGCGCGGACAGGATTTCGACCCGCTTGATGGAATCGATACCGAGGTCCGAGTCGAGCCCCATCTCCATTTCCAGCATTTCTACCGGATAGCCGGTCTTCTCGCTGACGACCGCCATCAGCGTCTCGGCGACACGGTTCGAGTTCGGTTGGGCAGTCGGGATAACCGGTGCAACAGGTTTAAGCGCAGGTGGCACAGTAGCCGGAGTAACGGCAGGGGCTGTTGCTCCGGTTGCGGGAAACGATACGGGTGAGGGAACAAAGTTGCCCCCTTGAAGAATCCGCTGCTGCTGTTCAAGCAGCATCTGGATGGTTTTTGCGGCGGTATCCTGTCCTTCCAGGAAGCGGCGGTGAAGCTGGGCGGTCTCGTCCTGAATCCGCGTCAGTGCCGACATCCCCTCACGGGTAACCTTCAGTGACTCGGCCAGGACATCACGGGATACGGAGGATGGCGCCATCACTGGAGCCGCTGATGATGAAGAAGCAGCCATTATACCAACCGGTGCGGAAGCGGGCGCGGACACGGCTGTTGATACGGCCGGACGGGGGGGGGACGCAGGGCGTTTCGCCTTTGGTTTGACATAATTGGCGCCGCTCAGGTTTATGGTCAGCGCCGGTTTTTTGCCGGTGACCTGAGGAGCGGGGCGATACCCTTCATCCCACCCGGCCAGGGAAACGGTGTGACCAAGCACGGCCAGCTGTGCCAGACAACGCGCCAGATCGGCAATCCCGGAACGTCTGCCTCCGGACGCATCAAGCGCGACAGCAGTATGCGGGCGACCGGCAAGGATGGCGGACACCAGGCCACAGAGGCGGGCTCCCGGACCGATTTCCACAAAGGTACGGATACCGGCGGCATACATTGCTTCTATTTCGGCAACGAATTCTACCGGACGGGCCAGTTGCCCGGCCAGCAGCGTGGCGGCTTCGCTTGCTTCAGCCGGGTACTCGGCGGCAGTTGTGTTTGCGTAGACCGGCAGTGAGCCATCCGCGATGGTGATGCCGGACAGGGCTGCCAGCAGCGGGGCAGCGGCATCGGCAACCAGCGGGCTGTGGAACGCCGCGGCAACGGTCAATTGCTTGCAGGAAAGTTTGCGGGAAGCACAGGCTTCGGCGGCGCGGGAAATTTCGGCGCTGCTGCCGGAAAGAACCGCCTGGTTCGGCGCGTTACGGTTGGCTATGACCAGATCGAGTTTCTCATCGCTGATCAACTGCTGCACATCGGCCAGCGGTGCGGACACGGCCAGCATGGTGCCCCGGTCGCCGTCTCCGGCCGCCATCAACTGGCCGCGCAGGCGGGAGAGGGCATGGAACGAGGTTTCATCGAGCCGTCCGGCAGCGCAGAGGGCGGTAAGTTCCCCGTAGCTGTGACCGGCAGCGGCATCCGGCACAAAGCCGAACGATTCCAGAATCCGCAGGGCGCCGAGGCTGACCGCGCCGATGGCGGGCTGGGCCACGTCGGTTGCGCGCAAGGCAGCTTCCACTGCTTCCCGATCAGCGTCACTGAAGGGGGTAGGAGGGTAGATCAGGTCGGACAGACTGCTGCCGGTGGATGTGCCGAACTCCCGGTCCGCGGCGTCGAGAGATGCCAGCATGGCAGGAAAGCTGCAGGCGAGATCGCGCTGCATCCCGGTATACTGGGCGCCCTGGCCGGGGAACAGCATGCCTGTTTTGCCCGGTGCAGCGCCGGTTGCATACCAGGCACCATCGGGAGTGCTCCAGGAGGAGTCAGGCTGTTTGCGGAGCATGGTCAGCGCGTTGCTGCACAATGACTTCATGACGGTTTTCAGTTCGACGACTAGCGCCAGACGGTACGGGGCATTCCCGTCGAAGGATGAGCGAAGTTGTGCGCCCATGGCGCGAATTTCTATCCATGACTGCGTATCTGCCACCTTGGCGACCATCTGCTCCAGTGCGGTCGTATCGGCTGCGGAGAAGGGGAGGATCTGGACGGTGCCGTCCCAGTCCGCCACGGCGGCAGTGGGGGTATATTCTTCAAGCACTACATGAAAGTTTGCACCGCCGAAGCCGAGGGCGCTGACCGCTGCCCGGCGCGGTTGACCGTTGCGGGAAAGCCAGGGGCGCTTGTGGCTGGTGAGGTAGAACGGGGACTGCCCGTCCACAACCTCGCGCAGCGGTTGTTGCACCTTGATGGTGGGGGGGATGACCTTGTGGTGCAGCGCCAGGGCCGCCTTGATCATCCCGGCAGCGCCTGCGGCCGCCTTGGTGTGGCCGATCTGCGACTTGACCGAACCGAGGGCGCACCAGGGCTTGTCGGCTGTACCGTAGATGTCGCGCAGTGCCGATACTTCCACTGCGTCACCGACCTTGGTGCCGGTGCCGTGGGCTTCCACCAGGCCGATACTGTCCGGAGACACGCCGGCCCGCTGATAGGCGTCCTTGATGGCCTTTCTCTGGCCTGATGCGCTGGGGGTGTAGATCGCCTCACCCTTGCCGTCGCTGGAAGAGCCGACGCCGCGAATGACCGCATAAATCCGGTCACCGTCGCGTTCCGCATCGGCAAGCCGCTTGATTACCATGATACCAAGCCCTTCGCCCAGGATGGTGCCGTCGCCGGAGGCATCGAACGGCTTGATATCGCCGCTTGGCGACAACGCCGGGGTCTTGCTGAAGCACATATACATGAAGATGTCGTTGAAGGTATCGATACCGCCGGTAACAACCATGTCGGACTTGCCGGTTGCCAGCTCCATGGCAGCCACATGCAGGGCACCGAGCGAACTGCCGCAGGCGGCATCCACCACGCAGTTGGTGCCCCCCAGGTCGTACTGCTTGCTGATCCTGCCGGCGACTACGTTGCCGAGCAGGCCGGGGAAGGAGTTTTCCTGCCATGACACATACGAATCGGAGATGCGCTGTACCACGTCTTCAGATGTGGTGTCGTCCACACCGGCGTCCTTGAGGGCTGATCGCCAATGGGGGTGCCCAAGCCGCGCGGCCAACGGGATAACCAGTTCGAGTGTGCCGGTAACACCAAGGATAACGCTGACCCGGTCGCGGTCATAGGCCCTATCGGCGCCATAACCGGCATCCTTCAACGCCTGTCCGGTGGCGACCAGTCCCAAAAGCTGCGAACTGTCAATCGCCTCCAGGGTAGCCGGAGGGATGTTATATTCCATCGGATTGAACGGAACTTCAGACAGGAAGCCGCCCCGGCGGCCGTAGGTCATGTCGGGTGACTTTGGATCCTGATTATGGTAATCCGCCACGCGCCAGTGGGTCGCCGGGATGTCGCTGATGGCGTCGATCCCTTCGCGAATATTGGCCCAGTATGAGCTGCTGTCTTCGGCTTGAGGGAAGAGGCAGCCGATTCCTATGATGGCCAGCGGCGCAGCGCTGGGTGTGGCAGTCTGTTTGACATTGTCCTGTGTCACGCGAGGTACTCCTTGATGTGTGTGTCTTCAAGCGGTTCGATACAAAAATCGACGGGTAGTTTTATGTCCTGATAGCGAAGGATATTGGCGCGGGTAAGCAGCGCCGCTCCGAACAGAAGGTTGCGGGCAACCGTCGCCACCCGGCGCTGCTCCGGAGCCGCCAGAAAGCTTCCGGCAGCCCATTCGTTGAACGCGCCCATGGCCGGTCCGCACCAGACCTGGTAGTCCATCGTGCGGGTAGCAGCACCATCCTTGGCCCAGTGGGCGGCCTGCCCCAGGTACCAGCGAAACACGAGCGCCATGAGGTGCTTCGGGTCCCGCTCCGCACGTTCCACCTGGCGGGGATCACGCTCAAGGAAAAATGCCCGGGTATCGCGCCAGATGTCGGCGAGGGGCGCCAGGAATAATGTTTTTTCGAGTTTGTCCCGCTCAGGTCCGGGGATGCTTTCCAGTCCGTCATGGCTGCGATACATGTCGTACAGCTTGGCTGCCCGCATCGGGAACATGGTGCCGCGCTTCAGCACCTGCACCGTAACGCCCATTTCGAACATGTCGGCGGCCGGTGCCATGGTCACATCGGCCTGACGGGTTTCCGCCAGCATCTTGCGCACCGTATCCGACGTTCCGGATTCGACGCACGCCTGGTTGACGGAGCCGGTCATGATGTAGGCGGCACCCATGGCAAACGCGGCGGCAGCGGCGGCCGGGGTAGCGATGCCGCCAGCCAGACCGACCCGCAGTTTGACACTATAGCCGAACTTCTGTTCCATCCGGCCAGCCAGGGACAAAATGGTCGGGAACAGGGCAATGGCCGGACGGTTGTCGGTATGCCCGCCCGAATCCGCTTCGGCAGTGACTTCCTGTGCCATCGGTATCAGCGCGGCCAGTTCCGCCTGTTCGGCAGTGATGAGGCCCTGGTCCAGAAGCTGGCGCAGAAGTTTTTCCGGCGGTGGCGAGAAGAATTTTTCGGCCAGTTCTTCTCGCGAAACCTTGGCAATAATCCGGTTCGGGGTGATGATCGTCCCGTCCGCCGCACGATGGATGCCTTGCATGCGGTAGCGAACCAGCGGCAGCGTCAGCGCCAGAAAGGCGGATGCTTCAACCAGGCGAACATTTTTGCGGATGTACAGTTCGGCAAGAGCTGCTTCCAGATCCGGTTCGTGGGGTGAATGGATCAAGTTGAAACCGCAGGGAAAACCGGCAGTTGCCAGCTTGTCCACGGCTGCTTCCACTGCGGCAAACGGCAGTCCGGCAGCGCCGAAGAAGCCGAGCATGCCGGCGCGCCCCAGCTCTTCCGCCATGGCAACGGAGCTGATCCCTTTGGCCATGGAACCGCCCAGATAGGGGTAGCGGATCCCGACTTCGCGGCAAAAGGACTGGTCGCCAAGCTGCTCCGGCAGCAGCGACGGGACGTACACGTCAAGAGGCACTTTGTCCGGTCTCGCGGAAGTAATGCGGACAGGGTGTGACAGTTTGCGGAGAGCTTCTGAAAGATTGTGAACGTTATCTGTAGGTATCAATGGAATATACTCACTTCACTAAGGTCAATTAACAGCTGGCACCGGTAACGGGATGGCACTCTGCATATAGCTTGTACTAAATATAAAATGTAAAACAGTTATATTTATATTAAATTGAGAGATCTTACAAGAAATAGACGTAGCTGGTGTGATTTCATTATTTGAAAAAACAATCTGCTGCAGGATGTAGATACCTTTTCCGTGTTATCTTGGGTAGTTGGGAGGATTAACAGTTGAGGGCGATACATTCTCCCAGGGTGGAGACATCAACCAGAGTCATACGTATTCGTCCGAACTTGGCAGCCGTTGCCTTGCCGCCATTATGTCGATTCTGCGAATGTGAATGCGTTCATAGATGCCGAACCAACGTGTTGGCAAGGTCAGACCGGTAGCAATTACCGTCAAATTATGTTAAGTATACAAAACTTTTGTACACCGAAAGGAGCGCACATGAGCCGACTCACCATAGCCTTCATATTACTGTTATCCATGATTTGCCTACGTCATCCATCAGCGTCACAGGCTGGCAATACGCCGGTTGCAGGTAATTTAACCTCATCCGTGACAGCCGCACTGCCGACACCCACGAAAAAAACCGGCAATGTAAATGAAATATCCCTTTTTGCCTTAAGCCGTGATGGTCGATTGGCCGTTACTGCCGATGAAGACGAAAACAATTATATCTGGGATGTGAAGAGCGGCGCGCTGATTCGCGAGTTGGGAAAGCCCGAGGCGGTTCGTATCCGGGTGGTCGCGGCGGCTTTTTCTCCGGAATCATCGCAACTGCTCTGGGCACGTAACGGCAAGATCATGCCGATTCTGTGGGATGTGGAAAGCGGCAGACGTATCGGAGTACTCTCTTCCAAAGAAAACGGGCATACTGCGAATATTGTTGCGGCGACCTTTTCAAGTGATGGCCGCTATATTGCGACGGGCGATTCTCAAGGTACTGTCGTGATCTGGAACCGCGCCGCCCGGTCGGTCGTGCGTCGCATCAGTGCTCATACCGGAGAAGCCCGCTACCTGTTTTTTATCCCCGGGAAAAACGAACTGGCAACTGCCGGTGCCGATGGCGCGGTGCGGTTGTGGGGTCTCTTCGGTCCCGAAGCTCTTGCGACGCTGTTAGAACCGTCAGATGATGCGGTAACGGCATTGACCGGGTCGGCAGATGGTCGGTTTCTGTATGCCGCGCTGGACGATATGACCGTCAAAGGATGGACGGTATCGTTGCGAAGGTTACGCGGCACGCTCGATTTCAACAATCGTCAGATCAACAGCATTGCCGTATCACCTGACGGCGATTTCATGGCTCTGGCCGAAGAAGACGAGTCGGTTCTGCTCTGGAATATTCGTGAGAGCAGAGTCGCCTGGAAAAGTGATCTTGACAATTCCGTAACACAGGTGGTGTTCTCTCCTGACGGCAAACGTCTCTTTGCCGCAGGAGGAGATAACTGGGTTCGTGAATGGGATGTTGCCTCAGGTCATCTGATGAAGAAGTTTGGCGGGGTGAATTAACAGAACTGCTGTTAATCAGAAATCAGTACCTTACGGCCGGTAACCCGGATCTTTCCCTCTACAAACAGTTTGATGGCCGCGCCAAAAGTCTGGTGCTCCGCCTTCTGGATCCGGGCAGAGAGTGTTTCTTCCGTGTCATCCTGCTCTACGGGGACGACCGTTTGCAGGATAATTGGTCCGGTATCGGTTCCGCAGTCAACAAAATGTACCGTGCATCCGGAGTAGCGAACCCCGTAGTCAAGAGCCTGCTGCTGGGCATGAAGTCCCTGGAAAGATGGCAGCAGGGCAGGGTGGATGTTCATCATCGCGTTTGGAAAGGCGTTGACCATGACGTCTGTCAGAATTCTCATGAATCCGGCCAGAATTACCAGATCTACCTTATGGCTGCGAAGAATTTCAACCGTTGCGGCATCGTATGATCGTCGCTCGGGAAACGCGGCATTTTCATGAACAACGACCGGTATCCCGTGCCGTGCGGCCCGGGTAAGGGCATATGCGTTTGCCTTGTTGCTGATGACACAGGCAATCTCGGCACGGATCTCGCCCGCTTCTATCTTGTCGATAATGGCTTGGAGGTTGGTGCCGCTCCCGGAAACAAGGACTCCCAACCGGCACGGCGTTTTCCCTGGCGCAGTCACCTTACTTCCCCACCAGTTCGACTCGTTCATCTCCGGCACCACACGCTGCAATATCACCGATTATCCACGCTGATTCACCCAGACCTTTTAACCGGTCAATTATCTCTTCAGCTTGGTTCTCGGCAACCGCAAGTACCATCCCGATACCCATATTGAAGGTGCGGTACATTTCGTCACGCTCAACGTTGCCGGCCTTCTGCAACACGGAAAACAGGTTTGGCAGTTCCCACTTGTCTATATGGATGTGCGCCTGACAGCTTTTGGGAAGAACCCGGGGAACGTTTTCCAACAGCCCGCCACCGGTAATATGGGCAATGCCGTTAATAGTAAAGTCTTTCAGAAGATTCAGAATTGAGCGTACATAAATTCGGGTTGGCGTCAGCAGCACATCAGCTACCGAATCATCCGAACCGGGGAATTTGTCATGTATCGAGAGCCCCAGCCGGTCGAATATCAGGGTGCGTGCCAGTGAATAGCCATTACTGTGCAGGCCGCTGGAAGCAATACCGATAAGTACGTTGCCGACGGATATGCATGAACCGTCAATAATATTTTCGCGATCAACGACTCCGACGGTAAAGCCGGCGACATCATATTCGCCATCGGCGTAAAAACCGGGCATTTCGGCGGTTTCTCCACCAATCAGCGCACAGCCGGCCTGTTTGCACCCTTCGGCGATTCCCTTTACGATCTCGGCACCCTTTTCAGGCAGCAGCTTTCCGGTTGCAAGGTAATCGAGAAAAAAGAGCGGCTCGGCTCCCTGGACTATTATGTCGTTGACGCACATAGCCACCAGATCAATGCCGACAGTATCATGGCGATCCGCGAGAAAAGCGATCTTGAGTTTTGTGCCGACGCCGTCCGTTCCGGAAACCAGTACAGGATTTTTGTATTTTGCCGTGTTGAGAGAAAACAAACCGCCGAAACCACCGATGTCCGCAAGGACCTCGGGTCGCGACGTGGCCTTTACCAACGGCTTGATCAGGTTGACAAAACTGTTTCCGGCGGCAATATCAACCCCGGAATCTTTATAGGTTGCAGGTTTTTCACTCATATCGATCTCCCTCCTTACGAAAAGAATCTTTGTAGAACATGGCCTCAAAAATGTCAATTTCAAACTGGCATCAAATTGATGCGAAACAGAATAACTCTTGACAAATCCTCAGCTTTTGGGATTATTGATGGAATGTTATCAAAACTCCCGTCATATGGTACAAAAACAGTGCTCTGCCTCGGTGCGTTTTTTCTTTTTGCACTGATAACGGCACGTTATGCCGTGGCTGATATCTACCGGTATGTTGATGAAGATGATATCGTCCACTTCACTGACGCTCCCACCGACAAGCGTTTCAAAGTATTCATGCGTGACCTTAAAAAAGACAAGGAACTGCGGACAAAACTCAAATATGCTTCATCAGTTAATCCGGCCGAATTTGAACAACTCATCAAGACCTGCTCAGAAAAGTATGGGGTAAATCCATGCCTGGTAAAGGCTGTCATCCATGCTGAGTCCGGTTATAACCCGAATGCTGTTTCCAGCAAAGGTGCCAGCGGCTTGATGCAGTTAATGCCGAGCACAGCAAAATCGCTGAAAGTGGCTGACCGGTTCAATCCGAAGGACAACGTCGAGGGTGGGGTGAAATACCTGCGTTTCCTGCTTGATACGTTCCGGGGCGACGTTTCCCTGGCGGTGGCTGCCTACAATGCCGGGCTCAGCAAGGTAGCAAAATACGGCGGAATTCCACCCTATAATGAAACTCGAACCTATGTGAACCGGGTTCTTTCCTACATGAAGTCATATCAGGAAAGCGGTACGTAATAATGACAGCCAGTCGTCCAAATCAGGTTATGAACCTGCCCAACATTCTCACCATGATGCGGATCGCTGCCATCCCGCTTCTTGCCGCTTTTCTGATCTCGCCTTCCCGATCGGCAGGTTTTGTGGCTGCAGCCATCTTTGCCGTGGCATCCATTACCGATTGGCTGGATGGTTATCTGGCCCGCCGGATGGGAATAGTCACGATTTTCGGCAAATTTCTGGATCCGATCGCCGATAAACTGATTGTAATGGCAGCTCTGATCATGATCCTGCCATTTGGGCGGGTTCCCGCCTGGATGGTGCTGGTCATTCTTGGCCGTGAAATTATTATTACCGGTCTACGGGGGATAGCGTCGAGTGAAGGGATTGTCATCCAGGCCAGTGACCTTGGTAAATTCAAAACCATATTCCAGATTGTTGCGATATTAGGGTTGGTGCTTCACTATGACTATCAGTGGTTCTTTGGAATTGCACACCCGTATCTTACCGTAAACATGCACAATGTTGGGATGTTCTATCTCTGGATTGCCACCGCTTTGACGATCTGGTCCGGAGTGGATTATCTGGTGCGTTTTATCAGGGTGATTACACGGTGAAGCCGGTCTTACCGGTTTGATTGCCCCAGTGGAATTTCAAATTTTTCTCCGTGGTAGCTGAACCTGACACGGTCTTTCTGAATTTCTTCCACCTCGACACCTTCGATCACTTTTCCGTTTGAAACCGCCACTCCATTTATGATTGCCATACTATCAGCGCTGCTGTTTTGCCAGGCGATGCCGTTAACCCTGATGGCTGGCTTTTGAGCGGCTTCGGGAACAGGTTTGTTTGATGGTGCAGCCGTTTTTTGAGTAACGGCAGTGACCGGTTTGTGTGTTGGAGCGTCCTTGCCGCGCTGATTCGTTTTAACAGCCTGTGTCGGAGTAGTAGCTTTACGGGGGGGAGTCACTACCCTTTCAGGCTTTAATGGCTGCGCCGGAACGGTCACAATTGCCGGAGGGGGGATTTCTGCAGGTATTTGTGCAGGTGGCAGCACGGGACGCGGTGTTGCTGTCTGAGATGACGTGGCTGCAAGCCGTGTGCGTGCAGCACCATTCTTCTCCGGGGAGAGGTTGCGAGCCATAAGAAGATAGGTTGCTCCAGCTCCGCCTGCAATCAAAAGGAGTGCCACCAGGATTTTACCGATACCGGAATTGCCGGACGGAGGATCCGGCCGCAGTATGTCGGAATCTATCTTCAATGCGTCCGGTTGGCGGATAGCTCTTTCGTTTTCCAGTTTTTTCAGTGCCTTAAGTATCGAACTCATTTGCCATTTCCATTTGATGAAAGTAACGGGATATTCCTGCCGGCTTCAAACCGGGTCAGCGCTGCCAGTGTCAGCCTACCCGGGGATTCAACCGGGGGGAGTGATGAAGAACGCTGGAATTCACGGACAGCCGTGACGGTTGATGTATCATAGCTTCCATTGATATCGCCATGATACACGCTTGCACGCTTCAGGAGCTGCTGCAGAGAGCGGACCTCATATCGCTTTTCATTCAGTGCAAGTGATTCCGGAATCTGGCCAACATTCTGCCAGACCAGGTAGAATGTACCGTTGGCAAGCGCTGACAGATCCTTTTTAGAAACGGTACTGGTGCCGGACAGTGCCGGAGATATGGTTACCGAATCTTTTCTGACGGATGTAACGGCAAAGCAGTA
>JBAYTT010000053.1:0-19489 GCA_041675485.1 Pelobacteraceae bacterium | reverse complement strand
TTCAGAATCTGGTCGTTGCCGCTTTCAAACCCGACCACCACATGGCGGAGACCGGCCTCGCGAAGCGTTCTCAGCGTTTCGTAATCGGTATTTGCGCGGGCATTGATCGCCCAGGAGATGCCGAGCGGCTTGATCAGTCCGGCAATATCACAGGCATGTTTCCGGTCGGCGGTAAAGGTGTCGTCGTCGAATGACAATTCGCGCATTTCGGGGATGTTGTCCACGATCCATTTGATTTCCTCATAGACATTTTGAGGTGAACGGACCCGCATGGTGCGACCGGAAAAAGTTTGCGGCCAGAGGCAGTAGATGCAACGGGAGGGACAGCCGCGACTGGAGTAGATTGAAACATACGGATTTTTGAAATGCGGGATGACGTATTCCGAGACCGGCAGGTCCCGTTTATAGATCGGCGCGACAAAAGGGAGTGCATCAAGGTCGGCAATCGGAGGGCGATCGGCGGTATGCACGATCTGTCCGTCCTTGAGGAAGCTGATGCCGTCCACCCGGTTCCAGTCGCGCCCTTCGCACAGTTCCTTGGTGGAGTAATCGAATTCACCCCGACAGACTATGTCGATACTTCCGTTTCCTGACCGGAGTGATTCCTCCGGCAGAACAGAGACATGTGGGCCGGTCAACACGGTAACGATGCCCGGTTTGACCTCCTTGATGCGACGGGCTGTCTCTATATCGAGCTTCAGAGTCGGCGTGGAAGTATACATCACGACCATGTCGAAATTCTGCGCGATGGCAATACAATCATTCAGGTTGAATTTCTGTACCGGAGCGTCAACGACGCGGCTTCCCTCGATCATTGCGGCCGGAAAGCAGAGCCAGGTCGGGTACCAGAAGGAGGTCACTTCACGGGAAGCCTGATAGCGGGCACCTGCGCCTCCGTCAAAGTCCTCAAACGTTGGTGGGTTTAAAAAAAGTGGTTTCATTACAACTCCTTGCCTCAAGTATAACAGCACACGAATAGCAGGTATACCGCCGAAATGTCAAGGTTTACAAGGTTTGTGACGCAAAAAAACGGGGCTCCAAAACTGGATGCCCCGTGACTCTTCGGCGATTTTGAATACGGAGTTGTTATTTTTTCGGCTGCTTGGCGATCAACTGGTCTTTAACCTGTTCATAAAGAGGTGACGGCAGTATTTTGCGGGACTTGAGCTGTGTTTTATTGGCATACGGTCGACCGGCAATTATCTTGGCGGAATAGGCATCACCGATTCCGGGGACGGCTTTCAATTCGGCGTCAGTGGCTGTGTTGATATCCACGATCCTGGACTTGGCAGAGGATTTCGCATCTGCAGCCTTACCGGCAACGGCAGACGCCTTGGCATCGGCTTTTACAACTTCTCCGGCGGGCTTTGCAGGGGCTTTTACATCAGCCGCAAAACCCAGGCCGGCAGACAACAGCAGCGAGACAGCAATCAGAGCGACTTTAGCAAAAATCTTCATCACTTCACCTCCAAAGTAAAATACGTTGAGGTCCTTCTACAAACAACATCGTCATAAGTCAACTACGATTTTGCCGCGTTATCAATATTTACCCGCCAGCCACCCGGAAAGATTGGCGGCCAGTCTGCTGTTGTTTTCATCAAGGTAACGATTCTGGAACATGGCGTCATCTCCAAATACCACAAAACTGCCGGCTCCGAGTGTCCCCGATACGATAACGTTGAAAATCCCGCTTACGTCTCCTTTTGACAGGACCTTATCGCCATCGAGATCCACCCAGGCGCCTGTAGATGTTTGTGCCATCGGCGTCCCGGTCTTGCCCGGGTCAAGCGCCCAACTGCCATAGACAGAAAACTGTTTCAGGCCGGCAAAGAGCGGGGATCCGGGCAGACCGGTGACATGGAAATTGATATCCGTGTCTATTGTATTGCTGCGCTCATGCAGAACCGCATTGGAATGATCCAGGTCAAGCCGGGCCAACAGGGCCGACAAAGGTGGGCCAATATGTAGCATCGCCGCCAGTCGCCCCCCTCTTTCAACGAAGCGTACAACCGCCTCGACCTCTTCAGGGAGGAGTGATTGAAACGGACCGGAAATAACCAGAGCGTCTACATCTTTCAGGATGGCATCATCCAGCGTTTTTTTGGTTGAACTGACAGTGGTTCCCTGGCCACGCATGATGTCAGCCAAACGGGACAACTGCAGTTCGCCTTTTTCTTCTATACGAAACCGTTGATCATGCCCCTGGTCAAACAAAATTTGTGCCCCGCTTTCGGCGGCGATGGCGCTGTTTGCGCAGAAAAATGCAACCACAAATACCACCCGCAGACTCCATAACATGTGCATACCCGGAACCTCCATTCAAAAGAGACTATTTCGATCTTTTATACCTGCTACGGCGTAGGATTGCAAGAAATTCTTTTCCTTGCCCATCCATTTGTGGTAGGTAAACAGATGCATTTTATGGAGTCGGTTGAAAGCACGGCACCCACAATTTCGAGAAACAAAGGAGAAGCAAAGATGAGCAGCAAGAAACCTGAATTAACCTTCAAGTATGTATTTAATTACGGCTACAACCCTTCGTACGTTAACGGTGCCCAGGGAGGGTTTTCGCCCCGCGGCGAAATGGTGATCAACTTTTACCTTGAGCGTCAACCACTGCCGGATGCCATCTCACATGAAATTACCCCTGAAGGAATAATCGGTCGTGAAGTTGCCGTGGAACCGAAAGATCTGGCCTCCAGCATGGTTCGTTTCATTGATACCGGTGTTGTCATGAGTTATGAAAATGCCAAGGTATTCCACGCCTGGATGGGGGATAAGCTTCGGGAAGTAGAGGAAATGCACAAAGCCCGCACCGAGTTCGAACAATCAAAAGCCGGCGGTCAGGCATAAATTGATTATTTAGGTAACGGGATCTCGTGAATATAACGTTTATACTCTATCGCATGAAAATAATAAGCGCCACTCTTGTGGCGCTTGCTATATTCACCCTGGTGAGTCGTGCGAATGCATTCGCTATTCCGGAACGATTGGAATTCGAGTTGTCCTATTCCGGAATTACAGCGGGCCGGGCAGTTCAGGAAGTCATGATGGACAGCTCGGAAATCCATATTATTTCAACCGCCCGGTCAGCCGATTGGCTGCGCTTCTTTTTTCCTGTGGACGACCGGATTGAATCGCATCTGGTTTCAGGCACCCCGCCGTTATTCATCGGTTCTCCGCGGCTGTATCAGGAACGAAAACATGAGGGGAAAACAATAACCAACCGGGAAGCCCGTTTTGACCGCCAGAAGATGGAAGTCACAACGATTGATCATCGCAAAAACAGCGAAAAAACACAGGCCATTACCAAGCGGACCTACGACACTCTTTCCAGCTTCTTCTACTTCCGGACGATCCCGTTGCAGGTCGGTGCGTCATATTTTATCGATATTTATGACTGCAATCGACTCTGGAACACTGAAGTAAAGGTGCTGCGCCGGGAAGAGCTCGTCACCCCGCTGGGGCGGTTCAAAACCATAGTGATCCATCCTCTCCTGAAATCGGAGGGGATTTTTGCCCGGACCGGAGATATGTTTATCTGGCTGACCGATGACGACCGCCGGATTCCGGTGCAAATGAAATCAAAGGTGGTGGTGGGAAGTATCACCGCTACCCTGACAGGAGGCAGTTACTGGCCGGGAAGAAAGTGAACATGTAGCAAAAAACCTTCCCTTTCAAGCTCCGGCATGGTACGAAAGAGCTGCCGCTAACGTTGTTTTATCAGATCCGGGAGATTGTGTATGATTACCTTCAAAGGCGTGCACAAGTGGTTCAAGAGCCTGCACGTACTTAACGACATCAACCTGCATGTCACTCCAGGAGAAGTGCTGGTGGTGTGCGGCCCTTCAGGTTCCGGCAAGTCAACGCTTATCCGTACCATCAATCAGCTGGAACCGATCAACGAAGGCTCACTGATTGTAGACGGCATGGATCTGTCAGACAAAAAAACCGACATTAACAAGCTGCGTGCGGAAGTAGGCTTCGTATTTCAACAATTCAATCTCTACCCACACCTCTCCGTTATCAGCAACATCACCCTGGCTCCAACCAAAATCCGAAACGTTCCGAAAAAAGAGGCTGAAGAGCAGGCCATGGTCCTGCTTACCCGGGTCGGGCTGGCCGAGAAGCGGGCCGCGTACCCTTCCCAGCTTTCCGGCGGCCAGCAGCAGCGGGTAGCCATTGCGCGTGCGCTGGCGATGAAACCCCGTATCATGCTGTTTGATGAGCCCACTTCGGCTCTCGATCCCGAGATGATCGGCGAAGTTCTGGCAGTCATGAAGGACCTGGCGCTCTCCGGTATGACCATGGTCGTGGTTACCCATGAAATGGGCTTTGCCCGGGAAGTTGCCCATCGGGTGGCGTTTATGGCGGATGGAATAGTACTGGAAGAGGCGACTCCCGAAGATTTTTTTATGAGACCGAAACACGAACGTGCACAGCAGTTTTTACGCCAACTCTTGACGCCGATGCAGGCGGAATGTCCCTGACACCGGTTTAACACCACCACACAAAAGGAGAACGCACAATGAAAAAACTGGCAACGTTGTTTATGATCATGGCCCTGGCTGCAATCACCGCAAAGAGCGCACTGGCTGCAGACACTCTGGCTGAGGCAAAGAAGAAGGGGGTACTGGTAGTCGGTTGCAAGGATTCCCTGCCACCATTCGGTTACATTGATGAGAAGTCCCGTCAGATTGTCGGCTACGACATCGATTTCGTCAATGCCATTGCTAAAAAAATGGGGGTAAAGGTTGAACTCAAGCCGGTTACTTCTGCCAGTCGCATGCCGCAGCTGCAGGAAGGTCACATCGACATCATTGCCGCAACCATGACCAAGAACGCCGAGCGCGCCAAGGTCATCGATTTCAGTCATACCTACTTCTTCACAGGCCAGAAGTTCATCACCAAGAAGGGGAGTGTCAAGAGCCTGAAGGATCTGGAAGGGAAGCGGATCGGTACTGCCAAAGGTTCAACATCCGAGCAGAACGTCAAAAAGTCGATTCCTTCTTCAACAGTACTTTCATTTGACGACTACCCTCAGGCATTCCTGGCTCTGCAGCAGGGCAAGGTAGCTGCTGTCACCACCGACGAAGCCATCCTCGCCGGTATCCTTGCCAAAGCCCCGAACAAGGCTCAGTTTGAAATCCCGAACCTCCAGATTTCAGATGAGCCGTACGGACTCGGCATGCGCAAGGGCGATACGAACTTAGTCAACTTTGTCAATAAAACCATTCTCGACATGGAAAAGAGCGGCGAGGCAGCAAAGATCTTCGAAAAGTGGTTCGGTCCCAGCACCCAGTTCCACCTGCAGAGAAATTTCAAGATTACTGCCGGCAAGTAAGTTATTCGTGAGAAGTGAGGGGAGGAGTTCAATTTCCCCTCACTTCTCACCCCTCTCGGGGTAATTCGTGCTTAATTACACATTCGACTGGTCAATCATAACGTCCGGGAAATATTTTGACTGGCTTGTTTCCGGCCTGATCACGACTCTCAAACTTTCAGCCATCTCTATCGTGCTGGCTTTTCTACTGGGGTTGCTGATTGCGGTCATGCGCATGTCGCACAACAAACCGGTGCGTTGGGTTGCCCATGCCTATCTTGAATTTTTTCGTAACACCCCGCTGTTGGTACAGATTTTTTTCTGGTATTTCGGGTCCTATAAGATCCTCCCAACGGTTATTAACGACTGGCTTAACGAAACCGGCTTTGAATTTGCCGCCGCCGCCATTGCCCTGACCATCTACACCTCGGCCTTTATTGCCGAAGACATTCGCTCCGGTGTCCTCTCTATTCCGAAAGAGCAGATGGAAGCGGCCCGCAGCGCCGGTTTTTCCTATCTCCGCTCAATGCAGTACATCATTCTGCCGCAAGCGATACGCATCACCATTCCGCCACTGGTCAACCAGTTTCTCAATCTGGCCAAAAATTCATCGCTGGCGATGACTATCGGCGTCATGGAGATGACCTACCAGGCTCGTCAGGTTGAAAGCTACACCTTCAAGGGGTTTGAAGCTTTTACCGCGGCAACGGTGGTTTATCTGGTCCTCTCGATCATCATCACCTCACTGGTCAACCTGTACAACGAAAAAGTCTTAAACGTTCACAAGGCGGCCTGATATGGAACCGTTCTTTAATTTCTCGGTCATCTCCGACAACTTCACCTATTTCATGATCGGCCGCTTTCCCCACGGGCCGCTTGGAGGGGTAGGACTGACTCTGTATCTGGCGACGGTTTCCTGCATCCTCTCTTTCTTTGGCGGCCTGATTCTGGGACTTCTCAGTATCTCCCGCTTCCGGGTTGTGCGTTACCCGGCCCTTGCTTTCATCAACCTTGTGCGCGGCATGCCGCTCCTGATGGTAATCTTCTGGATGTATTTCCTGATGCCAGCCCTGTTCGGCAAGATCGCCGAAAATAACACCGTCATCATGGCGCTGACCCTTTTCACGTCGGCATATATGTCGCGCATCGTTGTCGCCGGCATCGACGGAATCCCCAAGGGGCAGACCGAAGCAGCCCTCTCCACCGGCCTCACCTCCTGGCAGGTTATGCTCTACATCGTACTCCCGCAGGGGTTGCGCAACATGATCCCCTCGTTCGTCAACCAGTTCGTGTCGCTGATAAAGGACACGTCACTGGCGTTCATCGTCGGCGTTTCCGAATTGACCCACGTTGCCACCCAGATCAATAACCGTACCATGTCCTTCCCTACCGAAATCTTCGCCTTTATCGCCATCATTTACTTTATCCTCTGCTACGCTTTCACCAGTCTATCCCGCTGGCTTGAGGGGCGTCTGTCATGGTCCAAGGCAATTTAGCATAGGGACCAGACTGCCATGCCTCCTGATATCCTTCTGCCATTACTCTTCGGCGCAGCCTTTGTTGCCGGGTTGATCGACTCCATCGCCGGCGGCGGCGGACTGATCACCGTCCCGGTCCTGATGGGTATCGGTCTCCCTCCACAGGTCGCGCTCGGCACCAACAAACTCCAGGCATCTTTCGGATCCGGCAGTGCCATGCTCCATTTTGTGCGGGCAGGTACCGTTAAATTGAGTGACTGCTGGATCGGCATCCTCTGGACGACGGTTGGCGCAGCGCTCGGCGTCTGGGCGGTGCAGCTTCTCGATGCAACGGTTCTGAGACAACTGATTCCCTGGTTGCTTGCAGCCATTGCGATCTATACCCTGCTTTCTCCCCGTCTGGGCGCGGAGGATTCACACGCCCGGATGAAGTCCGGTCTATTCTACCTGCTGTTCGGCCTTTCGATCGGATTTTATGACGGTTTTTTCGGTCCCGGAACCGGTTCGTTCTGGACAATGGTGCTGATGATGCTGCTTGGCTACTCCATGATGCGGGCCACAGCCACCACCAAGGTCATGAACTTTACCAGCAACTTTGTGGCATTGATATTCTTTCTTTCGGTCGGGCAGGTACGGTTTGTTGAAGGAATTGTGATGGGAATCGGACAATTCATCGGGGCTCGGGTCGGCTCAAAACTGGTCATCAGGAGAGGCACCGCTTTTATCAGGCCGGTGTTTATCACGATGGTGCTGGCCTTGGTTGGTCGGCTGATTTATCAAAACTTCAAGTAATCCGTAACCGTCACGCTTTCGAGAAATACTCTCCCAGCACCCCGCGTGAATGTTCATCGTCATGACAATGAGTACAGAGGTTTTCCCAGTTTGACCCATCGGGAGGATTGTTGTGATGATTGCCGTCCTTGTGGTGAACCGTCAACTGATTGAGGCTGGCCTCATCAAACTCGCGGCCGCATTTTGCACAGATCGGGCCGTGTATTTTCAGCGATTTTGAACGATAATTTGCGTTGCTGTCAACGTCGCCGCGCATCTTTTTCAATATGGCAGCCGCCTCCTCGGCGCTGGGGAGGGTGACCGTCCTTGGGCCTCGAGATCTCATGGTATTAATCACCTTTTCCTTTCAGCTGTCGTCAACTCATTCATTCTGCTTAGCGGCTGTCTGCCACCATCTTGTCCACCAATACCCAGTTGCGCCTGTAGTCCAGGTGGGTGCCCCCGCTTTTCCGTATCAAAGCGCTGATGCAGTTGTTGATGCGTTCCTGATCCGCCTTGAGAATATGAATAAAGCGAAATCCGCAACGCACTCCCTCATCCGTGCGTTTTTCCCAGACAGTCTCCGCCAGGGCGCAAACCGGAAGGGCGTCATCAAGCGCAATAAAAAACATGGAGAGTGGCGTTGGGCGGTTTTTGGCGTCAACGGTAAACCCGATCCCGCCAGCGCTCAGGTTTATCGCCGTCTCATGCAGCACGAGCCCCGGCAACGCACCATTGCTGCGCAGGTGGTCCATGATTCGCTTCCACTCTTTTTTGAAAAAAGCGAGCGGGAAGTTTCCCCGCAGATGGAAGATTCGTACAGAGAGTTCAACGCGAGGAACAATACGGCGCTGGAACATCTCCAGCGTACCGTGCATGCGGAATTGAAAAATCGTGCCGGCGACGATACCGGTCAGATCGGCCAGCACCTGAATACCGCTCCCTAATGCCTCGCTAGTCAATTTGTAGGTTGCTTTTCCAATTTCGTCGGTATGTGTGCCGTCTTCGCCATGGGTGATCATGAGTTCCAGTGAATCCAGGCCACTGGAGGTGACGACGCCGCTCAGCGACTCGTAGATCTCACAGTTGCGCTCCACTGACATATTGACCAGATACACCTTCTGTCTAAGGCTGAAGTAGCGGCTGTAATCGCTGATATTGGAATGATGGGGCATTGTGGCGGTCCGTGTTGCAGACGGTGACCAGACAGTGCCGGCAACAGGTGTCTACATGGATTTGAAAACGGGGTATGATAGCTCAATCCCGCAACAAATACCAGATGGCTGACTCATTTTTTCATGAGAACGCCATCTTTCATTTTAGCATCTCCTCAATTTTTCTCACCAGATCCACCGGAAAAATCGGTTTCATGAGCAGAGCCTGGTTTTCATCGACAAGCCCCTTGCTGCGAATAAAGTCGGCGGTATACCCGGTCAGGAACAGGATCTTTATCTCCGGACAGAGTTTGCGTATCTCCTCGTAGGTTTCAACGCCGCTCTTCTTCGGCATGATCACATCGAACACGAGCAGTTGAATGTCACGGCAATGTTCCGTGAACTTGGCAAGCGCGTCACTGCCATCTTCCGCCTCGATCACGGTATAGCCGAAGTCCCTGAGAGTGGAGGCGAGCAGACCCCGTATTGTCGGTTCATCCTCCGCAAGCAGGATCGTCTCCGTGCCACCCTCGGGGTAAGGTGGGGGGGCTTTCGGCTCAGCCACTTCTCCTGATGTGAGCAGCGGGAGGAATATCCTGAAAGTTGTTCCATGCCCCGGCTCGCTGTAGACATTGATGTAGCCGTTGTGCTGTTTGACGATTCCGTACACGATCGCCAGTCCTAGTCCTGTTCCCCTCCCGGTTTCCTTGGTAGTGAAAAACGGTTCGAAAATCTTTGTGCAGGTTTCCTTGTCCATGCCGGCTCCGGTGTCGGTCACGGAGATCAGGACAAAGGTGCCTATCCTGCCGTAGCCGTGGCTCTTGATGAAGTGGCTGTCCAGCTCTACCGATTCAGTCTGTATGATCAGGCGTCCACCGCTCCCGATGGCGTCCCGGGCGTTGGTGGCGAGATTCATCAGCACCTGCTCCATCTGGCCCCTGTCCGCATGGATGAGCAGACCCTCTTCCTTGAAGTTCGTTTCCAGCTGGATGTCCTCGCCGATGACCCGGCGCAGGAACTTTTCCACCCCGCGGACGATTTCGTTCAGGTTTTCCGGCTTGGGATTCATTGCCTGTTTGCGGCTGAAGGCCAGCAGGCTGCGAGTCAGATGCGCTGCCCGGTTGGCGGCTTCAAGGATGTGAACCACATTGGCGTGCAAGGGGTCGTCACTCTTGAGTTTCATCTTGAGGATATCGCCAAACCCCATGATCACCGTGAGGATATTGTTGAAATCGTGGGCAACGCCGCCGGCAAGCTGACCTATGGCCTCCATTTTCTGGGATTGAACGAGCTGTGCCTGTAGAGCCTCTTTTTCCTTTTCCAGTTGCCTGCGTTCGGTAATGTCCTGGAACACAATGACCGCTCCCACGATGGCATCGTTTTCGCGCAATGGGGTGCTCACGTACTCCACTGGCAAGTCGGAACCGTCCTTTTTCCGGAAGATGCCATCTGCGATGTTGTGATAGCTCCCTTCCCGCAGGGTGAGCGTGATTGGACACTGCTCCGGCAAAAGTCCGCATCCGTCTGAGCTGCGATGGTGCAGCATGTTGTGCAACGGGCTCCCTTTCAACTCCTCCGGAGTGAATCCGAGCATCTTGGCAGCAGCAGGATTGACAAAGGTAGCGTTTCCGTCCCGGTCCAGGCCGCAGATTCCTTCTCCTACCGAGTCCAGAATCAGGCTGTTGCGGTAGTTCAAGTCCTGGAAAGCGGTTTCGGCCGTCTGGCGGTCCTTGATGATACCCTGGGTGTAGGCCTCGTTGCTGCGGCAGAGAAGAATGGCTTTAGCGAAGTTGCCAAGTACGGGCTGGAAGATCCTTGCCAACGGGAGGCTGCCGGTAGGCAGGTGAGGCGAAAGCAGCAGAATCACTCCGCAGTCGCCTATGGGCAGTTTCAAAAATACCCGGTAATAATCCTTGCGGCAGGGAAGCATATTCAACGGTTCCGCTGATTCGGTGAGTTCCGCTTCACCCTGAAGCAGGGTAGTGGGGATCCGGATGGGCGAGCCGTTACAAAGGGAAAGTTCGTAATCTCCGATGGAAGCTTCCATCCGGATATCTGCGTACTCGCACCGGTGGTCGTGATGTTGTACCCCTTCGGGGAAAAGCAGCACCATCCCGCAGGGAAAAGAGGTATGGAACAACAGACGTTGCAGTGTCTTGGCCACAAGCGGTTGCAGGCTGGTTTCTCCGCCAATGACTATGGCCATCTCATAGAGGATGGCCAGAATCTGTTCGCGATTCATGGGGTACCGCACCATGTGCAGCAGACGATCGCACCGTTATGGAACGAAGGATAGCCCCATTGCATGGAATGGCCTATCTCTCCCAGAGAAAGGGCGCCGACTACCTGTTTGGCTCCGGTAGTCTTTTGCAGTGCGATCAACTCCTCCTCTGCCCGTCCGGCCAGGTGAATTCGTCGACCTGCGCAGTAAAAAGTGAGAAGGTCTTTTCCGGCAAGAGTGCCGTATAGTTCATGTAAGCCCTGGAAGAGTTTGTCCACAGTCTGGAGTGAGTCAAGCTCCGGGGCCCGAAGGAGTGTAAGTACCGCATTGGCCGGGACCTCGCCGACGCAAAACACGGAGCCGTCCTCTTCCAGGGCAACCGGCATCCGTACGATGATTTCATCGTTGGCCCGCATAATGCCGAACGGGAAGTGCACGGCCGGTTGGTAAAAGTTGTCCCGGTCGATTTTGACGTTATACTCGGCCTCCACGACCTCCCGGTAGACATCGAAGGCGGGACGCCAGTCTATGGAGATGATCCGGTTGCCATCAGTCGAGGTGGCGGAGATCATTCGCTCCGGCGCCCGGTAACAATGTTCCGTCACGGCGCCGGGATTATCCGGGAGAAGCATGACCAGCGCCCCGTTCTGTGTCTGCCGGTCATTGTCGAACAGGCACGGCATGGGCTGAAAGGTCTCGCTGCCGGCGTTGGCTCCCATGTAACGTACCCGATCGGCAAGCTTCACGTACATTTCATCCAGGATCGTGGCGATGTTGGCCACCATGGAGTCGAAGATCATGAACAGGGTGCCGCCTCTTGGGCGATCGAGGTGTTCGGCCACGTCATCGGCCATACGCTGGATAGTGTGCCGGCTCATCGGGTGTGAAGGAGCCAGCGAATCATAAATTGCGGTATAGGGCATGACATCGAAGCGCAGCAGCAGACAACCGTTGGTGTTAAACCGGGCGTCGGCTACCAGGGCGGGGAACACTGCGCCGCACAAAGGAATCCCCATCCCGCGGCACAGATTCTGGAGCAGCGGAACCATGTTTTCCCGATCCTGTTCGGCCACCAGCGCCAGCACTCCCATATCCGGATGCTGGTTGCGCCACTCGCCAAGCACGGCTGTAATCCCATCAGGAGCATTATTCTCGAAATAACCGACACCGGTAGTCATTGATTGTCACCTCGTCTGCCGAGAGATATAAATTGATACACCGCGCATTTTACCTTCAAACTATACCACAAAATATCAGAGTTGCTTTGACCGGCAGATGTGGAGGTGAAGCTGCAACTGCGGGCATAAAAAAACCGCCTGTTGTGAGGCGGTTTTTTGCATACTTGTTGCCATGGTTGTCTCCGGCGTATTCAAATGTTGTTAGAAGTATTTATCAGGATTGAGTGTTGTTCTCCGCATCATTGTGCAATTTCACCGGTTCGGATTGTTCGGTTATAGTCAGCGGTTCTCGAATTTCGTCTGTAAACGGGCGGGCAGGAAGTTCTATCCTGAATTCGGCGCCCCCGTTACTGTTCCGGGCAACAAGGACTCCGCCCATGTTCTGTTCAATGATGACCTTGGACATGTATAAGCCGATGCCGGTTCCCTTGCCGACCTCCTTGGTGCTGAAGTACGGGTCGAAGATCCTGGCAAATACATCCTCGCCTATTCCGCCGCCATTATCCGCTATCGTCACGACAGTGCGCCCTTCCTCGCTGAAAGCCCTGATGCGGATGCAGGGGGAAACAACTTTGCGCTCCATGAGGACGTCTTTAGCATTGTTCAAAATGTTCAGTATCACCTGGGAGTATTCATTGGAATACGCAAACGCGGTTACGGTGTCATGCACCTCAATATCCATGGTGATGTTACCGTGTTGAAAACTTGCGGATACCAGGTCCAACGTCCTGTTCAACAGGTCGATAACCGAGATGATTGATTTTTGTTTGTCATGGCGAAAAAAATTGCGGAAATCATCGATGGTGCGGGACATGAACATGATGGTATCCATCGCCTTGGCATTTTCTGCTGTCATCTCCTCCAGGGTGAGTTGCCCCATTTCGAAGCTGAACTTGATATTCTGGGTGATCAACCCGAGATTGTTGAGCGGTTGCCGCCACTGGTGGGCAATGCTGTTGATCATCTCGCCCATGGCTGCCAGGCGGCCCTGCTGGATCAGCATTTGATCTTTCTGCCGGATCTCATGCAGTGTACTGACTATGCGTTCCTCCAGAGAATTGTTTAGTTCTTCAAGCTGCTGCTGCTTGACAGCCAGCGCCTCCTGGCTCTTTTGCCGCTCTGCGACTTCCTGCTCCAGCATGATTGTTTGTTCATGCAATGATTCCTGTTGCCGGTCCAGGGATTCCATCATCGTGTTGAACGTCGTTGCCAGAATTCCAATTTCATCCGGAGTCTGAATCTTAATCTTACGATCTTCCGCCGACGTATCCGGCAGATGTTCCATGTGGCTGATCACGGCTGCAAGTGGCGCCATCAAACGCCTCATGATGAACCAGGTGATGAGCAGTAGTGCTGCCGTGCATGAAAAAATTGCTATGCAGAAATAGCTCTTGGCCCTCTCAAATGGCGCATACGCCTCGGATTGCGGGTAGTTTGCCGTAAGAATCCAGGAGGTCGTGCGCAGGTGCTTTGTTGACGCGATCATGGGAATACCGTAGGAAGTCACCGTCTCGGAACTCCCTTCAAACCCGTCTACTGCCCGGTCATAATGATTGTTCACCCCGGGAAGAGCTGCAAGTTTCATTATCCTGGCGTTGTCCGGGTGCGTGATCATGATGCGCTTTCTGTCGGTTATGTAGAGGTATCCGGCCCTGCCGATCCTGGTTTTTGACAGAGCCGCCAGGAAATTTTCCCCCAGCAGATCGAGGCTCCCGGTCATCATGCCGGCCAGATTACCCCGTTTGTCATAGATAGGCACAGTCATCACAATCGCCGGTTGACCGGGGGTATGCGTGGAAAAATATGGTTCCGAAATGTACGGTTTACGCCCGTTGACGGTCTTTTGCACCCATTCCCGAAATGACAGATCCTTGCCACGCCGATTCGGCCTGTAGGGGCTCTCGACAATCAGTCTCCCCTCCTTGTTGATGAAAAAGATGCCGTTATCGAAGATGGAAAGAAGGCCAATATTTCCGTCGAGAAAACGCTGCCCCTTTCCCGGATCGGCAAAAACATCATCGGGAGCAACGGTAGCGACCGCCTTCAGGGAGTTGTGCGCAATGCTGAGTTTGTCGTCAATATTGTCTGCAAGACTCGAAACGAGGGAGAACTGCTGGGTGGAAATGGATTTCTTGAAGGTGCGTTCGAAGTAGGCGAAGGTGAAATAGGAGCCTGAAGTAACAAACAGCACAAAGAGAAAGGAAACTGCCAGTGCGATTTTGGTTTTTAAACTCATATCCGGTCGCCACATGATGTACTCGGAATTTTCGCTAAAATCGATTCAATACTCTCGATCAGTTCAGTATTGTCAGCGATTTTAACTCTGCATCGACATTGTCGCATTCCATATACCACAAACCGGGGCACATTCAAGGCAACATCGGTTGCCTGATGATGATTTTCCATTTCTCCGGCACAGTACGCCGTAAATCGCTTAAATATATTTCGTGGTGCTTGCCAACCGGGTGTCTGCCGTTATCTGCAATGACCTGATGCACCTTTTCGATGGTTGGTCCCTCTGTTGAGAAGTGGCCGATATGCATCGTTTGCGCAGCCTTACCCTCTGTGAATGTTTCAAACCGTACCAACGGCAACGAGACAGGATTTTTCTTCCGGGCAACTTCTGCCAGTGCCTCGTTAACCATTTCTCGGGTAATGAAATCCGGTTGCATGACCATTACGGTCCATTTCCAGTCATCCTTTTTTCCCATAGTGAATGCCGACAAGTCGTCAGCCCACCAGAGCGCTTCAAGCGGCATGACCCCATAGTCGATTGCCAATGGTCCTTTTTTGACCATGAACTTCAGCGTATAGGAAACCGGATAGAGGGCTTCGATCGCATCACTGAATGATTTTGAGGTGTTTGGATCTCCCTCGCCGTCAACCATGAGGAAATTCATTTCCGGGACATCGACGCAGGCAATTTCCTTAGCCGAAGGTTGATACAGCTGTTTCAATGTTTTCTTTACGTCAATCTTCTTCATGGAATCCTCCTTGATTGTACCGCTCTAAACTACCGGCACCCAGATTTCGGTGCGCAGATTCTCCGGCTTGGTCCGCGGGGCGCGGTTCAGCGAATCGGCTCCAAGGTTTGCCGGACGCGCAGCGATCTCAGCTGAATGTGTTTTTGGTGCAGATGTAAGTCCCAAGTACCCCGTCATCCATCTGCTTGCTCTTGATCGAGAAACCGGCTCGGGCCAAAAGGGAGTCCATTACCCAGTCATAGGTCGAATACTCGTCCCGGAAATGTTTTTCGCAATCCTCGCGCAGCAGCGTCCCTCCTGCTGCTGCCATCTTGTCGAGGAATGCCGCGATATTCTCCAGCGTATCGGTCTCCTCCATGATGACATCACGAAGGTAAAACCGGCCACCGGGTTTCAACATGCCAGCAACTCTCTTGAGTGCGATGCCCTTCCAGAAGTCCGGCAGATGATGGAAGGCAAATGTCGTCACGACGGCGTCAACCGGTGAGTCATCATGCTCGTAGGTCAGGAACCCGGCGTGGTGAAACTCGATATTCGATATTCCTGCCTTTGCAGCCTTGCCCGTCGCAAGGTTGATCATCTCCTGAGAAACATCAACAGCATACACTCTGGCACAGCGTAGCGCCGCTTGAATAGCGAAAGTGCCTGTCCCGGATCCAAAATCGATCAGCACATCGCTTCCTTTGATTTCAAGCAATTCGAGAATTTTTATGCTTTCGGCCTCCATGTCCCGGAAGTCTGCATGGCTCGAATCGTAGATTTCTACTTCGGCTTTGCTGCTGTAATCGGTGCCAACCTGCTTGAACTCGTCATATTGCCAGGCGATGCCTTGATTCATTTTCATAGTTCACCCTTCTGCCCAATCGGAGCAATCACTGCTAAATTCCGGAACTGGCTGCGATATTTGACAAACCCTCGTTTGTTGGCCGATGAATACCCTTGCTGCTCAAAGAAACGATGCGCTGCTTCGCGGGCGGCTGTACTTAGCAGCATGATCTTCGAACAGTCACGTTTCCGGCACACCTCTTCAGTATGCTCAAAAAGCCGCTTGCCTATCCCTTGCCCTCGACAGGCTTCATTGACAACCACGTTTTCCAGCACCCCATACGGTTGATTGCCGAACATGGCGTCGAGACAGAGCGTGAGAAAAGCGGTGCCGCACACTACTTCATCTATTTCGCAGACGAAAATGAAATTGTTCGGATCAGCGGCGATGGCTTCCAGGCGGTCTTCCCGGACATTGACGTGAGGACTTGAAACGAAAGAACGATAGAGCCCCTACCACTTCGGCATCAGAACCTCTCGCTTCACGTACAATCACATTGGCCTCTTGCTTCATTTTCTGTCCATTTTCTCAGAAATATTCAGCTTGGTTTCTTCTGCTGCAGCTTGTATTGATAATACCGCCATCCGGCCAGCCTCGCGGGTAAAGACAAGGCATGTATCCCACAGATTGTTTTCTTTGAAAAACGCCTGCCCTTCAGGAGTATCAAGGCGGCACCCGACAAGTTGGTGACAATTGGTACTGCCAAACTCGTCTTCAAATCTTCTTACAAAGTCTCTTACTACGTTGTAATTGCTTTCAACTGTGCGTGTATTGTCATCGCGGCCACAGAGCATATTGATCGCAAGAATGGCCCCGCTCGCAGCACCACACAAACCTCCCGTGCGAGCTATCCCGCTGCATAAACCTGTAGCAATGCGCGGGATCAGGTCGTTTTTATGTTTTGTGACTCGGCAACAGCTTGCAGAACGCTTTCGGCACAGAAAAGACCCTGCCGGAACAACTCCTCGCTCCTTGATGCAACCTTGTCTGCCGCGTCATCTGTAATGAGTGTCTGCTGCATGGTAATTATCTCCTTTTACCGATACGTGTTATTGATACGCATTTCCTCGGATAGTACCGGTATTCCGGGGGGGCGCCACCTATTGACAGCTTGCGCTGACAGTTGAAGCAATTCCGGTTGACAGAATTGAGTAGGAGGAAGGAACCGAAGTCGGCACTGAAGAGGCTGGTGCACTGAACGGAGGTGCAGGAGATGAGATGATGTCCACTAAACCGGCTACCGATGAGTAGCCGGCCTGGATGGGAAGCTGCGACCCCGTGCTGTTAATCATGCTGCTGGCTAACGATATAATCCCGCCACTACCGGTCTTCGTTGCAAACGAAATTGCAGCAATCTGGCCGCTCCCGGAAAAAGCACTTGAGCTGATAATTGCTATTTTTATTACGCCGGGACGTGAGGTATTTGCAGCAAACATTGCTCCGGCAACAAGGCCACCTTGGGTGACTGTCGGATTAGCCAGTGAAGCGGCATCATAGGTTATGTCGAGTTGAATACCCGCGACGCCATTCATTTCCGTGCCCTGAACAGTATAAGATGAATCGGAAGATGTGGAGAGAGAAACAGCGGCTCCCACGGTTTTATTGATGTTTTTCCGGGTAATGTCCGAGTAGCTGGAAAATTTGACTGATGTGTTGCTTTGAGCAGAGAGCGGCATCCCATTACGGTCGATCATGCCGGTTGTGATCGATGTAATCCCGCCACTTCCGGTCTTCGATGCAAACGAAATTGTGGCAATCTGGCCGCTCCCGGAAAATGCTCTGGCGCTTACAATTACTATTTTTATTACACCGGGATGTGAGGTATTTGCAGCTACCATTGCTCCGGCTACCAGGTCACCTTGGGTGACTGTCGGATTAGCCAGTGAAGCGGCATCATAGGTTATGTCGAGTTGAATACCCGCGACGCCGTCCATTCCCGTGCCCTGAACAGTGTAAGACGAATCGCCGGATGGTGAGACAACAAGAGCGGCCGACCCAACAGTTGTCTGTAAGCTGCCGCAGTCAACCGCGCTGCTGCCATTACTGCAGGAACAGAGGTATAGAGCCAGCAGAGCAAGCATGGTGGTAACAAGTAAACGTTTCATAACTCTCCTGACAAATAATCATAATGACTATCGTAGTGCGGCATCAATCGGTCTTCCACTTGCCTCCCTGCTGCACAAATTCCAGCAGATTTTTACCATCGGACTCACCAATGATAAGCGTTGCCCTGTTACCTCGTACCACCAGTCTGAGCGGCCCCTTCTTGACAGCCTTTTCCTGTTCGACAGCCATCTGCTGGAACATCGGCTTTGCCTCTTCCCCGGCCTGCGCCAGATAGGTGTCAACTTCGAGGTTGGACCGGTCGGTAGCGTACTGCCGGGCCTTCTTCATATCACCTTTGGCCATGGCAGCGCATTTTGCCAGCAGCGCACCTGCCTGGGGGCTCTTGAGCGCCTTATTGCCCGTTACGTCTGAGGTTATTGCAGGCTCCTTGAACAACGGCGCGCTGAAAGTGAGAGCATAATCCTCAAGCACCCAACCCATTTCCTCGTTAGCAGCCGTATGCATCTTGAAAGCACCTGACACCCGCTGATCGGAAATCTGAAGATTATCAATCGGGCTCCGGTCACCATAGCCAAGTGACATGTTGGTCAAAGATTCGTTCGGATCCTTGGGAGGAAAGATTTTACTGATCATGATCGAATTTGGCGCCGCCGGGTCGAAGCGCAGCAGAACACCGCGTACTTTGTCCTGCCTCAGCATTTCCGCCAGGGTACTGAATGCATTCAGCCCCGCCAGGGACTCTTGAGGAACCTGCCGGTCCGTCACCAGAACTCGCATCTCCCTGGCCGTATCCAGCCAACCTTCAGCATTGTCATGCAGGTGGACATAGGCATATTTGAGCTGGATGGTATCCTTATCAAAGGTAAAGGAGCCGGAAGCGGAGCCAGGGTCAATGGCACGTGCCCGGGCCGGAAGCAATACACACATCAAAATCGTGATTAAGAGCAGCATCTTTTTCATACAGGACTCCTTTTCTGATGATTAATCCTTAAAAAAACTGTTACCGCAGAGGACGCGGGGGAACGTGGAGGGAAATCAGGTTTATTCACCTGCAGGTTGCTCGATGGTGGCACGTCGGCGCAGTTCATCTCGCAGCTGAGAACTGATCACTTCCATGGGGCCCAACAACTGTTTCTTCTCATAAATTCTGAAGAGATGCAGCCCGCCGTCACCGGGAATAATCGGGGAGATAGCGCCGGGAGGCATATCCCTCGCCTCGACCGGGATCGCCTCGTACGGGTATTCCTCGTGATCGCCGATATGCCAGAGGCTGCCATCAAGCTGCATCCGGGCAAAGGCCTCCGGAATCGTTGCACCCTCAACCGCCAGTGCCCGCAGTTTTTCCAGCGCTCCCCGACCGGCGGCCCGTTCGGAGGCATCCTCCGCATCCTTGAGCCAGGCGTGGTCCACGATAAGATCGATGCGCGGCTTGGCCGTCTCGATGCCGATCCCTTGGGCAACAGCAAGCTCTACACCGTCCTTGGCGT
>JBAYTT010000052.1:0-19569 GCA_041675485.1 Pelobacteraceae bacterium | reverse complement strand
TCTAGAATAATTGATTGCTGTAGTCACAAGTTTATCTCTGCCAAGATATGATAGGTCTTTATCATTGATGAAGTTTTTATATTTAATCTGATTTCCTTCCGGCTTATCAGGCTTAAAAACTAATCCAAGGCCAAACTTTTTATTAGCAAGCTTCAAACAGGCCAATTCCCAACAGGCGTCGAATATAATATTTCTGAGTTTTTTATTAGCTCTCTTGCAAAATTCAGCAACATTTTCACAACCTGCAAAAGAATCAATGACAATTTCAATTGCTGTTGTTTTGGCAATAGTCATTTCTATATCGTGGTCATCCGTCACATAAACACAGCTTGGAATTGGCTCGCCAGTAATAGTTGAAAAATCTGCATCAATTATTCCAGCACTTCGGTCAAAGCCTCTTCCTTTTAATATATCAATAACCTCTACTACCTTTTTACAACCAAAAGCCTCTCTGATTCTGACAGTGTCTTTATCTATAAATTTTCCATATACTTTAGTGTCTTTTTTTCCTTCGACAACTAAATAGTGGCCATCGAAGGTTGTGTCCAGCATGATAGCATTTGCAACACGCACGGGTGAAATAAACGATTCCATGTCTACTCAACCCCTTTAAGTTCAACTTTCAAATCCCAATTATTCGAAATTATATCAGGTGAATGTGTTGCGATTAGAATATCTAGTGAATTGAGTCTATTTATTTCTCGAAGGTCATCAATAAAAGTATTTTGCCAAGAAATATGCAGAGATATCTCTGGCTCATCGATCAAAATCAGCGAATTCTTGCCAGCTTTAAAAATCAACTCATAGAAAAGAACTAATTCATTTTGTTCACCTGAAGATAGCTTATTAACTGGTATGCCCTGGTATTCACCTTTCTCGTTTTTTAGAACTGTAGATTTCAAAACAAAGCCTTTTTCCCTGTCGACATGTAACTTTTTATGCTTAAATCTTTTGTTTATTATTGACAAAAATAATTGAATCTTTGCTGCAGTCGCATCAAATATTTGTAGTTTTTCGAAGCTGTCCTTGACATAAAGCATTAGAACATCTTTAACCACTTCATTAGCAAACTTAAAATTAAACAGATGGGTGTCTTTTTCAATTTCTATTAGACCAACCTCATCTAATAATTTTCGTTTTATCTCTAGCTTAGCAAGCTGTTCATTCAAATCTTCATCTGAAACATGAGTGGTTTTGTTTAGCCGATCAATCAGGCGGTTTGGGTAAGTCCTATCGAGTTTTGATGATAACTCTGTTGATTCAGCTAGCTTAGATTTTATAATTTTAGATATCTGATCAGAGTATTTTTCAACTGTATTAGTTGGCTTTTGATCTGGTGAATCCAGCGCTAGAAGCCTCTGAGTCTTGATTAAAATTACATTAATTGCTTTCTGACGTGCAAAGAACCACTCTGGCGGAACCGTCTCTCGCGAATCGAATAAAGATAGCATTTCAGGGTGATCATAATGCATCCGAGAGTAGTTTGAGTCATTGTAGTAGGCATGGCGGCGGTGGCCATACCTATTGACAATATCTAAAGCATCACAGATCTCACCATTTCTTCTATCTTCCCACTGTCGAGTGCCAACTCTCCTAAAATAATCATAATCTCTGGTAATACTCATGGCCATCCTAACTACGTGTTTATCGTCAAAGCCTGTGAGTTTATGACTATTAATTACTTTCCCAGCTTGCTGTATTAACTCAACATAACTATTTTTTACATCTGTCATGTTGTTTTTGACTGTCCATTTAACTTTATCATCGAAATAGATAATAAAAGACTTGAAGCTAACGTTCGTAAAGAACTGATATTTTCCGTCAAAAAGCGCCTGCAGCATTTCAAGTATAATAGTTTTTCCGAGTCCGTTTTCTCCTATAACGATGGTCACTCCAGCACTAAGATTCATATTGATGATGTGATCGAACGTCCCGAACAGTCCCTTTACTTGAATTTTCTTTATTTTCATAGTAGCGTCCTTTTCCGTATGATTTGCGAAAAATGTGTAGCGAATTACGGGTATCTCCGATAATTCCGGGGACAGTTTACTTAATTCCAGTCACAATTTTCTGCACGGCATCCAGCAATAGAGGTAAATCATCACGAATAGTATTCCAAACAATCTCCACGGAATTCCGGGGACAGTTTACTTAATTCAGCACCCCAAAACCACTCGAACAACTTCACGAATCGCCACCGCAGCCCTTACTGATTCCTCGGCATCATCTTCATCAGCCGTCATGCCCGGATACCTGACCTCAACCGCCATTGCCGACAATATTCTGGCCAAGTGAATTACCTTTTGCAATTCCGGATGCTGAGAGGTCAGCAAGTTGAGCAACGCTTCAAGATCGTGGATTCGTGGAACCCGCAAACCATCTTCAACCATCACGGCTTTCAAATACTTCTCAGCGCATTGTTGCGAATGAAAGCAGACCGCGTCGTAATTGGGTGACTCAACAATCGCTACTTCACGCTTTGCGGTGTCAAGATCCGCATCAGCCTTGTCTACCCACTCCACAGTTTCAGGCTTCATAGAGTACCTTGCCGTTTGTCACGATTTCAGTCAGAAACATGTCGTGCATTGCCAGCCGCTCCTGAAGTTGTTCGGGGGTGCGCACCAGCAAATCAAGCGGGACTCCTGCATTGATGCGCTCCCTTATTGCAACGGCAAACCGCCATGGTTTCCCTTGGAACGGTGCAACAACCAGCAGATCGACATCAGAATCAATATCTGGATTACCTGCTGAATGAGAGCCAAACAGGATGATTTTCTGCGGAGAAAACTCTCTGCGAATCTGATCGGAAATATTCTGGATTTCAGCTACAGTTGCCATAATTAGCGCTCCGCTGTTGGGCAATAGTTCCGGGAAAGTGTGTTTAATATCTGTCCAGGTCGATTTCAACATCATGCAGTGGCGATTGCCGGAAAAACGGTATCAAACCACTTTTTTGGTGTGACTGCAAGCCTTTCCGCAACTCTGCTGTCTCTGTTTCCAGCTCATCATAGGCGGCCACAAACTCCGGGTCTTCCTTCCACTCGGCTACCATCTGCTGATGTGATTTGGTCGGGGATTTGGTATTCATGATCTCGCGTGTAACATCTATTGTTATGTATAGTGCAATGCCATAAAGAAAAGGGCGCCACATTAGGCGCCCCTTGAATCTGATATTATTATGCCGCCAGCCGCTCTTTTCTGGGATTCAGACGGATCAATGTCCTCAAGGCTTCGTTGACCGCCTTGTCGTCCCTGAACACATCGGCAACATCCTTGTCCAGAAGAATGATATTACTCCCCCGTTGTGCCCGTTCGGCATATTTGCCGCGCACACCACCCTTGAGTTGTGTCAGGTCGTATTCCGGTCTCAGTTCATCGGTTTTCTTCATAACCGCTTTCCCTCACGCCGCCTTCGCCAGGCGGGTTTCGGTAAGCATCGCCTCAATGCTCAGGTGATAATCCAGTTCCGGCCACTCGATACCGGTGCCGCGGCAAATGAAGCGGTAATCGGCCAACTGAGCCAAGGTGGCGTTGTTCAACTCCGGGTACCAGCTCATCGGCGTGGAAATCATTCTGCCGTCTTTCAGCTCGACGTGGAGGTACCGCTCATCGATATGGACCGCTTTACCTTTTAAAAAATTCATCCCATTTCCTCTCAAACTGTTCCCTGTGTGTCGAAACCAGTACCAAAGCTGCTTTCAAATCAGATCGTTTCATACAACATTCACGAACGGTCAACATCGTGAGATCGATTGTAGCATAATCGTCACCCTTAACAACATGGATGTGTCGCGGGAGATGCTCGTTGGCATAGAAGAAAAACTTGAATCCATTTTCGATCAGTAGCGTTGGCGACATGACTTCCCCTAAAGCAAAAGGGCACCGCAACGGGCGCCCTTCTCATTTACTTGAGGTTTTTCTTGATGCGTTCAACCGCCTCAATCACATTATCCCGGTTCCCAAATGCCGACAACCGGAAGTACCCTTCCCCGCTCGGACCGAAACCCGAACCAGGCGTGCCGACCACGTTACATTCGGTCAGCAGTTTGTCGAAGAAGTCCCAACTGGTCAACCCAGCCGGTGTTTTGAGCCAAATATACGGAGCATTGACGCCGCCGAAGATCTTTACGCCAACTTCCGTGAGGCCTTCACGGATGATGCGGGCGTTCTCCATGTAATAATCGATAATTTCCTTGGTCTGCTTCCACCCTTCGTCACTGTAAACCGCAGCAGCGGCCTTCTGCACCGGATAGGAGGCGCCGTTGAACTTGGTGGTGGTGCGGCGCAGCCAGAGTTTGTTGAAGCTGTACTTCTCACCCGTGCTGGTGGTTCCCATAACCTCTTCCGGCACGACCACCAGGCCGCAGCGGACGCCGGTGAAACCGGCGGTCTTGGAGAACGAACGGAACTCGATGGCGCACTTCTTGGCACCTTCGATCTCGTAAATGGAATGCGGAATGGACGGATCGGTGATGAATGCCTCGTAGGCGGCGTCGAAGAAGATCACCGCGTCGTTGGCGTTGGCGTAATCGACCCACTTCTTCAGCTCGGCCTTGCTGGCCACCACGCCGGTCGGGTTGTTGGGGAAGCAGAGATAGATGATGTCAACTTTCTCGGTCGGCAGCGCCGGAATGAAGCCGTTGGCCTCGTTGCACGGCATGTAGACGACGCCCTTGTAATACCCCTTGTCGTCGGCATCGCCGGTGCGACCGATCATGACGTTGGTGTCGTTGTAGACCGGATAGACCGGGTCGCCGATGGCAACGATGTTGTCCATGGCAAAGATGTCGAGGATGTTGGCGCAATCGCACTTGGAGCCGTCGGAGATGAACATCTCCTCGGTCTTCAACGAGACGCCAAGCGGCTTGTAGGACTTCTCGATGATGGCGTTGATCAGCCAGTCGTACCCCTGCTCCGGGCCGTAGCCGGCAAAGTTTTCCACCGTACCCAGGTCGTCCACGGCGTCGTGGAAGGCTTTCAAGACAGCGGGTGCCAGCGGGCGGGTAACGTCGCCGATGCCGAGACGAATGACCTTGGCGGTCGGGTTGGCTTCGGCAAAGGCGCGCACACGGCGGCCGATCTCGGGAAACAGGTAGCCGGCTTTCAGTTTCAGGTAGTTGTCGTTGATTTTTGCCATCTTCGGTTAATACTCCTTACGTAATAAATAATTTTTCTTACCAAATGGTTTTTACGTCATAACTGGCGAATAGACTATCAGCAGTCAGGATTGACAATTTCTCCGATTGAGCCTGGGAAATCAGCATCCTGTCAAAGGGATCTTTGTGGTGATACGGGAGCTGATGCAATTGGAAGGCGTGCTTAATGGTGACAGGAAGCTCGTCAATCAAATTTTCTGTAAGCTGCTTGCTGATGAATGTTTGCGGATGATCAGGCAATGTCAGCTTACCAATGCTGGTTTTAATAACAATTTCCCAAACACTTGCACTGCTCAGATAAAGTTTTGATTTCCTGTCGAGAATACATTTTCTGGCAGCTCCGGACAGCTTTTCATCGTCGGCAATCATCCAGAGAAAGGTATGTGTATCGAGCAGAAACTTCACTTATAGAACTCATTCGTAATATCATCCGGTAACGGTGCGTTGAAATCGTCTGCGATACTGATCAGTCCCTTGGCACTCCCCAATGTACGAGTTCCAGTAGTTGTTTTTTCGGGCTCTGATTTCTGAAACAGTTGCTGCTTGATGGTGTGGAGAACCGTGTAGAACTGGGGCAGTTTTGCATCCGGAATATCGTTTATGTCTGCGATTATTTTCTCACGATACGTAGTAGCCATGTCCTTATCCTCTTTTCTACTTTACTTCAATCCCAACACATCCTGCATGTCGTACAGCCCCGGCTTTTTGCCGATAACCCACGCTGCTGCGCGAACGCTGCCGCGCGAGAACATGTCGCGGGACATGGCGCGGTGGGATATTTCGATCCGCTCACCCATGCCGATGAAGTAGACGGTGTGTTCGCCGACGATGTCGCCGCCGCGCACGGTCTGCATGCCGATCTCTTCCTTGGTGCGCTCGCCGCAGATGCCTTCACGGTGGTAGTTGGCCACCTTGTTATAGTCCCGTCCCAGCGCTTCAGCAACGACCTCGCCCATGCGCACGGCAGTTCCTGACGGTGAGTCTTTTTTCTTGTTATGGTGCAGTTCGACGATCTCGACGTCAAAATCATCGCCGAGGGTTTTTGCGACATCTTTTAAGACCTTGAAGCAGACGTTGACGCCGACCGACATGTTCGGAGCCAGTACCGCCGGGATATCCCTGGCCAGTTCTGCAGCCAGTTCGCGCTCTTCCGGAGTGAAGCCGGTGGAGCCGATAACGATTGACTTCTTGTGCAGTGCACACATCTCCAGGTTTTTTAGCGAAACCTTGGGGGAGGTAAAGTCAATCAGCACATCGCAGGAGGAAACGACGGCGTTGAGGCTGTCAGTGATGAGGACGTTGGTTGGGCCGCACCCGGCCAGCAGACCGGCATCCTGACCGATCTGGGCATGTCCCGGACGCTCCAGCGCGCCGCAGAACTGCACCCCTTCTGCTTCAATTATGGAAGTAATAATGCGCTGCCCCATCCGTCCCGCGGCACCGCAAACAGCTACTTTTATCATAAAAACTCCAGGATTATTTGAACCGCAAAGACGCAAAGAGCGCAAAGAGAATCAAATACGAAATTTAGAAAAACCTTAAGCCGGTTTGTGTAAAGACTGTCGGTTGGTAATCAGATTTTTCTTTGCGTACTTCGCGTCTTTGCGGTTCATGATTTAATAGATTAGATCAGCTTGTACTCTTTCATGATTGCAGCGAGTTTTTCCTTGTTGGCCGCACCCATTTCACAGAGCGGGAGGCGGACATCGGCGGATGCTTTGCCCATCAGTTCCAGAGCGGTCTTGACCGGCACCGGGTTGCTCTCGATGAACATGGCGCTGCCGATTTTGAGGGTCTGCAGGTGCAGCTGGCGGGCTTTCTCCATGTCGCCGGCAAAGAAGGCGTCAACCAGGTCAGCCACCGTTCTCGGCATGATGTTGGCCAGCACCGAGATGATACCCTTGGCGCCGCAGGCCATCATCGGGAAGGTGATGAAATCGTCGCCGGAGAAGACGTCGATCTTGTCGCCGCACAGGGCGATGACTTCGGAGCCCTGCTGGAGCGAGCCGGTCGCTTCCTTGATGGCAACGATGTTTGTGTGCTCGGCCAGGCGGGCAACCGTCTCGGGGAGCAGGTTGACGCCGGTGCGGCCCGGTACGTTGTACAGGATCTGCGGCAGTGCCACGGCATTGGCAACAGCCATGTAGTGGCGGTAGAGCCCTTCCTGGGTCGGTTTGTTGTAGTAGGGGGTCACGAGCAGAGCGCCGTCAGCGCCCACTTCCTTGGCTTTCTGGGTGATCTCGATCGCCTCGGCGGTGCTGTTGGAGCCGGTGCCAGCGATGACCGGAACCCTTTTGCCCACCTGCTCGACCACTGTCTTGACAACGGCCAGATGCTCGTCGTAATCGAGCGTCGAGGCTTCACCGGTGGTGCCGCAGGGAACGATGGCATCGGTACCGTTTTCAATCTGAAATTCGACCAACTCACGGAGTTTTTCGAAATCTACCGCGCCATCTTTCTTGAATGGCGTCACAATGGCGACAATGCTTCCTTTAAACATAATAAGAATACCTCCTGGTTGAATTTACAGAAAACGGCGACGTTTTGCTGCTGTTTGGCCGAAAACGGCACAAATTTATGAAAAAGTGGACATTCATAGCACAGATGGACGGTGGAAGTCAAAAACTATGGATAACTTCCCTCCTCTTTTACGCTGTCTCGGCAACCGAGACACCGTTGCGTCCGGCAGCCTTGGCGCGGTACAGGGCTGCATCGGCGCGCTTCAGCAGCGTATCATCGGTATCTTGTTCGGATGCTTCGGCAAGGCCGATCGAAAGCGTCATGCAAAGCATGGCGTCATCAAGAAGAAAGCGGCTTCCCCGCACCTCTTCACAAAGTTTCCAGGCGACTTCCGTCGCCGCCTTCAGGTCGGTTTTGACAAGTATCAGTGCGTATTCATCGCCGCCAAAACGGGCAAGAAAGTCACTTCCCCGTAGAGAAGCCTTAATCTTCAGCGCGACCCCTTTCAAAATCCGGTCACCGGCAGGATGCCCGTAGCAGTCATTGATATCCTTGAAGTTATCGAGATCAATCATCATCAGTGAAAACGGATCACCGTACCGCTTGCGCAGCACGATCATTTCATTCAGCTTCTCATCAAAATAGACGCGATTGGCCAACTGGGTCAGACCGTCTATCCGCACCGCCGTGCGCAGGTCTTCGATCTGATGCTGCTGTTCCGACAGCACCTCCTGGGATTTGGCCAGTTCACCCTTCAATACCGCGTTACTTGTAATCACGCGATCAATCTCCTTCATCAAAAGAGAATGAGCCTCACCCAGGTCCGTCGGCAGTTCCGACGTATTGATAGCGCTTTTCACATCCCCGAGCATCGTGGAAGAATCAGTGGCCGCCTTGCCGGTCCGCTGAATATTTGTCGCCAGAACCAGCAGGATATTCCTGATTGTCTGCGCGGAATCGTACAGGTTCTGTTCACGCGGATCAACGGCATGGGGCGGTCCTGCTTTCCCCTCACCCTGAACCCCGTTTGCGTCTGCTGTCCCGCGCACAGCTCTGACCGCCAGCGTAAACAGTCGGCCAAGCGCCCCGATAATATCGATATTCTCTCCCGAATGGATCTTGCGGGCGAGAAACAGGATTATCATGCCGGTTATCATTCCCGAACAAAACACGAGGAGATATGTTGAAATAGTCACAGGGCCTCCTTAATAGGGGTAAATAGAGGGGCATTGTAGTCGTTATTGCCAGAGTATCAAGTACTTTTGCGCAACAGGGTTCATTTGAATGGCGCCGCACAACCGCTGTTTCAGCTTTATGGCACGACAGGCACGTCAGCAGCAATAACATTCCAATATCGTTTGATTATTGCTTTACATGCCGCTATAGTGCGGAATCCTTGCAACCTTGTAACGCGTTTTTGGCTGATCCGGAAAAGACGCAGGTCATCCATGCCCTTATACTATACCCCATACATTCTTTTGCCGCTGATGTCTGCACTCGTAAATGCGGGATTGGCGCTGTATGCATGGCGGCGGCGCACCCTGCCCGCAGCACTGCCTCTTTTGGGGATCACGATCGCCATGTCCGGCTGGTCGCTCTGTTACGCCATCAACACGGCATCCAGCGAACTGTGGTTAAAGATTCTCTGTTTCCGCCTTGCGACCGCCATTGTCGCACTCCTGGTCCCGTCGGTGGTTGCCCTGGGATGTGAAACAGCCGGTTTCAGCTCCTGGCTCACCCGCCCACGCCTTCTGCTGATATCTATTCCCGAAATACTGGCAGCCCTCTTCTCCTTGACCGGCATCATGCCCGCTCTGTTCCGTCACGGTTTTCATCTTGTCCCGAGTAACGGAATGGTGCTGCTCGGTTATACGGATGGTCCACTTTTCCGCCTTCACGTCGTCTATGTCCTGCTCGCAAATACCGCGGCCACTTTCTTGTTTGCCGTTGGTTGCCTGCGATCGCCTCCGGGAGAACGCTCCCGGTTTATTCTGCTTATCGCCGCCACCATACTGCCGATGGCGGTTGAATTCTTTTCCCTGACTCCGGTTAACGGCTTCAGCATGGTCACGTCAACACTGCTGGTCACCGGGCTGTTGTACAGTGTTGCCGTCTTCCACCTCAGGCTTCTGGAGCTCGTTCCGGTCGGCAGAGGTACCGTTGCAGGACTTGAAGCAAGGTTGCAGGAGAGTGAGCAGCGCTACCAGTTGCTGGTCGCCAACATGTTTGAGGGGGTTGCCCTCCATCAGATGATTCTTGATCCGGAGGGAAATCCCATCGATTATCAAATCGTGGAGATAAATGACCAGTATGAAAAAATCCTGGGACTGCACCGTACTGATGTCGTCGGAATGCTTTCGCGGGAGGCGTATGGGACTGCCTCCGTGCCCTACCTGTCTGATTATTCCCAGGTTGTGCGGGACAAAAAAGCGTGCCGTTTCGATATTTTTTATGCACCGCTTGATCGCCATTTTTCCATTTCGGTTGCTCCATGGGGTGAACTCGGTTTTGCCACCATATTCACCGACATTACCGAACAGAAACTGGCCAAAGAGCAGCTGAGAAAGCTCAATACATCTCTTGAGGAACGGGTGGCACGGGAAACCCAGAGCCGGATTACGCAAGAGCGGGTCCTCGCCCGCCAGGCACGCCACGCTGCCATGGGAGAGATGGTCGGCGCCATTGCCCACCAATGGCGGCAGCCGTTGTCTACGGTAAGCGTAATTGTCCAGAATATGGCGGCAGCCTGGAAACTCGATCGCCTCAGCCGCGAGTATGTCGATCAGGCTTTGGAAGTGGCGCAGAAGCAGGTCGCGTACATGACCAGCACCATAGAAGAGTTTCTGACGTTTTTTCGCCCCGACAAACAGAAAGAGGTCTTCTGCGTCAACGACAAGATCAGGGAATCACTTGCGTTTGTCGAGGGGCAACTGCGCGATCAGGGAATAGCGATCATAACGGGTGAGGGCTTCGGCGTGCAGCATTATTCCGCCGGCTATCAAAACGAGTTTCGCCAGGTGATTCTCAATCTGTTGATTAACGGACGCGATGCAATCCAGGAAAGGCTCATGCATGAAGTTTCCGTTCACAAAGAAACCGGCGTCATTACTGTTGACATCATCGGATCGTCACAGAACGTGACCGTCGAGGTTTCCGACAATGGCTGCGGAATTGCGCCGGACATTGGCGACCGGGTTTTCGAGCCGTACTTTACTACCCATGAGAAAAACGGCGGCACCGGAATTGGCCTCTACATGAGCCGGCTTATTGTTGAGGAGGGGATGGGGGGCGAACTGTCCTACAGAAGCGAACCGGGCAAGACGGTTTTCCAAATCACCCTTCCGGCTGCGAAAAGGGAGTAACCTATGGACCTAGGGAATATATCGATCCTTTACGTCGAGGATGACGCGGCGCTCCGCGCCCAGATCTCATTTTCGCTCAAACTGACCGAGGCTCGGGTAATTGAAGCCGAGAACGGCCTTCAGGGGTTGGAAAAGTTCAAGCAATTCACCCCCGACCTGGTGGTAACCGACATCCGGATGCCGGTCATGGACGGCCTGGAAATGGTGCGTACGTTGCGGGGGATCAATCCGGAACTACCGATCATCGTCTGCACCGCCTTCACGGAAACCGACTATCTGATTCGTGCCATCGAGCTGGGCGTTTCCGCCTACCTGCCGAAACCGCTGGTGGTTGACGATCTTTTGATCGCAGTCTGCAGGCTCGCGGCACCGATCACACAGCGCCATGAACTGGAAAAACTGAAAGCGGAGCGCACCAGTTCGCTGGAGGCATTCCTGGGCACGGACAACGCCATGAAGCAGGCGGTGGAAAGCGCTTCCCTTGCCACGCGCTGCGAGGTACCGCTGCTGATTCAAGGGGAGACCGGTACCGGCAAGAGTCGCCTGGCCTTTTTCATCCATCGTTTGTCGGCGCGAAAGAATCAACCATTCATAGCCGCCCACCTTGCCGGCATACCTGAAAACCTTGTGGAAAGCGCCCTGTTTGGCCACGAAAAAGGTGCCTTTACCGGTGCTGACCGCAAACGGGTCGGTTTTTTCCAGGCAGCTCACCAGGGGACCCTCCTTCTTGACGACCTTGATGCAATTCCTCTCTCAACCCAGGCTGCGCTGCTGCAGGCGGTGGAAAGCCGCAGCGTCACGCCACTTGGTCAAACAATGCCAATACCCGTGAATGTCCGCATTATTTCTGCCAGCAACCGCCCCCTGAAAATCGAGGTTGAAGCAGGTAGATTTCGCCAGGACCTGTATTACCGCCTGCGGGGATTGCAGATAGATCTTCCCCCACTGCGCAGCATCAAGGATGGCTTGCAGCGTCTGGTAAACGATCTCGTACAGGACGTGACCGGTGAGTATCAACTACCGATGCCGATTATTCCGGATGAAGTGTATGCCGTCCTTCAGAACGGCTCCTGGCCCGGCAACATCCGTGAACTTCGCCATGTCATACTAGAAGCGTTGATTACCTCCAATGACGAACTCTCACCGGCATTGCTCCAGTCAATTATTGCCAGACAATCCTCTCCAGCCAATCAATGTACGGATGCCGGACATTCCAATTCCGATGCCCCGGCTTCCCCCCATATCGATCACCTGACCTCCTGGGGAATCAGGCAGGCCCTGGCCGCTACCGGCGGCAAAAGAATCGAGGCAGCCCGGCTGATGGGTGTCAGCTATAATACGTTCAAGGAATGGACCCGCCGCCTCGGGTCGGAGTAACCCTCTTCGCCCGCCTCATACCCGCCACTGCTGCGATCTTCGATTATATGTAAAACAGCGAGTGCATTTATTCTGAACTATCAATTTCTTGTATCAAATTCTGACACCACTATCAGCGCGCCACATCCCCCTTCAACACAAAAACAACATAACTAATCAATATTATTGGTTTGTTTGTTGTGGCCCGGTATCTGCATTGCCTTTTCGATGGTATTGAAGATGCCCCAGAGCTGTTCAACCATCTCAAATGCCGACATGTTTCTGCGTTAGCAGGAATTCTCAGGCAAAACCCCACAGCGTAAGTGATGTCATAACGTAATATCGTTTTAATAAACTCTGACAATTGATCAGCAACTACAGTGCCGTTCAGGACTTTCTGGACCCGGAAAGGCCTGTAGCAAAAAAAACAATACATGGATCCGGAGGTTCAACGATGAAAAAGTCATTTCGATGTGTAACGGCACCCCTGCTCTCCCTGGCTGTACTGGCAGCAACCTGCCTGCCGGCCTGGGCAAAACCGAATATTTCGGTCTCGATTACCACTGAAAAAGAGGTGGTTGTGATGGAACAAGGAAAAAAGGTCGTCAAAAAAGTGCCTGCCAAGGCAGCGACATCCGGAGATGTACTCCATTACACACTGACATACGTCAACAAGGGGAACGAGCCGGCCGCCAATGCGGTTATCAACAACCCCGTGCCCAAGGGGACGGTGTATGTCGCCAATAGTGCGACCGGAACGAATACGGAAATTACGTTCTCCAATGACGGCGGCAAGACCTATGCCCCCCCGGTCAAGCTCACCTATGAAGTGAAACTTCCTTCGGGCGAGATGGAAAAACGGATTTCAACTCCGAGTGATTACACCAACATCCGCTGGACGATTAAAAGCATTGCTCCATCAGCAACCGGAACTGTCGGATTTATGGTTCACATCAAATAAGTGCCACCAAACATGGAAAGGAGAACAGCCACATGAAGGGAGTGTTTCAGGAGAACCGCCAGGTTCGATTCAACAGGGTAGACCTTCGGCCGCCTCCACAGGCGGGCAGGAGAGCCCCAAGTGCTGTCAATGAACATGAGCAGATACATTACAGGAGAGGAGAATGAAAATGAGTATGAAACAGATGCGAATGAACACATGGCTGGTCATGGCGTTCATGCTGCTAACAGCAGTTGTCACAATCCCGACGGCAGCGGATGCAAGCACCGCCCAGGGGACGGTGATTCAAAACAGGGTAACCGTAAGCTACAACGATTCCGGCGGTGCGGCACAAACCCCGGTAACGGCATCGGCCGACGTGACGGTTACGCTGGTCCAGGGGGCGCCCAATGTAACCGTAAACACGGTGTCTTCGGCGACCATCAACCAGGGGCAGACGACAACCATAACCTATTTTGTCACGGCAACATCAAACGGGCCTGAAAGCTACACCTTCGGGTCGGGTACCGCCAATGTCAGCAACATGAACCCGGCAGGAACCGGCGGTGCCACTACCCCGCTGAACTTCAGCCTGGGAGCGACCACCCTGTCAGCCGCTGCACCGATCGGGGCAACGACCATAAAGGTGGCGTACAACCCGGCCGACCCGGCAGGGAGTGTCAACGGCATTGCTCCGGGCGACAGTATCGTTATCGGCGGCAACCCCTATACCGTAGCGGCCGCAGGCATCAGCAAAACCAATGCAACGGTCTGGGGCGACCCCAATTACAACATGGTTACGATCACGCTGACATCAGCCATTGCCGGTACAGCCGGCACAGCCGGTCAGGTGGTTGGCGAGCGCACGACCTTCTCCGTCACCTATACATCCGGCTCGGTTGATACCGGCTTCGTTACCGGCACGTTCAATGCGAACGGTACGGCAAAATCCGGCACAGGCCCCACCGGGACCAGCGCCAACACCCTGATTACGGTCAACAAGACACAACTTTCGGTGCAGAAGCTTGTTTCCGTGGACAACGGCAGCACCTATGCCGCAACCGGCAATGCCGCTCCCGGCACCAGCCTGATTTACAAGATCGTCATCACCAACTCCGGTGCCGGCAATGCCACAACCGTGCAGATCAGCGACGCACTGCCGCCCTACCTGACCTATGTCGCCGGACAGAGCAAATACGCCACGGCAGCGGCAACGGCATACACGGCAGCGACGGCGCTCTCGGAAGGTGCGGGCGGACTCACCTTCGCCGCCAACACGATCACCTACAACCCCGGTTCACCCGGATTGGGTACGGTAGCGCCTTCCGGCGTTCTGGTACTGTTTTATCGCTGCACCATCAATTAACGCACCAAAGGTTATTTGATAACACATGATCAGAAACACCACACATACAGGGACAGGGAGGAGACCGGCAGCAGGGGTGCGCATGGCGCATTTCGCACTGCTGTGCCTCCTTTCCCTGTTGTGTGCCGGTGCCGCCTTCGGTGCAACGCCACCCCCCAACGGCACCAGGATTGTCAATATTGCCCGGGTTTCATTCCGGGAGGCAGCGGGTATTTCCGAAGGCTCGGCATCGGTCCAGGTCAGAGTGCCGACTCCCGCCTTCATCGAGTTTCTCCAGTATGCGCCAAGCCTGCCGCAGGCCGAAAACATTCCTGTTGCCGGCGGCGCATACCTTCCCGGCGCCGACCCGGCACTGCCGCTGCAGCCATTGGCTCAGCCGCGCATGACAGGTGCGCCAACCGCCATCGACCTGTCGAACCCGGCGCCTCTTTCATCCGCAACCCAGTACCATCAAAATGACCCGGTCTTCATACGGGTAACAGACCTGGACATGAACGCCGACGATTCAGTTCGCGAAGCGATTATGGTCACGGTAACCGTTCCGGAAACAGGGGACATCGAAGTCATTCGCCTGACGGAAACCGGTCCGGCCACCGGCGTGTTTGCCGGATATATTTCCACCAGCCAGGGTACGGGGGTGAAGTATGACGGCACCCTGCAGGTTATCCAGGGAAGCAGTATATCGGCAACATTTACCGATCCGTACGACGGCAGCGATACGACGGCTGCGGCAATTCTCGTCGATCCGTTCGGACTGCTCTTCGATTCAAAAACCGGAGCGCCGATAGACGGGGTCCCGGTAACATTGTGTGACGCGTCTCTGGAACCGCTGTCGGTTTCACCGCTGACACAATGCACCACAGAAGCCAGGGTTATGGGGGATGACGGTTTCAGCAGCTATCCGTCAACAATAGTCTCGGGGGGGAGCGGTCGGGATGATTCCGGCAAGCTCTATGTTTTCCCTGCTGGCGGCTACCGTTTCCCGTATGTTGAACCGGGGACATACCGTTACTTCATCAAGGCCCCGGCCGGCTATACCGCCCCCTCGACGGTTGCGACACCCGCACTCCAAAGGCTTCCCGGAGCCCCTTTCGTAACGGTAACCGGTTCGCGTGGTGAAAAGTTTCCGCTCAGCCAGGGTCCGGCCATCCGGATTGACGTGCCTCTTGATCCCGTTGAAAAGGGACTGTGGGTTACCAAGAGCGCCGGCAAGGATCTGGTTGCTCCCGGCGAATTCATCACATTCGATCTTTCGGTTGCCAATATTTCAAAATTCCTTCCGGCTCATAACGTACAACTGGTTGATGCCATGCCTCCCGGATTTCGTATCCGGCGCGGGTCGGCAACCTCCGCCGGAGCAGCAGTTGCGGACCCATACGTCTCAACCGATGGCAAAACCATTATTTTCTCTGTCGGCACCCTTGCACCGGAAGCACACTATGCCGTCCAATTCGTGGCGGAGGTGACCGCCGGCACACCGATCGGGTCAACAACCAACCTGGCCTTTGCCTCCGGCAGTGACACTCCGGCATCCAACATAGCCAGGGCGGCAATCAAGGTTCGCGATGACTTGCTGCGTACGAGAAGCACCCTGATGGGGCGGGTCACCAGTGGCGCCTGTCCGGAAAATGGCGAAGAGCCTTTGCATGGCCTGGAAGGAGTGAGGGTGTACCTTGAAGATGGCAGTTTTGTGGCCAGTGACAAGGAAGGACTGTTTCACTTTGAAGGGGTCAAGCCGGGCCTGCATGTGGTGCAGATGGATCTTGATTCGCTTCCCGACGGCTATGCGGCACTTCCCTGCACTGAAAACAGCCGGTTTGCCGGACGGGCATTTTCCCAATTCGTCGAAGTGCAGGGAGGAACGCTCTGGCGGGTCGATTTCCATGCGCAGAATACAAAAACAGTGAAAGAGACCGGTAAGTCCGCTCCGGCAGAACAAAGGGAAGCGGCGCTGCCGCCCCCCCTCCCCTCAACTCCGGCACGCATGGCCATTGAACTGGGCAACAGTATTGACGGCACCGCCATTGTGTATTCCGCCGCCATGAAGGGAGGAAAAGTGCCGCTCAGTGAAGTGCGTCTCTCGGTGGAATTACCGGAAGGAGCAACGTATCTTCCCGGTACGAGCGCAGTAGCGGGCCAGCCGGTTGCAGATCCGGACGTTCAGGGTCAAAAACTTTTATTCACCCTGGGTGCTGTTTCTGCCGGATGGGAGCAACGACTCACCTTCAGGGCTTCCGCGGACAAGGCCGAGGCTCGGGAACTGCCTGCCAGCGCCTATCTCGCCTTTACGACACCGAAAGGTACCAGGGGGTTGACGCCGCCGGCCGAAACGTCCGTAAGGAAAGTTATCACGACGGACACGATTCCCATGCCTGATGTTGTCGTCAGACCACATTTCCCGACCTTTGGCGCGGAACTGTCAGAATTTGACAGGGCACAACTCGATGAGCTGGCTCGAATCCTCAAATCACTCAAAACAAGAAGCATCACCGTTACCGGGCACACCGACCATGTTCCGATCGCCCGGCGCAGCAGACATATCTACAAGAACAATACGGCACTTTCCCTCGATCGTGCCAAAAGTGTCGGGCGCTATCTGATGGAGGCGCTGCATATCACCCCGGAGCAACTGACCCTCGACGGCAAGGGCGAATTCAAACCGATCGCGTCAAACCGCACCTCACCAGGACGTAGGTTGAATCGTCGGGTCGAGGTCACAATTGTTGCAGACCGGATCGCGGAGACCACCTCCATCAAGATGCTGAAGGAATTCAGCGGCTCGCAGCAGGCAGAAGCAGATGCGGACGAAGCAGTTGCCGTTTCGGAACATGGCGTTGCAGAAGGACGGACTTCCGCGGCTGCCGGAAGCCCGACAGAAACTTCTTCGCCCTCTTCCGCTGCGGCGCCGTCTCTTGCCGGAACGGCACCGGCATCTTCACCGGCACCAGCAAAAGTGCCGCCCCTCTCCGCCGGCACGGCCAAAGGAGTGCTCAGCCCGCGGGATGGAGAGACCCTGCTTGAAAAGATCAATTCCGTCCAGGTGCGCCTTGACGCGTCACTACTGCCGAAACTTCTGGTGGATGGCGTCGAGATAGCGTCAGACCGTATCGGCTATCGTGCAACCGAGCCTGAAAACGGCACGATTTTCTACAGTTTCATCGGCGTTGATTTTGGCGATCCCGGCACCCATAGCGTCGAAATCAAGGGGGTCGATCCGTTCGGCAATGCACGCTTCAGCAACAAGGCACGGGTTATCCGTACCGGAGAGATCGCGAGAATCAGGATAGCGGACGTTGCGGGAAATGTGGCGGATGGCGCTGCCCCGGTCCGGATCCGTGTGGAGCTGTTCGATGCCGGTGGCACCCTGTTGAAAGGCTCCGCCCGCCTTCACGTCAAGGACGGCACGCTGAAGCCGTTTGTCAACGAGAAGGAGAAGATGACGCTTGACGACCTGACCGCAGGAGCCGTGGCCGAGGTCGATACTGAAGGGTGGATACGGTTCCAGCCGGTTACCTCCAGCGGCACGTTCACCGTGGTTCTCGGCTACAACTCAGCCAGCGCTGAAGCTGACGTCTATGTAAAACCGAAACTGCGTGACTGGATCCTGGTCGGCCTCGCCGAAGGTACTGCGGGGTACAATACCGCATCAGGCAACATGGAGAGCCTCAAGGCGGGCGAAGCAAAAGAGGATTTTTATCAGGATGGCCGGATAGCCTTCTTCGCCAAGGGGCAGATCAAGGGAGAATGGCTCCTGACGATGTCCTACGACAACACCAAAAGTTCGCGGGACACCGGAGCCAGCCTGTTTCAGCATATCGATCCGGATTCCTACTATACTCTCTATGGCGACTCTTCCCAGCAGCAGTACGACGCAGCCAGCAGTAAAAAACTCTACCTGAAAATCGAGCGGGATCAGTTCTACGCCATGTTCGGCGATTATGACACCGGTCTGTCGATGACCGAACTTTCACGCTACAGCAGGCGCATGACAGGAGGAAAGAGCGAGTATCAAGGCACATACCTTGAGGCAAACGGCTTTGCCGCCGAATCAACCCAGGTGTACCAGCGTGACGAGATCCCGGGCGACGGCACATCCGGTCTCTATCGCCTCAAACGCCGTCCGCTCGTCATCAATTCCGACAAGATCACCATTGTCACCCGTGACCGCTTCCGCAGCGAACTGGTCCTCTCATCCCGTACCATGTCACGGTTTGTCGATTACGCCATCGACTACGATGCCGGTACGATATTCTTCAAACAGCCGATAATGAGCAAGGACGAAAATTTCAACCCGATCACCATTGTGGCGGAATATGAGGCGTTATCCGATGCGGGGCGCGACTATACCTACGGCGGCCGGGTCGGCGTCAAACTGCTCGACAAACGGCTGAAGATCGGAGCGTCCCATATTCACGAAGGGCTGGGTGAACAGAAAAACGACCTGTTTGGTGTCGATACGACGATACTGATCACCGATGCCACAAAACTGCGGGGCGAAGCGGCAGGCACCGAATCGAACAACGCCGGGGTAAAGACGCGGGGCTATTCCTACCTCGCTGAACTGACCCACTCATCCAAAACATTTGACGGCAAGGCATATATCCGGGAACAGCAGGGCGACTTTGGACTTGGCCAACAGATGGGAAGTGAAAGCGCGACCCGCAAATTCGGCCTGGAAGGGATCTACCGGCTCAATGAAACTATCAGTTCCAGCGCCAGCCTGTATCGCCAGTCAAACCTGGCTGTAGACACCGAGCGGGACGTCGCCGAAGGGAAAGTAACGTACGCAACAAAGAAATACAGCACCTCCCTCGGCCTGCTCCATGCGCGGGATCGTCTGGCTGACGGCAGCGCCATGGATTCCGGCCAGATCACTGCCGGTGGAAAGCTGCTGACGCTGAATGACAGGCTGACCCTGTCGATTGATCG